>JAUNSH010000069.1 GCA_030539285.1 Eubacteriales bacterium
TAAACCTACAATTACAATTCAACAAATGTTGAATTTAATCGAACCGGTATCGGCGGGGTCTTGACCCCGCCCTACGCATGATATATTCCAATTTTCGGAACAACTGCGTTAACCAAATAAGCATAAAATTACATAACGCGATGATAAAGGAGGGCTGGCGGTGTTTCAAAAGAGCAATGCCGAGAGCTGGCTCATTGTGGGCCTTGGCAACCCCGGCAAAGAATACGAGCGTTCCCGCCACAACTGCGGCTTCCGGGCCATGGATATTCTGGCTCAGAATTTGGGAGTCAAGGTCGATAAGCTGAAATTTCAGGGGCTGTACAATCAGACCAATTACAATGGACGCAAGCTGTTTTTATTGAAGCCTCAGACCTATATGAACCTGTCCGGGCGGTCGGTTTTGCAGCTTTCCGCCTTCTTCAAGATCCCGCCCCAGAATATTATTGTCATGTTCGATGATATTTCTCTGGAGCCGGGACGGCTGCGGATCCGGGCCAACGGCTCCGCTGGCGGGCACAACGGCATCAAGTCCATCATTCAGGAGCTGGGCAGTCAGGAGTTCCCCCGTGTCAAAATCGGCGTTGGGGCCAAGCCTACGCCGGAATACGATCTGGCGGACTGGGTGCTGTCCTCCTTCTCGGCACAGGATGAAAAGGCGTTGAGCGTGTCCCTGAAAAACGCAGCTGATGCCGCCCTCGCCATCATCGACCACGGGGTGCCCGAGGCCGCCAACCGCTTCAACGGTTCCCACCCCTGAGAGTTAGTTGAAAGTTGAAAATCAGGGTCTTTGTCCTGTGTCAATTTTCCAATCATCCCCGGAGGGGATACTATAACTTTCAACTTTCCATTTTCAATTTGTTATCCACGGAAAGAGAGATTTTCCTCTCTTTCCGCGTTGCCACGTTGTGAAGAAATGAGGTGTTTTTATGGAGAAACTCCTTTCGATGTTAAAATCCATGCCGGAATACGGTTCCCTCCTGTCTGCTCTGGCGGAGGGGCAGAATGCGGCGGTGACTGGTATCGGCCAGATCAACCGCAGCCACATTCTGGCGGGGTTATATCAGGATACGAACAAGCCAATGGTGCTGCTGTGTCAGGACGAAATGGCGGCCCGGCGGCTTCAGGAGGAGCTGAAGTGCTTCCTAGGGGAATCGGCCCCCATCCTGCCCGGGCGGGATCTGACATTATATGACGCTGCCGTGGTGTCCCGGGCCTGGGAGCAGAAGCGGCTGCGGCAGCTGTATGACCTTGCCATGGGGCGAACCCGGCTGCAAATTATGAGCTGGGAGTCCATGAGCCTGCGCACCATGCCCCCGGAGGTGCTGAAAAGCGCCGCCTTTACGCTGGAAGTGGGGCAGGAATACCCGCTGGACGAGCTGACAGCCCGGCTGGTTGCCGCCGGGTACAGCCGCTGCGGCATGGTGGAAGGGCCGGGACAGTTTGCTCTGCGGGGCGGCATCCTCGACCTCTACTCCCCCGCCGCCGACCAGCCCATCCGGGCGGAGTTCTTCGGCGACGAGCTGGATACTATGGGCTATTTTGACCCCCAGACCCAGCGACGCAATGAAAATATTGAGTCCGTCACCATCCTGCCCGTGGGTGAGACCCAGCCCGGCCTGCATCCCAGGGGCATTGCCGGACTTTGCAAGGATATTGGGAGTCTGATTTCCCGGCAGAAGCGGCGGAAAAATCCCAATGAAGCCCTGATCACCACTCTGAGCCGGGATCTGGAGAAGTACGAAAATGACCTCCACAATCCCGCCTCTGACCGATACATGGCTCTCATTTACCCCGAACTGACCACGGCGGCGGACTATATCCCGGAAAACGCCCTGGTGGTGCTCTGCGACCAGAGCAATCTCCACCGTGCCGCCCGCACCCGCTGCGACGAAATGGGAATGCAGCTGGACAGTATGCTGCAAGGCGGGCTGGTGGCCGGGGAGCTGTGCGACTATGTGTGCCAGTGGGAGGACTTCTGCGATGGCCTTAAAAATCGGACGGTGCTGTATTTTGACACCTTCGGCGGCTCGGCTTACCCGGAGGAGTGCCCGCCCAAGGTGCTGCTGCCCATGACCGCAAAGCAGCTGCCCGGCTACGGCGGCAACCTGGACACCGCCGCCTCGGACCTTGCCCACTACCAAAAGCAGGAGTTCGGCTCTCTGGTGCTCTGCGGCACCAGGCGGCGGGCGGAAATTTTGCAGGAGATGCTGAGCAGCAAAAATCTGTCCTCCTTTATCTGCATACCGCTGACCACCCTGCCCAAGCCGGGGCAGATTTTGCTCACCGAGGGTACGCTCCCCTATGGCATGGAGTACCCCATGAGCCGTCTGGCGGTGCTGACGGAGGGGCAGCTGATCGCCCGCAGCGAGCCGAAACGCAAAGCCGCCAAAAAGACCGGCTCCACCAACCGTCAAAAGCTCAACGCCTTCACCGACCTGACTCCCGGCGATCTGGTGGTCCATGAAAATTACGGCATCGGCCGCTTCGTCTGCATGGAGCAGATCAAGGTGGACGGGGCCGTGAAGGACTATATCAAAATCGCCTATCAGGGCAGCGACACGCTCTTCGTCCCCGCCACCCAGCTGGACCTCGTCAGCAAGTACATTGGCGGCGGTGGCGAGGATGCCAACGTCCGGCTGAACAAGATCGGCTCCGATGCCTGGCAGAAAACTAAGGCCAAGGCCCGGAAGGCCGCCAAGGACATGGCGGGAGAACTCATTCAGCTCTACGCCGCCCGGAAGCGGCAGCCCGGTTTCGCCTTCGCGGCGGATTCTCCCTGGCAGAAGGAATTTGAAGATAACTTCCCCTACCCCGAGACCGACGACCAGCTGCGCTGCATTGCCGACATCAAGCGGGATATGGAGGCTCCCACCCCCATGGATCGGCTGCTCTGCGGCGACGTGGGCTTCGGCAAGACGGAGGTCGCTCTGCGGGCGGTGATGAAGGCCGTCATGGACGGCAAGCAGGTGGCGATTCTGGTGCCCACCACGGTGCTGGCCCAGCAGCACTACACCACCGCCATCGCCCGGTTCCGGGGCTTCCCGGTGAACATCGACGTGCTGAGCCGCTTCCGCACCCCGAAACAACAGCAGCAAACCTTGCGGAATCTGGCGGCAGGCTCCGTGGACGTGATCATCGGCACCCACAAGCTGCTGCAAAAGAGCGTGCAGTTCAAGGACTTGGGCCTGCTCATTATCGACGAAGAGCAGCGGTTTGGCGTTTCCCACAAGGAGCGGCTGAAAGAAATGTCCAAGGGCGTGGATGTGCTGACATTATCCGCCACCCCCATCCCCCGGACGCTGAACATGGCCCTGTCCGGCCTCCGGGATATGTCCACCATTGAGGAGCCGCCTGCCGACCGCTACCCGGTGCAGACCTTCGTCATGGAGCACAACACCGCCGTCATCGACGACGCCATCCGCCGGGAGGTGGAGCGGGGCGGGCAGGTGTACTACCTCCACAACCGCACGGAGACCATCGACCAGGTGGCCAGTGCCCTCCAGCGGCGGATACCCGGACTGCGGGTGGGCGTAGCTCACGGACAGATGGGCGAGGACGCCCTGGGCGACGTGATGCAGGCCATGACCGACGGGGACATTCAGGTGCTGGTGTGCACCACCATCATTGAGACGGGTCTGGACATCCCCAACGCCAACACTCTGATTATTGAAAACGCCGACCGCTTTGGTCTGAGCCAGCTTCACCAGCTCCGGGGGCGGGTGGGCCGCTCCACCCGCCACGCCTACGCCTACTTCACCTACCGCCCGGACAAGAATCTGACGGAAATTGCCGAAAAGCGGCTGTCCGCCATCCGGGATTTCGCCGAATTCGGCTCCGGCTTCAAAATCGCCATGCGGGACCTGGAAATTCGGGGCGCGGGCAATCTGCTGGGTGCGGAACAGTCCGGGCACATGATGAGCGTGGGCTACGATATGTACCTGAAGCTGCTGGACGAGGCCGTGCTGGAAGAGCAGGGCGCGGCCCCCAAGGCCCCCGACTGCACCGCCGACCTGAACGTCACTGCCAACGTGGACAAGGATTACGTGTCCCGGGGCGAGGAACGGATGGACCTGTACCGCCGCATGGCCGCCATCCGCACACAGGAGGACGCCGACGACCTGCTGGACGAGATCGTGGACCGCTACGGCGAGCCGCCCAGAGGGGTGCTGAACCTCATCGACATCGCCCTGCTCCGGGCCAAGGCCAAGGAGGTCAGCATCAAGGATATCAAGCAGAAATCCGGCGAGGTGCTGTTCACGCTGGCAAACCTCAACTTCGAAGCCGTCAGCGCCCTGTGCGCAGACCCGGATTACAAGACCCGGGTCACCTTCCTTGCGAGCGCCAAGGAGCCGACCCTGCGGTTAAAGCTTGCGTCCGGAGTGGACAGTTTGAAGCAGAGCAAGGTGTTCATTGACCGCTATAGAGGCTGCTGCAACTCCTGACGGAAAGTTGAAAGTTACAAAACTTCGCTGGATGGTTAAAATTCACAGCTCCGCAAAAAACGGTTTCAATCATCCCCGAAGGGGATACCATAACTTTCAACTATCAACTTTCAATTGTCGCCTTCGGTGACGCGCAGTTTCTTAATAAATTGTTACGGTCATTGCATTTTCCGAAATTCATGCTATAATATTGCAAAATTAGCCCTCGAAGAGGAGGATCATCACCATGTCACAGGGTAAATTTTCCAGCCCCCGCCCTCACCGGGAGGAGGAGCGGGAGATTGAAAAGGCCTACCGGGACTTGACCCGGAAAAAGACCCACAAAACCTATGAGCACAAGGTGACGGCGGAGGACGTGGCCCTGGCGGCCCAGCCCCTGCCTTCCGATGCGGATGTGCCCGATATTTCCATACCGAATGTGGCTGCCAATGAGGAAGCCTTTCCAACGGAGGACGCCTTCCCGGAGATGTTCCCCAACCCGGATGCGGCCCCAGAAGTGACCCCCGCCCCGGAGAGCGTCCCTTCCCCGGAGGCCGAGGACCGGCAGATCGAGGAGGCCTTCCGGCAGGTCACCGGTCAGAGCGTGAAACCCCGGGCCAAGGTCGGCCCCACCTTCGATGCTATCCCCGAGGAACCAGAGGAAGAAAAGCAGGAATCCAACCGGAAACCCCAATGGCTGAGCGAGGTGGTGGAGTTCTGCCAGCAGAATTCCAAGCTGGTGGCGGCCGCCCTGTGCGCCGTGTCGGTGATGGTCATTGTGTGCGTGATCCTGCTGTTCGCCCGCAGCGCCAAGGACCCCTACGGCGAAAAAATTCTGAGCAATGTGTACATCGGTGACATCAATGTGGGCGGCATGAGCAAAAAGGAAGCCGTCGCTGCCCTGAATGAAGCCATCGGGGATGTCTACACCACCACCGATATGGTCATCGACCTGTCCGGTACGCAGCTGCGGATCACCCCCAAGGATTCCGGCGCGTCCTTTGACGCAAGCGGCGCCGTGGAGGAAGCCTACGCCTACGGACGCACCGGCACCCAGGAGGAACGGGATGAAGCGTATCAGGCATCGAAGACCCAGCCCTACAATATCGCGCTGCTGTCCTATCTGAACCTGAAAACCGACAATATCCGCTCTTTCCTGGCGGAAAAAGCCGGCAATTCCGGAAGCACCCTGGTGCAGACCACCTACGGCCTGGAGGGCACGGAACCGGAGCTGTCCACCGATAAGTTTAACGAAAACGCCCCCACCCAGACCCTGGTCATCACCCTGGGAAAGCCCGGCGTGGGCTTTGACCCCGATGAGGTCTACGATCAGGTGCTGGACGCCTACAGCCAGCGCACTTTCCTCGTCACCGTGGAGGATGTGGAGACGCTGAAGGACCCCGATCCCATTGATCTGGAGAAGCTCTACAAGGAATTTTACATTGCCCCTGTGAACGCCGCGGTGGATGCCGCAACCGGCAAGACCACTCCCGGCTCCTACGGCTATGAATTTGACAAGGAAGCCGCCCAAAAGCTGCTGGACGAGGCGGAATTTGGCGAAGAGGTGCGCATCCCCATGCGCTGCATCGAGCCGGATATCCTTGACGCCAGCGGGTTCTACGCCGACACTCTGGGCGAATACCAGACCCGGGCCACCGGCAGCGACGAGAGGCTTACCAACCTGCGCCTTGCCTGCGATGCCATCAACGGCCGGGTGCTGAATCCCGGCGAGAGCCTGAACTTCCAGGACGCCGTAGGCTCCCTCAGCACTTCCCGGGGCTTCAAGTCCGCCGCCGAAGACATCGGTCAGGAGAGCACCCCCGGCGGCGGTGTGACCCAGGTCAGCTCCACCCTGTACTGCGCCGCGCTGCTGTCCGATCTGACGGTGAGCAGCCGCAGTAACCTAAGCTACCTGCCCAGCTTCATCAAGGAGGGCTTTGACGCGGACACCAGTCTGACCATCAGGAACAGCCTTTCCTACCCGGTGCGCATCAGCGCCCAGTATAGCGGCGGCTATGTCCGCGTCAGCATTGCCGGCACGGAGGAACGGGACTACTACCGGATGCTTGGCTCCGACATCACCAAGACCATCCCGGCGGAGACGGAATTTAAGCAGTATGCCTATGACAACGCCGAGGGCATCCGCCACGACGATACCATTCAGGAGGGCCGGGACGGCTATCAGGTCAAGAGCTACAGCGTCCGCTATGACAAGTCCACGGACCAGAAGCTCACCTCCGACTACATCACCACCTCCAATTACGCGCCTGTAAGCTACATCTACGCCGTAGTGGAGGAGCCGGAGACCGAACCGCCCACGCAGGCCGAAACCGAACCGCCCACCGAATCCTGGGAGGATGAACCCGCCGATTCGGAGGACGAAGAGGATTTTTCCGGGGCTGAGGAAGTGATTTGGGACGGCGACTGGGAAGAACCGGCGGCATAAACTGAATAACACCCTCTCATGCACGTTGAGAGGGTGTTTTTTGCTCAATTTGCAAGGATTGCGTCGGTTTCTGCACCGCTTTTGAAAGGATGCCGCCTTGACTTTGTGGGCTGTATAAATTATAATTTGTACCATTGGTGAACATTGCTTATTGACGCAGGAAACATCAGTTGAAAGTTGCTCGTTGTGGTATCCCCTTCGGGGATAATTGATTTTTCATGAGCATGAGACTAAAAATCGTCCCGCAGGGACACCTTAACTTTCAACTTTCAATTTTCAACTTTCAACTATATAAAATCGTTCAGGAGGGGTCGCTATGCCCGGAGGAAAACACATTCTCGGCAAGGGGAAATCAAAACGGGTATTCGGCACCGCCCGGGTGGGTGACCGGGGACAGATCGTCATTCCCAAGGAGGCCCGGGAGCTGTTCGGCATTCAGCCCGGGGACACCCTGCTGATCTTAGGTGACCGGGAGACCGGGCTGGTCATTTCCCGGCCGGAGCTTCTGAATGATCTGGCGGAACAACTATTGAATCAAATAAAAAACGAGGGTTAGAAAATGAAAGAATTACTGGAATTATATCAGGAAATGGGCATCTCCCCCGCCGTGTACGCCTACGGCGAGCGGGCGCTGGAGAGTCTCAAGGACCGCTTCGCCGCCATTGACCAGGTAGCGGAATACAATCAGGCCAAGGTGCTGCGGGCCATGCAGAAAAACAAGGTCTCCGCCGCCTGCTTCGTGCCCACCTCCGGCTACGGCTACGACGATTTTGGCCGGGACACTCTGGAGCGGGTCTACGCCGACGTGTTCCACACGGAATCCGCGCTGGTGCGGCCCCAGATCACCTGCGGCACCCATGCCCTGACCGTGGCCCTCAGCGCAAACCTGCTGCCCGGCGACGAGCTGCTGTCCCCCGTGGGGATGCCCTACGACACCTTACAGGAGGTCATCGGCATCCGCAAAAGTCCCTGTTCTCTGGCGGAGTACGGTGTTTCCTACCGGCAGGTGGACTTACTAAGCGACGGCACCTTCGACTATGAGGGCATCCGAAAGGCTATCAACTCCAAAACCAAGCTCATCACCATCCAGCGCTCCAAGGGCTACGCCACCCGGCCCACCTTCTCGGTGACCCAGATCGGGGAGCTGATCGCCTTCTGCAAGGGGCTTAAGCCCGACGTGCTGGTGATGGTGGACAACTGCTACGGCGAGTTCGTTGAGACCATCGAGCCATCCGACGTGGGTGCGGACATGACCGTCGGCTCCCTCATTAAGAATCCCGGCGGGGGCCTTGCTCCCATCGGCGGCTACATCTGCGGCACCCGGGAGTGCGTGGAGCGCTGCGCCTACCGCCTGTCCGCCCCCGGCCTTGGCAAAGAGGTTGGCGCGAACTTAGGGCTTATGACCTCATTGTATCAGGGCTTCTTCCTGGCTCCCACCGTCACGGCCGGTGCGGAAAAGGGCGCGATTTTTGCCGCAAACCTCTATGAACCACTGGGCTTCCGGTGCGTACCCAACGCCGCGGAAAGCCGCCACGACATCATTCAGGCGGTGGAGCTGGGCAGCGAGGCGGGCATGATCGCCTTCTGCAAGGGCATTCAGGCTGCGGCCCCGGTGGACTCCTTCGCTACCCCCTACCCCGGCGATATGCCCGGGTATGAAGACAAGGTCATCATGGCGGCAGGCGCCTTTGTGCAGGGCAGCTCCATTGAGCTGTCCGCCGACGGCCCCATCCGTCCGCCTTACGCCGTGTATTTTCAGGGCGGCCTGACCTGGTACAATGCCAAGCTGGGCATCCTCATGAGCTTGCAGAAAATGGTGGACGCGGGGCTTGTGAAGCTGTAAAAACGGCAAGTCACATTAGAAGTTGCCGATTCGTAGGGCGGGGTCATGACCCCGCCCTACGGATTGGTAAATTCTTATCTGTTGGCTCGCTGCATGAAACCGATAAGCATGATAGCATAAAGAATATTGAGAGGTTAGAATATGAGTTGGTTCTGGTTTTCTATCATCGCCCTGCTGTGCTGGTCAGGCTCCGATTTCTTCTCCAAGATCGGCTGCCGGGATCCCAAAGACAAGTATAGCCAGTACAAAATGGTCATCGCCGTGGGCGTGGTCATGGGAGCGCACGCGCTGTACGAAATTTTCGTGGGCGGTGTGGAGATTTCGTGGGCAGTCATCTGGACATACTTGCCCGTTTCCCTGCTGTATATCGGCTCCATGACATTGGGCTATGTGGGCCTGCGCTACATTGAGCTGTCCATTTCGTCGCCCATCTGCAACGCCAGCGGCGCGCTGGTGGCGGTCATTGCCATCGTGACCGGGACTGCCGAGCCAATGGCGGCTCCCCAATACCTCGCCATCGTGCTGGCCTGCGCCGGTGTCATCGGTCTGGGCTTCGTGGAAGCGGGCGAGGACGACGAGCTTCGGGCCGCACGGCAGGAGGCCTCCAACTTCAAGTACGCCAAAAGCTGGCTGGCCCTGGCCCTGCCCATTGCCTACTGCCTGCTGGACGCGGCGGGCACCTTCGCCGACGATCTGGTTCTGGAAACGCTGAATGAGGATTCCGCCAACGTGGCCTATGAGCTGACCTTTCTAGCGGCGGGCGTTGTCGCTTTCCTCTACACCTGTGTCATCAAGAAACAGAAGCTGGTGCCCAAAATGGAGCTGCCGAAATACATTGGCGCTGGCTTTGAGACTGCCGGACAGCTGGCCTATATCTACGCCTTAGCCAGCGGGGAATCCGCCCTCGCCGCTCCCATTATCGCCTCCTACTGCATGGTTTCCGTTCTGTGGAGCCGGCTGTTCCTGAAGGAAAAGCTCAGCTGGAAGCACTATGTCTGCATTTTCGTGACCTTCGCGGGCATCGTTATTATGGGTGTCTATGATATGTAATACTAAAACCTGATTGAAAGCTTTAAAAGATTTCCGAGGATGAATTGTGTC
>JAUNSH010000016.1 GCA_030539285.1 Eubacteriales bacterium
TTACAACGCGCCGATGGAATACGCCAGTCTGGTGCTGTCCGGGGAGATGGAGAACTACTTGAAAGGCCCTGCGCTCCATGGAATAGAAGACTAAATAGAATGCCGGTGTATCGTGTTTCGCGATACACCGGCTTTTTTATTTCTGTTTCTGCCCTATTTCTTTCTGCCGTTCCTGTTAATTCTTCTTACCATTTCTGCTTTAAGCTTTTTTGCCCGGGATAACAGGCAAAAGAAGGTATGGCCGATTACCAGCTTCGGAATATACCGTTGTGGTGCCGAAAAACTCTTTTCGTTTCATATCCATATGGTGCGTATACATCGCATTTCCGTCCCACACCTTTTCATGGGTAAGAATTTTGAACAGCTGATTCATGGGAAGCGCCCGGAACATTCCCATCATCAATTTGGGATTTTTCAGATAATGACTGATGTCTACTTTACTTGTTAAATTCGGAGTGGGAAACCGAAAGTCTCTTCCTCCGATGTTAACCCCCAGACGGTAGCCCTTGGGGATAATGATGTAGGTTGGCCAGATTTCGATATCCATTGGTACTTTCTCGCCGTTCTTTAGTGGCTGAAGCTCGTCATGGGTATGATAGGGACGGTATGGTAGGCTCTTCTGCTCATCCAGCTTTCTATGGGACGCTCTTAACCAGCCTGTTGCAATCACGCCGTGGGGGTCATTGGCGGCAACGAAGGATACATCGTTTCCGTTGGGGTCAAGAACTCTGAGTGTAAGAAAAATGTCCGCATCTTTGGTCGAGGAAGATATTAGCACGGATGCGGCCGCCGGGCCGGTGATTTCCAGTTCTTCTGTCACTGGCTCCGTGAAGAAATTGATTCCCTCGCTGTCTGCCTTGAATGAAAACTGAAAGTCATCGCTTTCATCCGTTGAAAGGCTGCTGTCTTGATGAAGATAGTATTTTGTCCACTGCGTTCTTGCAATCGGCCACTCCTGTTCATCTCTGTCCGTAAAGGAACCGTCAACATTTCGCAGTCTCAGATGAACCGGCGCGCGATGCCAGGTGTCTTTTCCTTTCAAATAGTGATCCAGAAAATCCTTCTGCATGGCCCTGCCGTAATCCGTGTAGAACTCCGTGAAATGCTCCAGTCCATGGATTTCCAGATATTTCTCTTTGGAAGGAATCGCCAGATAGCCTTCCGTATTGCCCCGAAGATGCAGAGCGTTTCCGCCCCAGTTTCCGCAGGACAAAACGGGAATTTTTATTTTTGATAGGTCGATCCGCCTGCGCCGGTAAACATCCGCATCCATCAGCTCGTTTTCTTCAATCTCTTCAAAATAGTTTCTTCTGTTTTTGATGAGTTCTTTTTTTGACAGTGTTTCAGGCCCTGACAGAGAGTCTTCGGAGATTTTACCGATCTGACCGTATTTTCCAAGACCATGCTGAACTGCTGCAACCTGCAGCGGATACCAGGCGTTTACAAAATCAGACCCAATACCGCCGTGCCGCGCAAATTCTCTGTAAAGATCACACGCGCCCTCGAATGGGATAATCGCTTTGAGGTGAGGAGGGCATTGCGCGGCAACGGCCCATTGCATAATGGCATAGTAAGAAACCCCAAGTCCCGCGATATTGCCGTCACACCAGGGCAAAGCGGCAATTTTCTCAATACACTCGGCGTAATCCTCCGCTTCCTGAATCGTCCAGTTGTCAATAACCCCTTCCGAGCGTCCGCAGCCGCGGGAGTCAATTTTGGCGATCGCATAGCCTTCTGGAACCCATTTTTCAGGATCGACGGTTTCCCAGTTCATATATTTTCCACTGGTACCTTTGAGAATCTTCGGATACTTTTCCTTTATATCGTGCCAAAACAAGCTATATCCCTGAGAAAAATGCATCCCCTTGCTGTATGGCCCATAGGTCGTAATACACGGGTATTGCCCTGCCTTGTCCGGGCGGTAAATGTCATATCGAATGATCGTGCCATCACGCATCACGGCTTCACAATCGAATTCAATCATCATTCCATCTTGGTGTGAGGTTTTCATCTTTCGTTTGCCTTCTCTCCAATGAGTCAAATCAGATTCTGAAACAGTAATGCGGTCATTTACCGAAGTGGGCACATTGAATTCCTCACCCAATGTCAAAAAAGATTTCTGTGCTGGCGCACTTGGTGCCGCACAGCTTTTCACTGCGTTCATCCGGCTGATGCGTGCCTGCGTACAATGTAAACCTGCCGCCAAAGCGGCTACGCCTGCCCATTTCGTCAACAGCGGTAAATGCTCTTTTCGGTACGGGTATCTCTACGAACTTTTTTTCGCCTCCCGCAAGCGTTACCCGCTTGAAACCGCACAGGCTCACATTCGGCACAGCATTTTCACAATAATCTTTGATATAGAGCTGAATAACGTCCTCCACCGTTTTGTCACCCATGTTCTGCGCGGTCACAACCGCCTTGCCGTCTGTATATTCAACCGATGTGCAAATAAGTTTGCCGTAAGTCAGACCGTATCCGAAGGGATACAGCACATTATCTTCCGCATAACGGTAGGTGCGGTTTTTCATGGAATAATCGGTGAAGTCGGGAAGCATATCGGAACACTCGTAGAATGTAACAGGCAGCTTGCCCGAAGGGGAAACGTCTCCAAAAAGGATCTTCGCAAGCGCCGTTCCTCCTTCCGAGCCGGGATACCATGCGTGGATAAGCGCATCCGGCTCACACTCGGTATTTACCGAGCTTCCCGCGGCGCATACAACGACAACGGGCTTCCCTGTGTGCATGATCTTGTCTATCAGGATGCGCTGACATTCGGGCAGACGCAGATCCTTCTTATCTCCCGAAGAAAACTCGTTGCCCGTATCGCCCTCTTCGCCTTCGATGGTGGCGTCGAGACCAACGCAAAGTATAACCAGGTCGGCACAGTCCGCAGCGGCGAGTGCCTCCGCATATCTGTCTCCCGATTGCGCCAGAGCGGACACCCTGTCCTTATAAAGGTGACAGCCCTCTGCATAAATGACTCTGCCCTCAAAGCGTTCCCGGATGCCGTCAAGGAAGGTAACATACTGATCCGCAGTACCGTTATAGTTTCCCTCCAGCGTAATTTTGCTGTCGCTGTTTGGACCGATGACCGCAATTGTCCGCAGCCGGCCTTCATTCAGCGGAAGGATCCCGTTGTTTTTCAGCAATACCATGGACTTTTCCGCACATTGCAGCGAAACCGCCTTGTGCTCTCTGCACGAAACGATCGTATAAGGAGTATCGTCGTATTCTGTTTTATCATCGAACATACCAAGCCTTATCCTTGTCCGCATAAGGTGTATGCAGGCGTTTCGGATATGCTCTTTGGTGATAAGTCCCTTGTTCAGTGCGGCAAGAAGATACACATAAGTACAGTCGCAGTTTACATCGCATCCCGATTTAATGGCAAGCGCCGCGGATTCAATCGGATTCGACGTAAGACCGTGATGCTCATGGAAATCCCGTACCGCCCAGCAATCGGATACAAAGTACCCGTCAAAGCCCCATTCCTTCAGCTTGGACATAAGAAAACTGCTCGCGCAGGCAGCCTCGCCGTTTACACAGTTATACGCTCCCATGATGCCTTCCACATGGGCTTCCCTGACAAGTGCTTCAAAGACGGGAAGATAGGTTTCTTCCATATCCTTTGGGGAAACCTCGGCATTAAACTCGTGACGCAGCGCTTCGGGACCGCTGTGTACCGCGTAATGCTTCGTGCAGGCGGCAGCTTTCATTGTTTTTCCTTCCCCTTGCAGTCCCTTAACAAAGGCTTTCCCGTTTTCCGCGGTCAAGTACGGATCTTCGCCATAGGTCTCATGCCCTCTGCCCCAGCGGGGATCACGGAAAATATTGATATTGGGTGCCCAGATGGTCAGCCCCTTGTAGATATCTCTGTCGCCGTATTTTGTATACGCGTTATACTTTGCGCGGGCTTCCTCGGCGGTTATAGCCGCAGCCTTCTGCGTCAGTTCTGTATCAAACATGGCCGCCAGGCCGATGGCCTGCGGAAACATTGTGGCTACGCCGGAACGTGCCAGGCCGTGAAGTCCCTCGTTCCACCAGTTGTATGCGGGAATCCCCAGCCTGTCTATGGAAGGAGCATCGTATCGGAGCTGAGAAGCCTGCTCATCCACCGTCATTGCATCGGTCAGCGCGATCGCTCTTTCTTCCGCGCCAAGGGAACTGTCAAGGTATTTTTCCATAGTGACTTTCCTTTCAAAGGGACTTTATGATTTGGGGGAGCCGCTGCGAATAGTGTTCACCGCTGATACCAAAGTCAATGTCCTTGTACGTCCATGCCGCTCTTGCGATGCCGTACTTTTCAAAAACGCTGTGGATATCCTCATACCATATGGCGGTATCGCTTATTTCGGCACGGTCAATAACGCCGTATTCGCCGCAGTAAATAGGAACATTCGCCTTTTCGGCAGCGTCCAAAGCCTCAACAATGAGCTTTTCCATAAATTCCGCGCCCATTGTGTCGGCATCCCAAAGCCCCGAACCAAAGCAGCCAATTTCCTCCGAGACCCTGCGGTATTCCTCCATTTTTCCGGGATATCTCATAGACCGATCCGCGACAATGGGCTGCCAATATGCGTGCTGGTGTGTAAAAAGAAACGGCTCGTAGAAGTGAAAACTATACACAATATTTTCATCCTTGGGAACATCAAGCAGAGCCAGCGTATGGACGCTGTTCCACTGCGTTCCGCCGATGATGATTTTGGTATCGGGAGCCAGGGGCCGTATTCTGGAAATTGCGTGGGAAGCAAGGGCATTCCAGCAGCTGCTGTCGATTTCTGCGATCTCATTGAGCAGTTCAAAAGTGATGTTCCGTTTCTTTCCGTAGCGCGAGGCGATATTTAGCCAGAGAGAAACAAATCTGTCCCGCAGCTCGGGACTGTCAAACATAACATTGTCCTCAGGCTTGTTGTCAAAGGAAAATCCCTTTGTTTTGTGCAGGTCGAGGATCAGGTTCAGCCCATATTTTTCGCACCACTCCACGCAATCGTCAATGTGCCGATATCCGTTTTCCAGCGGCAGACCATCCTCGTCCTCAATCACATTGTAGTCAATGGGCAGCCGGACGTGGTCAAGCCCCCATTCGGAGATCGTTTTGAGATCGCTTTCGGTAATAAATTCGCTGTAATGCTTCTCGGAATAATCCGCGCACTGTGAAAGCCAGCCGCCCAGATTGATTCCGCGCATATATCCTTCAAACTTTTTCATTCTGCATTCTCCTTTTTTTTAGAATAATCATATTCCAGGAATGGGGTGCAAGGGTGATCCCGCCTGTAATATCCTTGACAACGGGAATGACCTTTTCGGGTTCATCGGCAGTGTTTACCGCCTTCAGGTCGCTGCCCTCAAGCGCAATGTGCTGACAGGGGCAGTAATTCCCGCCGCCCAGCAGATGGAGGCTGAGCGCGCATTCGCTGTCCAGAGAACGGTTTACGGCAAAAACAGCAAGCTCGTTTTCGTCCTCCGAGAGAACAGCCGCAGAGTCGATAAAGGGAATATTCCTCCTGTTTCCCGCATCATAACTGCCACACTGGCAGAATGTCCTCACCGCTGTACCTCTTCCGTGGCGGGAGGTGTACAAGAACGGATAGTAAATCGTCTGCGCCCAGACTCTGCCCCCCGTTTCGGTCATAATCGGGGCAATGACATTTACCAGCTGCGCAAGGCAGGCGATCTTTACTCTGTCACTGTTGTTGAGAAGGGTTATCAGCAGGCTTCCCAGCACAACGGCATCCTCAAGATTATACACATCCTCCAGGAGGGGCGGTGCCACCTGCCATTTGGGGATCTTCTGATCCTGCTCACTGCTGTGAAACCAAATATTCCACTCGTCAAAAGAGAGATTCACGGTTTTGTCCGATTTTTTCTCCAGCTTGACCTCGTCACATATTGCCGCCACCTGCTTGATGAATTTGTCCATTTCATAAGTTTTGCTGTTTCGCAGGCAATACGCCCGTATTCATAGGGTGTTTTTCTGCATATCTGCCAGGGACCGTCCATTTCATTTCCAAGACACCACAGCTTGATTCCGAAGGGCTTTTCAAAACCGTTTCCGCGGCGCATCTGCGCATAATAGGTATCTGTTTCGCTGTTGCAGTACTCCACAAGATTTCGTGCCTCATCGGGGCCTCTTGTTCCAAGATTAACAGCCATCATTACCTCGCTGCCCGCACGCTTTGCCCATTCCTGAAATTCATCGATGCCGACTTCGTTGGTTTCGATCGACTGCCATGCAAGCTCCATTTTCCTGGGGCGCTTTGCCTTATCTCCCGTTCCGTCCTCCCAGTTGTAGCCCGATACGAAATTTCCTCCGGGATAACGCACAATGGGGACACCAAGTGCCTTTACCATCTGCATAACATCCGTACGAAAGCCCATTTCATCAGCCGTTTTGTGGGAGGGCTCATAAATACCGCCGTAAACCGCCCTTCCAAGATGCTCCACAAAGGAGCCGTAAATTCGGTTGTCTATCCTGCTGATAATGTTGTCTTTTGAGATCATGATCTCTGCTTTCATTTTCGATCATATCCTTTCCGGTAAATCCGTTCTTCCTATCCTGAATTATAAATTATGTGCCGCATCTTTCAATATAACATCCTGCTAAAACACTGACATATCCTGCTTTCACATAAGAAATACAGCACATATCAGCGGCAGCGTGCAGATTTATAAGCACACACCATCATCGGCCTCAAAAACACCGGGTTGATTTGTAGGGTAAAATCGTATATAACAAATACATGGTATATTGGGAGGTGCGGAAATTGCATATCAATAATATCTGTTACAACCATTGCCATGACGCTGATTTTCAGATACGGCGTCCAACAGGCTCGGGGGACTTTCTTTTGCTTCTCCTGAAAACCCCTGCAATTTTTACGTTGAATGGTGAGGATAGGATCACAGAGCCAGATTCCTTTATGCTGTATCGTGAGGGCACCCCGCAGCTGTATCGTGCATACGGCGCGCAGTTCTCCAACGACTGGTTTCATTTCAGCATCTGCGATGATGAGATGAGATTTTTCGAAGCGTTGGACATTCCTTTTGACACGGTAATGCCCATCGGGAACCTAAACGGTTTGTCCCTTATCATCAAGAATATGTGCTGTCTGACTTGCATGGGGATGCGGATTGCGAACCAGTGACATCGGTCACTGGTTCGCAATGACATCTTTATTAGGAGACCTTTTTGACAAGCTGACCTTCCCCAAAGGGGAAGGTTTTTTGCTTGACAAAGTTGTCTACTTGCTGTAGAATATGTTTGTCTACAAATGGTAGAACAAAGGAGGAACCCCTATGGCAGAATACAGACTTGGCGAAGTGGAATCCATTTTCGCCGACATTATTTGGAACAACGAACCGCTGACCTCCCGCCGCCTGGCGGAGCTTGCGGAAAAAAAGCTGAGCTGGAAGCGCACCACCACCTACACCGTACTGAAACGCCTTTGCGACCGGGGCCTGTTCCAGAATCAGTGCGGCACCGTGACCTCTCTGGTTAGCCGGGAGGAATTCTACGCCCGGCAGAGCGAGCAGTTCGTGGAGGACACCTTTCAAGGCTCCCTGCCCGCCTTTCTTGCGGCCTTTGGCAGTAGGAAGAAGCTGTCCGACGCGGAAATTGACGAACTGCAAAAGGTGATCGATTCCATGCGGAGGTGATGGTATGCAGGCCATATTCGCGAAAATTCTCAACATGAGCCTTACCGGCAGTATCGTCATTGCCGTGGTGCTGCTGGCCTGGCTGTGTCTGAAACGGCAGCCGAAAATCTATTCCTACGCCCTGTGGGCGGTGGTGCTGTTCCGGCTGCTGTGCCCCCTGTCCATCACCGCCGGACTGTCCGTGCTGAAACCCATCCCGGTGACCACCACCCCCGGTATCAGTTCCGTATCCTATCAGCCTGTTCAGCAGGCGGTCAGCTATAGCAGAGCTGTCGCACAGGCCCAACAGGAGCAGACCGCCGTACAGGAAGCGGAAGAGCCAAAGAAGGTGGCTTCCCCCATGGAAATTGCGGCCTATATCTGGCTTGGCGGAGCGTCCATCATGGCACTTTACAGCGTCGCCCAGTATCTCACATTGCGGCGCAGATTAACGGAAGCGATACCCTATCAAGGTGAGGTGTATCTCGCCGATTCCATTGCGTCCCCCTTTGTCATGGGCGTTTTCCATCCCAAAATCTATCTGCCCTCCGGCACGCCGGAGGAAGAGCGCCGCTTTATCCTGGCCCACGAGCGGCACCACATCCGCCGGGGTGACCATCTCTGGAAGCTGCTGGGCTACGCCGCCCTGTGCCTGCACTGGTTTAACCCGCTGGTATGGCTGGCCTTCAATCTCGCGGGGAAGGACATGGAAATGAGCTGCGACGAGGCAGTCATCAGGCAGCTGGGCGAGGATGTCCGGGCGGACTACTCTCAGGCCCTTCTGCGCCTTGCCACCCACAATAAGACAATCGCCGGAATGCCCCTTGCCTTCGGCGAGGGTGACACCAAGGGCCGGGTGCGGAATATGGCCCGGTGGAAAAAGCCCAAGGTCTGTGTGAGCGTTGTCTGCGTGATTGTGTGCATTGTAATCGCGGCGGCCTGTGCACTGAACCCGAGACAAAGTGAAACGTCCTCGGAAGAATTGCGGCAAACTGTTGGCCCGGCAACCATAATCATCGGTGATCTCCGTTTCAAGGTCTCAGAAGGGTGTATAGTAGAAATTCGGGACAAGGAAACCTACAAACAGACAGATAATGGACTAGATGTATCCTATTGGGTATTCCTCGATGAGGAAACTGCTGTCGGCGGTGTGAATACATTCCGTATTCCAGACAACTACAGCGCGGACAGCTGGGACTGGCTGAAATCCCTCGATTTTTCGGAGTGGCTGAAATCCCTCGACCCTTCGCAATGGCAGGATGAAATAATAGACTGGCAGTTTGCAGCCAGCGCACCGGGTAGCATTGCCGCTTTGGAATTCCATAATGACGAGTGGACAGTGCACAGCCAGCATAATTTGTATTCCTATGAAGATTGGATCTATGATCTGTGGTTCGACAAGCTGACGGTGAAGCCCGAGGTCATGGAAGCCATTCTGGACAGCGTCAGCTTGAGCAAGCCCCAGGCAGCTGCCATCCCCCTGGACGTGGACGCTCCCCCTGCCGGGATCACCTACGAACTAGCGCCAAACGGTATTTTCTATATTGTAGAAGATGGCCCCGCCATCGGTGAGATCGTCCGCTATGAGATCCCGGAAACTGTCAGAAATCCTTATGCGGATTATACATGGCTGGCAGACGTGGGCATCCCGGATATGCACAACGATAGCCTTTTGCAATCCGCTTCCGGTTCGGAATACGGCGATTGGGAGATTCGATTTGAAAGTGACGTTCCGCCCGGAGAGGAGCGCATGATCGACCACTACCATACGTTCTTTATACAGGACAACGTGGTTTATGATGTCTGGTTCGATTTTCGGCTGACAAATGAAAAGACCATGGACACCGTTCTGAAGGCCCTGACCGGAAGCAATGAAATGCTGATTTCCCTCCCTTACGTAATCGGAACACTTCCGAACGGCATTACCAGTGAGACAGCATCGGATGGAAGCCTTACCTTCTGGAAAGGCACCAGTGCGGTGGGCGGCCTTTCGGGCTATCCCATTCCCGACGGCGTGTACGACCCCAATGACAAAGCTTTCGTGTGGCTGGAGGACGTGGGCATCCCGGATCTGGAGGACCCGGACCTGACAATTTCGGGTATGTTCTTCTGGCGTGACAGCAATGGATGTTCGGTCACAGTCGTGGATGATCTTGAGAATCCTACCGTTCAGCGCAGCCACAGCTTCCGAGTGGCGGGGAACATGGTCTATGACTTCTGGATGGACGAAATCCAGCTGGACACAGACGAGCAGAACGCCCTTTCCAAGGCGGTGGAGTATGTGGAGCCGTCCGTCCAGTCCACAGAACCATCCGAAACCCCGGAGGATATCGCCTTTGCCAGAGCGCAGGCGGTGATGAATGGTTTGCAGGATTCCCCCGTCCTGCTCCAAACCCAGTGCCGATACCAGAATACCCCCGAAAAGAATTGTATTGAGACATTCTGCTATGACAGTGAGATCGGCTTTCTGCGCTTCACCACCAATGCCGATGGAAGGAATCTGGGGGAACTGTATGGGAATGACCGTTACTTCACCAGTGAAACCAGCGGGGGAGCGCAATGGAGGGAAACGGAGCCACCGCAGGAATGGGGCGGCCCGTGGCTTGGAAATTTTAATTTCATCAGGCATTATGTGACCTACATGGACACGCTGTCCGGCGAAGAAGGGGACAGCTATCTGTTCCGGATCGACGCCCTCTTTGAGGACACCGAGGATGCCGCACCCTGCTACTTCGCAACCTTCCGCTATGATTCAGACGGCAATTTTGTGGAGGTCTATCTGCAAATCAACCCGGGCCGGGATGATGCCTACACCCTGACGGAGAGCATCATTACCACAGATGCGCAGGAAATCGCAGCCAAACTCGAAAGTGAATGCCAGCGTGCCATCCAATAACCAAAGCGGCTTCCCAAAACATGGGAAGCCGCTTCTGCATGACGGTGCGCATACTGATATTCAATTGTCCGTGACGATTTCAAAACGGACGGTCACACGGCTTTGACCGCCGACCGTGCAGGTAAACAGGGTCAGGTCCCAGTCGCCGCTCTCCATTTCCTCAACAGCGGCCGGCAGAAGGATTTCCTGCTCCACTAGCCTGTAGGTGAAAACATTCCCGTCCATATCCGTGAAGGTGGCAAGATCACCCTCCCTCAGATTTTTCAGGTTGCCGAAATGGGAAGCGTAGTTGTGGGCGCAGATAATCAGATCATTCAGATAGGCGGAGCCGCTGTACCGGCAGGGCGCGGTTTTCAGGTTTGGATAACTCCACTGGCTGATGATTGGCAGTTCGAGTTCCAAAGCGGGAATTTGCAGAACACCGATATAGTCTATCCCGTTGATGGTTTCAACCGGCATTTCCATATCGGGGCAGAGCACATAGTCCGGGACGGCTATCTGCCCTTCGCCCACCGTTGGCTCCGGATCCACGGATGGATTCGTGGAAGCTTCCTGGGCAGTCCCGGCGGTCAAATCCTCCAGATGGCTGATAACCTGCCGGGCGGACTGTTCTGCGCGCAATTCGTCGTATAGATTGCGGGCTGTCAGGAAAAGAGCCGCCGCAATCAGCAGCAGCCCAATCGTAATCGACAGCAGCCCCGTTTGATTTCTGCCATTTTTCTTTTTACTGCTCATCCGTCGAACTCCTGCGGCGAATCAAGCCGATGACAACGAACAGCAATCCCACAGCGATCAGCACCGGCACCGGCCACCATAGCTGTCCGGTCTGGGGCAGGGTGGACTTGCCTGATCCCGTCGACGTTGTGGACTTGTTACAGGTGTTGGTGACAATGAAGCGGTAGCCCTCCTGCTGAACGGTCGGCTCCTTGTAGCCGGTTGCTTTTTTCTCCGTCACCGTCCACTGATGATTGGTGTCCAGATCCTCCCAGGTGTAGCGCCAAGCCCCCTCATGAGGAAGGGTGACGGTATCGTACACCTCTCCGTCACAGATCAGAGAAATGGTGATGGATTTGGGGCGCTGATCCTTGTGGCAGCGGTCTTTCCAGACCTTGATGACTTCGTAGTTCGCCCGGACTGGTTCCTGGCCGGGCTTGGCGTTGGCCACCACATGGTAGCTCCATGTGGTGCTGCTCAGATCCTGTTCCGGCAGCATGACGAAAAAGGGAGAAGTGGAATACACATAGCCGTTCTTTTGAATGGTGCTGCCCGGAACGAGGTAAAGACCCATAGGGATATCCGTAAACGCTGCCACACCGTCGGAATTTGTCACGGCGGAACGGCTGGGCTTCAGGTCCGGATCCAGCAGGATCTCCCGGGCCAGGATCTGGGCCATGTTCTGCCACGCCGCATCATTTTTGCCCCGGATATCCAGCTCCTCCTCATAGTCCTCATAGCGGTCAATGACGGACAGTTCTCCGTATTGATCCACATTGGCGATCAGATAGGCGTCAAGCCGCAGCCCGGAAATGGGCATGTCTGAATAGACCGCGGTGACGGTCAGGCTGTGCGCATGGCCCAAGTCAATGATTCCCGCCGCGGAAGCGCCGGCCGGCAGCAGAAGGACCACGGCCAGCAGCGAAAACAGCAGCGCGCTGAGCCGTTTACAGATCTTCATCGTCGTCGTCACCTCCGTGGTTCGTTTTGGGCCGCTTTGGCAGCAGAAGCAGTATCAGCAGTAACAGTAGGATCGGGATCGCCACAATGGGAGCCACCAGCAGCGGTTCGATCTGGACGGCGTCGGCTGTGACGCGGACGGTTTTGGCCTCCTCGATATTGTCGATCCGGTGCCCCCGGACCAGAAGCCGGTGGGTATTGATGCCGTAGGGGGTGCAGGTCACCAGTGTACAGTAGTCTTTCCCTTCCTCGATTTGCAGCGCGCCGACCTCCTGAGGCTCCACGATGAGGATCTGGTCCACCTCATAGGTCAGCACCTCATCCAGAATGCGCAGCAGGAAGATGTCTCCTTCCTGAAGCTTATCCAGATTGGAGAACAGCTTGGCGCTGGGCAGGCCCCGGTGACCGGAAAGGACGCAGTGGGTGCTCTCCCCGCCCACCGGCAGGCTGGACCATTCCAGGTGGCCCACGGCGATTTGCAAGACGGATTCCTCGGTGCCGTGGTAGATGGGCAGGCTGACGTCGATCTCCGGGATCTCGATATAGCCCATGATGCCAAGGCCGGACACATCCAGCAGCCGGGTGTATTCCTCCTTCTGCTCGTCGCTCAGGAGGAAGGCGTTGTCCCGTTCCGCCAGAGACGCGTTGTAGGCCTTTGCGGCGGCCCAGATCTCGTCGTACTGATCCTGATCCATAATTGCCACGTTTTCGGCGTAGGTGGCAATGGCGCGGGTTTGGTGGAAGGAGTTCCAGTAATCGCTTACCGTGGGGTACAGCAGCAAGGACAGCCCTGTAAGAAGGATCAGGACCAAAAGCAGCGTTGTGAAATTGCCGTTTTTCTTCTTCATTCAGGGTTCTCCTTGCCGCTGCTTACCGGGGAGGAAATCCCTCCCCGGCTTGTCGCAGCGGAATTGGTTTTCTATGGGGTGACTGATTCAGTCAGGGGATCAGCCATTGGTGCTCATGCGCTTCTTGGTGACCAGCAGCACCACAGCCGCCAGCACCAGGACGGAACCCAGGACATAGAAGATGGTGGTGCCGATACCGCCGGTTTCAGGCAGGGTGGAGCCTTTGTTGTTGGCAACAGTGATGCCCGCGATACCAGTGCTGGTATTTCCTGTACCGGCAGTACCGTCAGCGGTAACCGCCAGGTTGGTCAGCGCACTGCTGGCCTTGCCGTCTGTCCAGGTCTGACCGTTGGTGGTGGTTGCCGTGATTACCACAGTGATCTCACTGCTCAGCAGATTGTAGCCGGTAGGTGCCTTGGTTTCCTTCAGATAGTAGGTGCCGTCATCCAGACCGATGACCTTGAACAGACCGTTGGCATCAGAAGTAAGCGTAGAACCGCCCTCCTCAGTGTCTGCCCAGCCAGTTACTTTGCCATCGCTATTGACGATCGCCCACTTATTGTCTGCATTGTGCAGCTTGAATTCCGCACCTTCCAATTTTTTCGTGTTATCCTGTCCATCCACCTTGGTGGTGTCAAGCTCATAAGTGAAGACAATGACCTTATCCTCGGGGGTATTGCCGGTGTTGTTATCGCCGGAGCCGGACTGGTCAGGCTTGTTGGAGTATTCCAGATAAACGGTGTTAGGGTTGCCATCCAGGCCAACCGCAGCGTTCTGATTCAGGGTTGCGGTATATTCCACAATGATGTATTTGCCCTGGGAAACACCGGAAACCGTCTTCAGATCCGTGAAAGAAACGGTAAAGGACTGTCCATCCACAGCTTTGGTCCAGCCTGTGATCTCGGTTTTATCAGTACCGGCCTTGTCAGCAGCCACATAGACCTTAATAGTGTTCTCGTTCAGTGTAAGACCAGCAGACAGGGTGTCGTGGAAAATATACTTATAGGTGTCATAGCGGCTCATATCGGGTACGGAACCAATCAGGTGGAAAGGCACAGCGTCGCCCATGTTGTAGTCAGCCACGTCATTGTAGCCCTCACCATAGCCGCCGTCCTGATTATACTTGTCGTCTTCCAGGACCTTCTTCTCCACGGTGGGCGCGTCGGTCTTTACGGTGATGTTGATGTTGCCAACCACCTGCAGCAGTGCGGTATTGTAAGCGCCACCCTCACCAACGTTAGCGGTAGTATCCACAACTAAATAGTAGCCATCATCCAATGTGTTCTCGCCGGAACTCAGAGCGGTACCGCTGCCACTCTTATTAGTATAGGCCAGCTTCGCGACAGCGTTGGCAAGGGTTGTATTGGTGTTGTTATCGCCCAGGACCTTCGCAACGGCAACTGCGTCTGTGCAGTCGGTGAACAAGCTGCCATAAGTTGTGTCAGCCTTCAGAGCAGCCAGAAAGTCATCGGAATTGATGCCGCTGCCCCACTTAACATCGGACAGAATGC
Source organism: Eubacteriales bacterium (assembly GCA_030539285.1). Lineage (GTDB taxonomy): Bacteria > Bacillota > Clostridia > Oscillospirales > Oscillospiraceae > Faecousia. The sequence continues at coordinate 14,565 of JAUNSH010000016.1, forward strand.
CGCCTTCCTCACGGCCGGAGAAAATCTGATAAGCGGTAAAGGTATGATCCTTCAGAATGCCGTTGGAAGGAACGGTGACCGTTGCCGCCATTGCCGTACCAGCCAGGGCGAAGACCATGACCAGCGCCAGCAGGAGGGAGAGCAGTTTTCTTGTGTGCTTCATAATGGAATCCTTCTTTCTCTATTTTGATCTTTGCGGATGTTTGCGCATCAGGATGATGTGAGTTCCTCCTTTCTGCGCTTTGACTGGTTATACAACAGGAAGCATCCCGCAATTGCCATCAGCAGTAGGCCTCCCAGAGTATAAGGAATGGTACCGCCTCCGCCGGTTTCGGGAAGCTGGTATTCGGGGGTTTCCTTGGCCTTGTTGGTCACGGTAATGGTGCCGGACTGGATGCCGCCGTTATTGTCATAGCGGGTATCATAGTTCGGAACCGAAACCTCCTCGATGTAGTAATAGTAGGTCACGGCATTGCCGTCGCCATCCGTGCCCGTCAGGGGAAGATTGGTGAAGGTGTAGGACCAACCGTTGTCCTTGTCGAGGGTGACGGTATCACAGAGGGTGCCCTCAGTGGTTGTGGCGATGTCTTCGTCATCGTTGCCGGATTCATCAAGGTTGGATAAACTGGTAGGCTCTATATAGGAATATGTAAGCATACCAACATTGCTATCACCCGTATGACCGCTGATCGTCGTATCACCGTTCACAATAAAGGAATATGTATACACACAGAGACCAGTACCTTCTTCAGAATAACTGGTTAGTTCTTCTCCGTTTATGCTAATTACCGGTGTACCCCAACTGCTGACACGAATTATAAATTCTGTCCCCTTTTTGCAAGAAACGGTTGTCTCCTGTTCACAAGCGGGGTTATTGTCCCATTTTCCTTTTGTCACATTGATTTCTACAGTTACATCATCGCTTGATCCACCGTCTCCACCGCTTCCTCCACTGCTGGAGCCGCTCACAGCTTTCTGGTATAGCTTGATTGTGACGGAGCCACTGTTGTGATCAACGGTGCTTCCGTTCTTATCCTGCCATACCTTATTTACCGTAAGGTCTGTTTCGGCGGGTTGCTTTTTGTTGGTGATGGTGAAGCTACTCTCACCGACTTGGGCCACCGTTGTCGCATACCCTTCAACGGACACTTCCTCAAAGGAATAGGAATAAGCATTGCCGTCAGAATCCGTCTTGGGCAGGTTGCCAACGGTCAGAGTCCAGCCGTTTTCCCTTGTCAGCGTGTAGGGCTTAGCAGAATCGCCGGTGTTCCCATCCGAATCCACCCGCTCCGTGGTCTCGCCTGCCGTTCTGGTAAGATAAACCTGAATGGAATCCGGCAGGGTAGCGGAGGTTCCTTCAATAACCTCACCGTTCACATCCTCCCAGACCTTGTTCACCTTGACCGATACCGTGGTAACCGTCGGTGCTTTACTGTTGGTGACGGTAATGGTACCGCTCTGAACGCCGGACTGGCCGTCGCTGTAGCTTACACTGTACCCATCGGGGACGGTTACTTCCTTGAAGTAATAGTAATAATACTCCGTGGTGCCGTCCTCCGCTGTGCCGGCCAGGGGCAGATTCGTAATGGTATCGGTCCAGTTGTTGCCAGAATTGAGGGTGACGGTTTGTATCCAAGTGCTTTCCGTATCGCTGGTCTCCGGGGCAGTGGGAACCGTTGCCTGAGATAGCGTTGTAACCGTGATGCTGGCAATATTGCCCTCCATCTCATCACTGATAGAAATACTGACATTTCCTGTTACAATACCTTCATAGGTATACGTAGAGTGTCCACTAGCGGAAGAATCCGCTAAAACCCACCCGGTGATTGTCCCATCTTCCGTGCCGGTTACATTCACAGTCGGCCTCCAGGTCCAATCAGACGGAATCGCATAAGTAAGCGCGACCTTGATCCGGATTTTTGAACCGATGGTAATTGAATCCGCCGTAATCTTTCCTGTAACGTTAGCGTTATCTTTTGCAGTTGCAGTAACCGTGGCAGGTTCTCCGCTTCCAATCACTCCACCGCCGGAGCCGCTTCCTTGACCAACCCTCTGATACAGCCCCAGTTCGATTGTCTCCCCGCTGTGGGAGGCCGTCTCGTCGTTGCCGTTTTCGTCCAGCCACTTCTTCTCCACAGAAATCTCCGTGGTGTTCTTGACATTCTCCACATAGACAGTCCGGGCCTCGTTGGTCAGATCCACCGCGTCGCTGGGAAGATTATCGGGCAGGGCGTGGGCGGTATCCTCGGTGCTGCTGAAGTAGAAGTAGAAGGTTTTCACTTCGTCCGGTAGCCGGTAGCCCTCGGGCGGAGCGGTCTCCGTGACCTTGTAGAGGGTGTTGGTGTCGTAGGTGAAGGTCACGTTTCCGCTGGCGTCCTTCTCCTGCCGGGTGATCTGGAAGGAGCCGGAGGCATTGGTGGAATAGGTTTTGACAGGTTCTGTGCCGTATTCGCTGGTACTGGTGTCGTACTTGTAGACGCTGAAGGTTGCGTCCGCAAGGCTGACATTATAGTTGCCCGCCTCCACCTTGTAGAAGGTATAGCTCTTGTCGGTGGTGACGCCCGCGGAATCGCTGGAGTGCTCCCACTTGGAACCGCTGCTGGAATTGTTGCCGGAATAGTCCGTCCCTTCCAGCTTGGCGGTGTTTCTGAACTCCAGATCAAAGGAAGTCTTCTTCCCGTCGATCTCGTCCGGCACATTGCAGGTGACGCGGTAGGAATACTGGAGCATCAAGGGCGTGCCGTCCGGGATCCCCGTGGCGGTGATGGTGTTGGTGGCGTTGTTGTTATTCCAGCCATCCTCACCGGTCTTGGACTCGTAGGTCCAGCTCCAGTCGGTGACCGCCTCTCCGGCTGCCCATTCTCCCTTTTCTTCGTCCCACACAGCCGTGTACAGCTTCACACTGCTCTGGATCAGGGCGGCGTTGATGGAATAGGCAATGCTGCCGTCAAAGGGATAGGACAGCCAGACCTGATTGGTATAGGTCATGGTGTCCGCCAGGGTCAGGGTGTCCACGCCCTCCACCAGGTCCTTGCTCTCCGGGTTGAGGATGATGGTGTAGTTCATGATCCGGTTGGTATTGTCCCAGCCGCCGGATTTGTCCACTACCTGGGTGACGACCTCTTCTTCCTGATAGGTCCACTCCTGAGTCTGGCTGGAGGAGCCGATCTCCCCGCCGTCCAGCTCCATTTTGGCGGTGTTGGTCAGCGTCTTGGATTCGCTCTGGTTCTCCGCGTTATCCACCTGACAGGTGACGGTGAGGGTGAATTCCGCCCCGGTCTGGATGGTATTGCCCTCGGTCTTTGGCTCAATATTCAGGGTGATGACGCGACCCTGATAGGTGCCGCTGACGGTGTACTGATTGGTGCTGTCGGTGCCGGAGATGGTTCTGTCTTCGCCCACCGTCAGTTCCATGTTCAAATTACTCCAGCCGGTGAGCCACAGGCTTTCCAGCGTCACGCCCTCGGGCAGGGTATCGATCAGGGTCAGCTTTTTGTTCCCTTCACCCACGGTGGCCTTTACCTTCCAGGTCAGCTCGCCCTCATTGCTGACGGTGGTTGTGACCGTGCTGCCGTTGCCGTCGGTCTTGACCACGCCGGGCTTATAATAGGTGTACTCCGCCCCGGTCTCCTTGCCGCCAACCTGGATATCGTTATAGAATTTGTTGCCGCCGGTGGTGGCTTTTGTCAGATCCACCGTGGTGGAATAGGTGAAGGTCAGCTTGGTGGCTCCCTCCGGGGGAATCAGGCCCTCGGGGAAATGGATGGTGAAGAGGGTGTAGGTCAGAGCCTCGTAATTGACCCCTTCCTCACCCGTCGGTGCCTTATACTCGTTGATCTGCTTGAAGGTGTAGGTATTGCCATCGGAGGCCAGGAAGGTGACCTGCTCTGGGGGTGGGTTATAGGTGTTGGTGCCGCCCACCGGGTTGCCGCTGTCGTCCGTCCAGGTCAGGTTGGCGGCCCAGGCGGTGATCTGGCTGCGGGTCATCCACTGGTTGGTGTTGGTATTGCCCCACTGGCCTTTGGTCACATCGTCCACAATGGTGGTGCCCGCGGGCAGGCCGCCCTTGGGGATGGTCAGGGTCACCGTCCAGGGGATGGTCATGGTGGTGCCGTCATCGGAGACTGTGCCCGTTCCCACACTCTTGGCAACGCTGCCGTCACCGGGAACGGTCACATCCGCTGTGCCGGGGGTCTCCTTGCCATCCAGAGTCAGCTTGGCCTCGTTGTGGACGGTCTTGTCGTTCCACTCCTAGGGTTCATCGGTGGTATAGGTGATCGTGTACTGGTTCGTGTTGACGCCGTTTTCCTCGGTGGCATTGAAGGTGATGCTGGTGATCTTGCCATTTTCGTCTATGTCAACCGTGTATTCGCTGGGATCAGGAGTCCCCCAGCCGTTTTTCTGGATGGTAATATCACTGGCAGTCAACCGGCTGAACATTTCATCCGTCAGCACCGCGCCCGCCATATTCAGCTTGCTGGCGTTGACGGTGATGGTCCAGCTGATTTTATTATTCCAGGTATAGCTGCCGCTCTTGGTCAGCTGTATTTCATCCGGTTTCACGGTGGATTCCGAACCAATGGGCGTGCCGTCTTTTCCCTCGCCGGGGTAGAGGGTGGCGCTGTTGGTGACGGGGGACGTGGTGCCGTCTTCATTCTCGGTCACAGCGGTGGAGTATTTAATAGTATAGGACTGAGTGTTCTTGCCGTCTTCCACCTCCGTGAAGGTGATGCCGGTGATCTTGCCGTCAGTATCCTCGGTGAAGGAATAACCGGTGGATGGCTCGATGGTGAAGTCCTTTTCCAACAGGGCGGCGAACATCTTGTCGGTCAGGGTAGCTCCCGCAATGTCCAGATTGCCGGCGTTGACGGTGATGGTCCAATCGATCTGGTTGGTGATGCCGTTAAATTGGCCCCACTTATTCAGCTGCACGCCGCTGACGGTTACGGAAGCGGTGACTTCCTTCTCGTCGCCGTCATCGCCAGGTGTGGGGTCAAAGGCGGCCTTGTTGGTCACGGTGGTGCCATCCCAGCTTTCCTTTACCGGGGTATAATAGGTGATGGTGTATTTGTTCTTGTTGACACCGTTTTCCGTGGCGGTAAAGGTGATGTCGGTGATCTTCCCGTTTTCGTCCTTGGTCATGGTTGCGCCCTCGGCGGGGTAGATCACGATATCCTTCGCGGTATCCTCCACCAGACCCAGCATTCCGTCCGCCAGCTTGGCCCCGGCGATATCCTGCTCGTTGTTGTTCACAGTGACCGTCCACTTGATATAGCCGGGCTTATCGGAGGCTACCTGACCGTACTTATCCAGCGTGTAGCTGAAATCCTTATTCACGTTCACAGTGGTCTCGGCGCTGTCGGTAACGGTCTGGCCCTTGGTCTCATCTTTGGCGGTGACGGTGACTTTGTTCTCCGGGGAGACGATAGCCACCGTCTGGCCGGTGATGGGATAGGTGTAGGTGATCTTGTAGACCTGGCCGGTAATGTACGTCGTGTAATTACTGTCCGTTTTCTCCTCGGCGGACAGCTTTGACAGCATAAGCGTTAATTCTCCGTTTCCATTGGTGTGCTCAATGGCGCTGACTTCGCTCCAATCATTTTGATCGTTAAGTGTCCAGGTTCCATTCCAAGAGAGATAATAATCAGAGGTTCCCTTTTCGATTGTGACTACTGGCTCTCCCAGCGTCAGGCCGTCGCAAGTAATGGTATCGGTAAAGCTGATGGGATCCGGAGTGCCTTTGGTTGTGCGGACGTAGACGGTATAGACCAGCTTGTCCCCGTCCTGGACCCAGCTGCCGGACTTGCTGACAGCAATGTCATAGGACTCCGTCTCATCCTTCGGGTAAGTGATCTCCTCACTGGGGACCAGAACGGTGGCATCATCCCCGCCCACAACGATATCGCCCTTATCGTTCATGTCCTCTTTGCTGAAGGAGCCTTCAAACTGGACATAGCCGGTGACGGTATCGCCGGATTCGTTCACATAGTTCTCGTTGAAGATGACCTGAACGGAATATGTGCCATCCCCATTGTCGATAAACTGATAGGTACCCGCCAGCTTATCCCCATCATAGAGATTCTGGGCACCCTTACTCACAACGTCATCCGGAACTGTGATCCCCTTGGGATAGGTGTAGGTGTAGACAGTCCCCGCGGTGGGTTTTTCGGTGAACTGAAAATCAATGCGGACGTTGGTGGTGAACTGGTCGGTGGCGGGATTATACTTGGTTTCATTGCCCGAAAGCTTGGTCACCGGGAGTGTAGCCGATGAATTTGCGTTGTCATCGTCCAGCAGCATGATCCCATATACAGCGGACGCCTCCTGGGGATAGCAGTCCTCCGTATGGGTATGTTCCTCCAACTCGCAGGTCAAAACCCAGGTGCCATAGCACAGGGCGGAATGGGTATGGTTCTCGTCCTCCGGCAGGGTGCAGGTCAGGGCTTCGGTGTCCACCGACTCCTGCACCGTTTCAAAACAGGCGGTGCTATGCTGGTGCTCCAAGACCTGGATCCTCCCGCAGACCAAATTGCCGGAAGCGTCAAAGCAGGCTGAAGTGTGCCGGTGAAGAATGATCTCTGGCTCTGCACAGACCAGCACCGGTTCCGGATCTTCCTCCGTGGCGCTTTCCACCGGTTCCGTGGGCAAATCGCAGATCAGTACCCGCTGCCATTCATAGCAGTCCTCGGTGTGCTGGTGGTCACTGTCGATCCCGCAGGTCAGCGTCTGGATGGTTTCGAAGCAGCCTTCTCCGTGCTGATGCCCCTCAGAGCATTCCAGCCCACAGATGATTTCCCCGTTTTCGTCCATGCAGCTTTCGTCGTGCTGATGGCCGGCGCTTTCCTCCAGACCACAGACAAGAACGGGGGTCTCGGTATAGCAGGCATCCGTATGGACATGCTGCTGGCAGGTCAGCGCTCCCTGCTCCAGGGTATAGCAGGCATCGGTATGGGCATGTACTTCTTCAACTGTCTTCTCCGGCTGGACATAACAGCTGCCGGTATGCTGGTGCGCTTCGATCTCGGGAAGCGGGCACCACAGGTTTCCGTTTTCGCCGTAGCAGGTGGAATCGTGACGGTGGACCACAAAATTGGCGTATCCACAGGTCAGATCGCCGTCAGAGTCATAGCAGCTGGCGGTGTGCTGATGAATCGCCAGCGTCTCCGCGCTGCACACGGGAGCCGTCTTTTCCACGGATGTGACCTGGGTATAGCAGGCCTCGGCGTGGGTATGCTCAGGGATGTCGCACTGCTTCTCCATGGTGATGGCGGGGAGGATCAGCGCATAGGTGGTACAGAATACCACCACTGCCGCCAGACAGGTGACGACCTGATACCAGCGTTTTTTCCTTAGATGTGCTTTCGTATATTTCTCTGCGCCTTGCAGCGCATCCTTCGCCATGTATCCGTCACCGTCCTTCCTGGCTCAGCGTCCCGAAGCCCGACAGGGGCCAGACCCGGAATATGATTTTTCCGACAACCTGTTCCTCAGAGACGCAGCCAACCACAGTGCTGCGGGAATCCACCGAGGTGGACCGATGGTCGCCCATGCAGAAGTACCGGCTGTCCGGCACCTGGTAGGGCAGATCGATGTCACAATCCCCCAGGGATTTTTCCGTCAGATACGGCTCGTCCAGCAGCTTTCCGTCCACATACACGTTGCCCTCGGCGTCGATATCCACCCACTGACCGGGACCGGCGATACAGCGCTTGACCAAAATCTTGTTGCCTATGTAAAAGGCTACCAGATCGCCTACCTCAAAATCCGATCCTTTGACGGAGACGACAATATCTCCCTCATTCAGGGTCGGCGTCATGGAAGCGCCGTAAATCTGCAGCACCGGCATCCAGATGGTGGCGACCAATACAGCTATGGCCGCAACGACCACAAGGGTATAGATAGTGCTTCTCAGGACCCGCCGGTACCGTCTTTTGTATTTCTCTCTGTCAAGCTCCGCTTCCAGCTGCTCCAGGGTCGGAAGCCTGTGGGACGGATTTGCTGTATTCTTCATCGATCTCAACCTCTCCAGCCGACTGAATCAATTGCCGCAGCGCTTCCTGGTCTGCCAGCAGTTTGGCCGCTCTGGCAGCGACCTGCTTCCAGTAGGCATCCGCGTCCGCACGCACCTTTTTGCTGTACGCCTCTGCCTCCTGCCGGATCTGGGCGGCCTCTTTTGCCGACTGCTCCTTTATAACACGGCTGATGGCATCATGCTGGCTGCTGATCCGCTGGATATTTTCCAGATACTGCTGCGCCGCGGCCTCCGCCGCCTGAAAGACACCGTTGAGGGACAGGGCAGCCTCCGCCAGGGAACCGGCCTTGTCGATCTCGATCCTGCGGTCCCGGAGCTGTGCTTCTGCCTGCTCCAGCCTGATTTTCAGCTGACTGTTTTCCTCTGTCTGGGCGATGAGCATTTCCAGCAGCTCACCCCGGCTCAAGCGCCGTAACTCTTTATCTGTCATCCGGTTCCTCCTGATCTTTGTCCTATGTCATGAAAACAAAAAGGGCGGCAGTCATTTCTCCGCCCGCCCCAGATTTCCGCTTCGCAGCGGGCTGATCCTATCACCACATGATCTCCATTACATGGTGAAATGTTCTCAACAATGGTTCCGTGCTCAATTTAAAATTATAATTATTATAGTACGAGGACAAGAAAAAATCAATATCGGAATAAAAATTGTATATATTGTATAAACGGAAACTGTAAATATTGTACATATAGATAAATGAATAAATCGAAGTTACAAAAGAAACAATCCCTGACAGGCTGTGATTGCTGTATTGAAGGAAATTGATTGGCTATGCGGTGGCTGCTGAGCGCATGGAATATGAAAAGCGGATCGAGTCTCTGGAAGATAGCAAACAATCCCTGTTCGAGAAGTGCATTATGGGCCAAATTGACGCAGAAACCTACAAGCCTGAAAAGACCCGCTGACCATACCGGTTAGCGGGCCTTTTTCGAGTTTTCTATATGAAGATCATAATGAGACGGGTATTCATGATTTTCTATTTCGAAAATCATGAATACGACAACGCCAAAGGCGGTGTCTACCTGATAAAACCAAATGGTTTTATCAGGTAATAGTATTACACTTCAATCAGATCGTACTCTCTGGTCCCGTAGCCAAAAGCGGCGGCAGCCTCGATGGTGTGGACACCGTTCCGGCTTTCGATCCGCTCCAGCAGGCGGGGCTTGCCGGGATCGGTGCAGGCGTATACCAGATCGATGCAGGCCTGATCGATGGCAATGGGGTCTGTGGAGGCAAGCACACCGATGTCGGCAATGCAGGGATCCTCCGCAACGGCACAGCAGTCGCAGTCCACGCTCATGTTCTTCATCACATTGATGTACACCAGATTGCCGTTAAAGTAGCTGACCACAGAGCCAGCCGCGTCCGCCATGGATTCCAGAAAGGAATCGTGATCGGATGTCCAAATCTTCTCGGGATCGCCCGCACCGTGGATATAGGCCTTTAGGGACTCCAAAAACTTCGATTTAGGGTGTCCCTCTTTTCTTTTTCGCCATAGCAGAGTTCTTCCAGAAAGAATTTCCGGTTTACTCTGCCGGATATGGTCAAATACCCAAGGCTTTTCAATTCTGCATTGAGCTGCTGTACGATTTTGTAGGCATAGGATTTGGAAACGCCCAACTCCTTGGCTACTTCATCTACTCTCATAAAAGTGTTTTCGTTCAAATAAAGTACCTCCTGGTTTTGTTGTTGATTTTTGATTGTTTTCTGAAAGAAGCATAGACTGACCCTGCCTACTTCGTAAGATTTTCTACCCCGCCGAACCACCGGCAGCGATATGCTGATTGAGGCTTTGAAAGAAGGTACTGAATAAAGATGTACGAAAGCTACACCAGACAATCTCTCCCTACCAGACAATATAGAGAATTACTTGGTAGCGCAATTTGTGTTTTTAATTCCAATAATGCCTTTATGATTGAGAACATACTCAGATGTGATGAAATCGGGAAGTATGACTGGTATCACTTGATTGACCTTGAATCTGGTAAGCTCAAAAAAGCGTGCATGAAGTGATTAGCTCAAAGTGTGGGACTGAAATAGAGGACTTATTTGTAACTATTGTGAATATGCGAAATCGAATAATTCATAGTTTTCGTATCACAGATGAAAATGGAGAACAGATTTTAGCAACCAAAGAAAAAGTGAAAGACGGAAATCACCAATTCCACATAACCGAAGAATACCTTTTAGAGTTCATAGGGCTTAATCAACAGCTTTCAGACAAGTTGCATAATCTGCGAGGGTATTGATATACTGATTTGAATAACAAAAAAGAGCTAACTGACTTAATCTAAATCAGTTAGCTCTTTATTTATGAATAATGAAATTTTGTTGCCAAAACGTTGCCACGAATCGAGGAAAAGGCTACTTTCCCGGGTCAAGACCCGGATTTTTTGCGTTTTGGATCATTCCCACTCAATCGTACCGACAGGCTTCGGCGTCAGATCCATCAGCACCCGGTTGATACCTTCAACCTCAGTGGTAATGCGGCTCGTGATATGGTGCAGCAGGGGATAGGGGATCTCCTCAATGGTGGCGGTCATGGCGTCGGTGGTGTTTACCGCACGGATGATGGCGGGCCAGCCTTCGTAGCGCTTGCCGTCCTTCACGCCTACGCTCTTCATGTCGGGAACCGCAATGAAATACTGCCAGACCTTGCCCGCCAGACCGTTTTTGTCGAACTCCTCCCGCAGGATGGCGTCGGCTTCCCGCAGGGCTTCCAGACGGTCACGGGTGATGGCACCCAGGCACCGTACGCCCAGACCGGGGCCGGGGAAGGGCTGACGGTAGACCATGCCGTGGGGCAGGCCCAGAGCTTCGCCGACCACGCGGACTTCGTCCTTAAACAGAAGCTTCACCGGCTCCACCAACTCGAACTTCATGCCCTCGGGCAGACCGCCCACGTTGTGGTGGGCCTTCACGCCGTGGGATTCCAGAATGTCGGGGTAGATGGTGCCCTGAGCCAGGAAATCGATGCCCTCCAGCTTCTTTGCCTCGTCGTTGAAGACTTCAATGAACTCCTTGCCGATGATCTTGCGCTTGGTCTCGGGATCGGAGACACCTGCCAGCTTGTCCAGAAACCGATCCACGGCATCAACATAAATGAGATTAGCGTCCATTTCATCCCGGAACACCTTGACCACCTGTTCCGGCTCGCCCTTGCGCAGAAGACCGTGGTTGACGTGGACGCACACCAGCTGCTTGCCGATGGCCTTGATCAGCAGGGCTGCCACCACGCTGGAATCCACGCCGCCGGACAGGGCCAGCAGGACCTTCTTGTTACCGACCTGGGCACGAACCTCGGCGATCTGCTCGTCGATGAATTTCTGAGCCAGCGCGGGAGTGGTGATGCGCTCCATGCTTTCGGGACGTACATTGTTTGACATATTGTATACCCTCCATTTTCATAGCTGCTAAAATTGACCGAGGTCATTATAAACGGATTTCTCCCTATACGCAAGGCTTTCTTGGCTTTAGGGAGAAATTTTGTCGATGTTACGACAGTCTACAGCAGTAACCGGGGCTTTTTGTTGCAATTTGGCACAGATGTGGTATAATATCTTCATATTTTTATTGTGGAGGCGGAAATGTGGGCATTGTGGTGATCGGTATGATTTTTGTGGACATCAAGGGCTACCCGGAAGCGTCCTTTATTCCCACGGGACGAAACGTGGGCAGGGTGGAGCGCGTCCACGGCGGCGTGGGCCGGAATGTGGCGGAGGATATTGCCAACTGTGAGCTGCGGCCCACGCTGGTGAGTCTCACCGATGAAAGCGGCGACGGAGAGGATGTGCTGAAAAAGCTGCGCAATCACAAGGTCAATACGGACTATATCCGCAAAACCCCGGACGGTCTGGGCACTTGGCTGGCGATATTTGATAACGCAGGGGATGTGGCGGCGTCCATTTCCAAGCGCCCGGATATGGGGCCGCTGGTGGAGATCCTGGACAGGCAGGGAGACGAGATTTTTTCACAGGCCGACAGCGTTATCGTGGAGATCGATCTGGATAAGGAGATCGTCAAGCGGGTGTTCCGGCTGGCCCAGAAGCACGGCAAAAAGGTCTACGCCGTGGTGGGCAACATGAGCGTTGCGCTGGAACGCCGGGACTTTATGAAATCCACGGACTGCCTCGTGTGCAACATCCAGGAGGCGGGACTCCTGTTTTTTGAGGATTATTCCGAAAAAAAGCCTGAGGAAATGGTGGGGATTTTGTCGGAAAAAATTGAAGCGGCTCAGATTCCCGGCATGATCGTGACCATGGGCGCGGAGGGAGCCGTCTATGCCAATCTGGCGGGGGAAAAGGGCTACTGCCCTGCCCGAAAAGTGGATGTTGTGGATACCACCGGGGCGGGGGATTCCTTCTGCGCCGGTGCGGTGATCGGTATGACCTACGGCAGCGGTATGCGGCAGGGCTGTGAGATCGGCTCCATGCTGGCGGCGTCTGTGATCGTGACTATGGAGGCGGTATGTCCCCGGTTCCTGCCCCGGGAACTGGGACTGGACATGGAGCCGGTGGAGGGCGTATGAACTACAAGCGGATCTTGACGATTCAGGACATTTCCTGCGTGGGCCAGTGTTCCCTGACGGTGGCCCTGCCAGTGCTGTCCGCCTGCGGCCACGAGACCTGCGTGCTGCCCACAGCTCTGCTGTCTACCCACACTGGCGGCTTCGGCAAACCAGTCGTTGTGTCCCTGTCTGATGACCTCCCGGAGATTGTGACGCATTGGAAGAGGAATGGAATTACGTTTGATTTGGTTCTGACGGGGTATCTGGGCAGCATCCCCGCCATCCGCACGGCGATGCAGATCATAGATACCATGCTGTCGCCCGGGGGCATCTGTATCGTTGACCCCGCCATGGCAGACAACGGAAAGCTCTATTCCGGCTTTGACGGGGACTACGTTCGGGAAATGAAACGACTGTGCGGCCGGGCCGACATCATTCTGCCCAATCTGACGGAAGCCGCCCTGCTGTCCGGCCAGCCCTGCCAAAACAGAACGGACGAAGCCTACGCCCGGGAACTGCTGGAAGCCCTGCCCAACGACCGGGTGATCCTGACAGGGGTTGGGGAGGAGGATACAGGCCTGCTCCTGCGGGAGGTTGGGGAAGTCATGCGTTATGCCCACCCCAGACTGCCGGGCAGCTTCAGCGGCACCGGTGACCTGTTTGCCGCCGCTTTTGCCGGGGCGCTGGCGGCAGAAAATGGATCGTATGAATCCGCCCAAATTGCGGCAGACTTTACTTACAGGTGCATACAATGTACCGCGGAAGAGCCTGCCCACTGGTATGGTGTCAAATTCGAGCCGGTGTTACCGGAACTGATGCGGATGCTCAAGCAAGTTGAAAGTTGAAAATGGAAAGTGGAAAGTAATGGCATTCCTTTCGGGGTTGATTGAAATTGTCCCGCAGGGACACCTATAACTTTCCATTATAAAAATATGAATTCCCCTCTTTCTTTTTGTGTCGAAATCGGGTATAGTTATGTCAACTGAGAAAAGGGAGCGTTGGCATGGAGGAAACATCGAAAAAGCGCGGCAGGCCCTGGCTGTGGGTGCTGATCGCGCTGCTGGCCATCGGGGTGCTGGCAGCGGCGGCGTGGTTCGTGACATTTCGTGTGAACCATTTTTCGCTGGAACTGGCGCTGACCGGGGACCCGAAGGTATTGCTGGAATACGGGGACAGCTTCACCGAACCCGGTGTCACGCCCATTTTGCGGGGAACGCTGTTTCTGAAAGAGGGCTATACCCCGGAGAAACTGGAAATTCTTCGGGAGACCGACCTGAACGAGGGGAAACTGGGAAAATATTCCATCATATATTCGGCAAAGCTCCTGAACTGTTCAGCCGCGGCCCAGCGGGAAGTCCGCGTCATCGACACGAAAGCGCCCACCATCACCCTAAAGGAAGACCCGGAAGGCTCCCTGGTGGAGGGCGTGATCTATCAGGAGGCGGGCTTTACCGCAACCGACAACTATGACGGCGATATCACTGACCGGGTGGTGCGGACGGAGGAGCCGGGGCTGGTGACCTATGCCGTCACGGATTCTTCGGGCAATCCTGCCGTGGCAAAGCGACAAATTCCCTTCCGGGACATGGTTCTGCCGGAGATCCTCCTGGAGGGCGGCGAGGATTATACCATTACCTTGGGCACACGCTATGAAGAACCGGGCTTTACCGCCACGGACAACGTGGACGGCGACGTGACGGCCATGGTGCAAGTGGAGGGGGAAGTGGACTGGCTCACCGCTGGAACCTACCCCATCACCTATACGGTGACGGACAGCTGCGAGAACCAGACTGTGGTCACCCGGAATGTGGAAGTGGTGACCCAGCCTTGGCAGGATACGGTCTACCCTGAGGGTAAGGTGGTCTATCTGACCTTTGACGACGGCCCCAGCGCCTATACGGCGGAGCTTCTGGATGTGCTGGATGCTTACGGCGCAAAGGCGACCTTTTTTGTGGTCGGCTCCGGCAATGGCAGCATGATGCGGCAGATCGTGAACCGGGGCCACAGCATCGGCATTCATTCGGTCAGCCACAATTATGACCAGATCTATGCCAGTCCTGAGGCCTATTTTGATGATTTGATGAATATGCAGTCCATCATCTACGATAACACCGGCGTGAAAACCACCCTGATGCGGTTCCCCGGCGGCAGCTCCAATCTGGTCAGCCGCCACAGCTGCGAGGGTATCATGACTTTCCTGACCCAGGCGGTACAGGACGCGGGTTTCCAGTATTTTGACTGGAACGTCTATTCCGGGGACGCCGGCGAGACGAAAAAGACGGAAAAAGTGGCGGACAACGTGATTGAGGGAATTCAGCAGCACCGGGTGTCCATCGTATTGCAGCACGATATTCACAGCTACAGCGTGGACGCCGTTGAGGACATCCTGAGCTGGGGTAAGCGCAATGGTTACCGTTTTCTGGCCCTGCAGCCTGGCAGCCCGGGCTTCCATCACGACCTGAACAATTAAACAGCACGGCGGCCCAATGGGCCGCCGTGGTTTTCTGATGGAAACCGCTTGACAGAAGGGCACATCTCGGGTAAAATAGCGGGGTATATACGCCCCAGTAGCTCAGCTGTATAGAGCGGCCGCCTCCTAAGCGGCAGGTCGGAGGTTAGAGTCCTCTCTGGGGTGCCAAAACATGAAAACAGCCGAAAGTATGGACTTTTCGGCTGTTTCTTTTTTGCACATCATTGATTTTCCTTATTTATGGCAGTATAATTCTGTGAGATAAATTAGGATTTGGAGAGCTGCCATGTCAACCAAACAAATATTCATACAATCTATAGGCTTCTTGGGAACGATCCTGTTTTTCCTGTCCTATCAATGCAAAAGCAATAAAAGACTCTTTCGCGTCCAGTTCGCTTCCTATTTGTGCTACACGGTGCATTTGCTGCTGTTAGGCGCGGTTACTGGAGGGATCAGTTATGTCCTGAATATGGTTCGTTCCTTCTTCCTGGGGAGCAAAAATGCTTTTCTGAAGGGAAAACGGATGTGCTGGATCATCTGTTTGCTGCAAGTGGCGACCCTGTTTTTTACCTGGGACGGATGGTGGTCGGTGCTTCCCGTGACTGCCAATATTGCGGCAACAATAGGCGGATATACGTACAATGCCCGAAAAATTCGGGTTGTCGGGATGGTTGTCAATTCACCGCTGTGGATCGTGTATGACATCGTGGTCGGTTCCTGGGCAGGGATTCTGGACGAAATTGTCAGCGAGGTATCCATGATTGTTTCCATCCTCCGTTACGGCTGGAAAAATCTGGATTCCATGGAAAACTGACCTGTGCCAATGGATTTCTGTTCCCGGCAGTGCTTATTGAATCATCCCGATGCCTTTTTTCAGCGTTTCGGCGTCGATGGCACCGGTGGAACGGGCCACGGCACAGCCCTGGGCATCGATGAAATAGGTACAGGGAATGGCGCTGACATTGTAAGCAATGGCGGCGCTGAGCTGGGTGTCGTAGTAGGCCGGGAGGGTGTAGCCCTGCTCTTTCAGGTAAGCCGAGGCTGTCTCCAAGGTCTCCCGGCTGCCATCCGTCAGGTTTATAATGAGAAAGTGCACATCGCTGCCCAGTTCGTCATAGGTTGCCTGAAAATCCGGCAGCTCCATCTTGCAGGGGCCGCACCAGCTGGCCCAGAAGTTCAGTACGACAGGCTTTCCAAAAAAATCGGACAGAGAAGCCGGGTTCCCATCCAGATCATATACGGTAAAATCCGGGGCGGTGACGGGCGGCGCGGTGGTTTCCGCTGCCGTCTCACTGGGAACGGAGGCAAGCTGCGCGGTTTCCTGCCGGGATTCCAGATTTCCATAGAGCCAGTAGGCTCCTGCCAGCAGAACGATCAGCGCAGCTGCCGCGATAAGAAAGGTTTTTTTGCTGTTCATAGTGTTCTCCTAGCTTAAAAGCCGCAGCAGCCGCCCCAGCAGCCCGGAGGCCATCAGCACGCCGATGAGAATGAGGAAGCTGCCGCTGAGCAGATTGATGACCCGGTAATGCTGCTTCACCCAGCTGAAAGCCCCTTTCAGTGCGTCGATGAGCACAGCGCTGATGAGGAAAGGAATTCCCAACCCCAGGGAGTAGCATAGCAGCATGATCATCCCTTCCAAAACATGCCCCTGTTGGGCAGCAAGGGCCAGCGCGGAGCCGAGAAACGCGCCGACGCAGGGCGTCCAGCCAAGGGAGAAGATGATGCCGAACAGGGCAGCGGAGAAAAAGGTCATATCCTGGGCATCCAGAACCCGGCTGCCGCCGTGAAACAGGTTCCAGCGGAACAGGCCCAGATAGTTCAGGCCAAATACAATGACGATGATGCCGCTGATCAAATTGACTATTCGCTGATACCGGGTCAGAAGCCCGCCAATGCTCCCGGCCAGGGCGCCCATTGCTGTAAACACCACTGTAAAACCAACGACAAAGCCAAGGGCGCAGCGCACCGTCTTCCCGGTGCTGCGCTGACCGCCCCCGGCAAAGTAGGACACATAGATGGGCAGCATGGGAAGCAAACAGGGGGACAGGAAGGTAATGATGCCCTCCAGAAACGAAACCAGATACTGCATGGTCTATCCCTCCCGATCTGCCAGATAGCCTTCTGCCATGTGCACGGCCACAGCCCCGTCTGCCACAGCGGTGACGACCTGCCGCACCGGCTTGGTTCGAACGTCACCAACGGCATAGACCCCCGGAATACTGGTGGCGGTGGATTCATCGGCGGTCACATAGCCGGAAGCATTCAATTCCAGCTGCCCGGCAAAGAGCGTTGTTGACGGCTGCCGCCCCACGCTGATAAAGACCCCGTCACAGGGAATCTCCTCTTCCAGGCCGCTGACCCTGTTCCGGATACGAATGCCTGTGAGCCTGTCCCCGTGCAGCAGCTGGGCGGGCTCACTGTTCCAGCGAAATTCCACATTTTTCGCGTTTTTCAGCGGCTCCTGATCAATTTTGTCCGCCCGCAGGGTATCCCGGCGGTGAACGATGATGACCCTTTCTGCCACACGGCTCAGAAGCAGGGCGTCTGCCGCCGCACTGTTTCCGCCGCCGACCACCACCACGGTTTTGTTTCGGTAGAACATCCCGTCGCAGGCGGCGCAGTAGTTGACGCCCCGCCCGGTCAGGGCCTGTTCCTCCGGCAGTCCCAGTTTTTTGGGTTCCGCTCCCGTGGCGATGACCACGGTTTTTCCGTAATAAACGCCCTCGCTGGTCTGGATGACTTTGGGATCGGATTTCAGTTCCACGGACCGAACCTCTGCCAGCTCCGTTACCGCCCCGAACCGCAGGGCCTGTTCCTCCATTTTTTGCGCCAGCGTAAAGCCGTCAATGCCGCCTTCGAACCCGGGGTAGTTGTCGATCTGATGGCTCAGGGCCATCTGCCCGCCGGGGGACAGCTTTTCCAGCACCAGCGCGGACAGTCCCGCCCGGGCGGCGTAGAGGGCGGCGGTGAACCCGGCAGGCCCGCCGCCGAGGATGACCATATCAAAAAGGCCGGGTTTTGCTGCGTTGGTCATTTTTTCAGGGCCTCCTCAAGAAACTGGTCGATCATGGCTTTGGATTCCGGGGCCACAATGGAAGCGACGGCCTGTCCGCCCCGATACAGCACCAGCGTGGGGATCACTTCGATCTGCTCCTGCTGGGAAAGGGCGGCTTCCTCGTCAATGTTGACCTTGCCCACCATCAGGGTATCGGCGTACTGCTGGGCGATCTTGTCATATGCCGGGCCAATGCGGCGGCAGTAGGTGCACCAGGGTGCCCAGAAATCCACCAGAACAGGCTTTTCGGACTGTGCCAGGGCGGCGCGGAAGGCTTCGGTATTCAAATTCTGTGCGGACATATAATATCCTCCTTGGTTTCTTTTTCCTTTAGTATATCCATATTTCGGGAAAACACCGTGATGAAATCACACAGAAAACGGAAAACCCGCCGGGGAAACCCGGCGGGCTTGCTCAGTTGCAGGAACAGGTGTCGTTATCTTTCCTGTCGCAGTCATCGGGGGAGAACTGCCTGGAGGGGAAGGGGATCCGGCTGAACATTTCACAGGGATCCTCGGTGCAGCAGCCGCCGGCAGAGTCACAGCATTCCTTGGTGGGAATGGAGTAATCCAGAACGGGGATCACCAGCTGGGCATCCCGTTCCAGCCGGACGATGGAGAACTGCCCCAGGGTCACGAACAGCCGCCGCTGCCCGCCGGAAAGCACCAGCTCTTCGTCAAAGACGGAGCAGATGCCCTCCGGGATCTGAGCGGTGACGGTATCGCTGGCGCATTCGCACACATCCCGGATCTTGGACCCCAGCACCATGGGATCCAGTACCTCCACCACGGCGGTAGGACGGTTGGCGGTGCACAGAGTACGCCCGTCAGGACGGCCCAGGCCCGTATCGCTGCGGAAGATGTGGGCGCGGCTGTCCTCGCCGCACAGCACGGCCCGTTTGCTGAACACAGCCAGTCCGTAGAGGGTCGTGGGGCGGCAGGATCCAACAACCGCGTCCGCTACCACCCGGTAGTAGAAGGTGATGTCGATGCAGTAGTGGTTCCGGTCAAAGGCCACCGGCTCCACATCGATGTAAGTGTGGATCAGCTCCGCGCTGCGGACCCGGACATTGGCGGCGCTGTCCAGAAGCTGCTGAGAACCGCAGGTCAGGTAGACCCGAAGATCCTCAATGCAGTCCTTGTCGCGGCAGGAGTCGGTGATCTTTCGTGTGTGAATGGACATGGTCTGGCGCGGATCGTTTGGCTCGCAGACTTGGGCGTCCAGGGATTGGTCTGACATGATAAATACCTCCCAGAAGAATGGTGATACGAAAACCCGACGAAAACCGTTCAATCAGGTTTTGGCATAAGCATAGGCTTATAGGACAGTTTATGCGCGGCTTTCCGGGAAGTGCATAAAACGGGGGAAGAGCCGGAGGCTCTTCCCCATGGTTGATTTACCACTGAAAACGATAAACCGTTTCGCTGTGATAGCGCTCGCCGGCCTTTGTGACAGGCTGGGGCCAGTCGGGATGGTGCAGGGCGTCGGGATAGTACTGGGTTTCCAGGGCGACGCCGGTATTCTTCCCATAGTATACGCCGTCCTTGCCCTGCTCGTCCAGGAAATTGCCGGCGTAGAACTGGATGCCGGGACAGTCGGTATAGACTGCCATGCTCCGCCCGGAGACGGGGTCAGAAAGCTGGGCGCAGGGATTGCAGAAGACCTCCCAGTTGTGGTCGTATCCGCCCTGAAGCTTCAGGCACTCGTAATCCTGATGCAGGTCCTGGCCAATGGGCTTGGGGACCCGGAAGTCCATGGGGGTGCCCTCCACGCTGCGCTTTTCGCCGGTGGGAATGGCTTCGGCGTCGTCGGGATTGAAGAATCTGCCGGGAATGGTCAGCAGCTGGTCCATGGCGGCATCGGTATGCTCATGGCCCCGCAGGTTAAAGTAGCTGTGGTTGGTGAGATTGAACACGGTGTTCTGATCGCAGATGCCGTCATACACAATGTGCAGGCCGCCAGAGGCATCCAGCTGGTAGGTGACCCGGATCACGGCGTTCCCGGGGAAGCCCTGGTCACCGTGGGGGCTGTTCAGCTCCAGCGTAACGGCGGTCCCGGTGTGGGAAACCAGCTTCCACATTCTGTGAAAATAGTAGTCGGGGCCGGAGTGCAGGTTGTTTCCATGCTCGTTGGGGGTCATTGTATACTCTCTGCCGCCCAGTCGGAAGGCGGCACCCTGAATGCGGTTGGCATTGCGTCCGACGGTGGCCCCCAGACAGCCGCCGCCGTTCGCGTAGCCGTTGCAGTCGTCAAAGCCCAGCACCACGTCTGCCAGACTGCCCGCACTGTCGGGAACCAGCAGGGAAACCAGAGTGGCGCCATAGTCGCAGATCCCGGCGGTGATGCCGCCGCAGGATATTGTGTAGAGGCTTGCTTCCTCTCCCGATGGCAAAATGCCGAAATTTTTCTTCACGGAAATTGCTCCTTTCATTTTTCGTAGGGAAACGCACAGGATTATGTAAAGGCGCTTTCCGAAATTATACTATAATCCTTTGATGATTTCAAACCTTTCTTTCGGAAAAGCGCGAAAAAAGACAACAATCGATTGAGCGGCTGCGGTCTTTTTACCGGACCGGAATCGATAACTTTTTCCCGGTAAAAAGAGAGATACTGTATTTTGTGTCCAGGACTTGACAAAACCACAATATCTTGTATAATAAGCTCTGCACAAGTCCCATGACCCATCGAACCCCCAAGGAGGAGAACCCTATGAAAATCATTAAGCGCAACGGCGCGGAAGTTGTTTTTGACATCGACAAGATCATTATGGCCGTGACCAAGGCCAATGAGGCAGTCGATGAAAGTGTGCGGATGACCCCGCTGCAGATCCAGCGGATCTCTCAGAGCGTGCAGATTTCCTGTGAGGAAATGGGTCGCAGCCCCTCTGTGGAGGAGATCCAGGACCTGGTGGAAAAGGCCATCATGGCCCACGGCGCCTTTGAGGTCGCAAAGGAATATATCACCTATCGTTATACCCGTTCTCTGGCCCGCCAGTCCAACACCACCGACGACCGGATCCTCAGCCTCATCGAGTGCAACAACGAGGAAGTCAAGCAGGAGAACGCCAACAAGAACCCCACCATCAATGCGGTCCAGCGGGACTACATGGCAGGCGAGGTCAGCAAGGACATCACCCGCCGGATCCTGCTGCCCCCGGAGATCGTGGCGGCCCACGAGGCTGGCATCATCCACTTCCATGACTCCGACTATTATGCCCAGCATATGCACAACTGCGATCTGGTGAATCTGGAGGACATGCTGCAAAACGGCACCGTGATCTCCGGCACCCTGATCGAGAAGCCCCACTCCTTCTCCACCGCCTGCAACATCGCCACCCAGATCATTGCCCAGGTGGCTTCCAACCAGTACGGCGGCCAGTCCATCAGCCTTACCCATCTGGCACCCTTTGTCCAGATCAGCCGGGAAAAGATCCGCAAGAGCGTAGAAAAGGAAATGGCAGCCTTTGGCGTCAGCCCCAGCGAGGAGGCCATCACCAAGGTGGTGGAGGATCGTCTGCGGGAGGAAGTCCGCCGGGGCGTGCAGACCATTCAGTATCAGGTGGTGACCCTGATGACCACCAACGGACAGGCACCCTTCATCACCGTGTTCATGTACCTCAACGAGGCCAAGAGCGAGCAGGAGAAGAAGGACCTTGCCATGATCATCGAGGAGACCCTGCGCCAGCGCTACGAGGGCGTGAAGAATGAGAAGGGCGTGTGGATCACCCCCGCTTTCCCCAAGCTCATCTACGTGCTGGAGGAGGACAATGTCCGGGAGGGAACCCCTTATTTCTACCTGACCCGTCTTGCTGCCGAGTGCACCGCCAAGCGCATGGTGCCCGACTACATCAGTGAGAAGAAGATGAAGGAATTCAAGCTCTCCAAGGGTGAGACTGCGGGTAACGGCGACGTGTACACCTGCATGGGCTGCCGCAGCTTCCTGACTCCGGACCGTTCCGGCAACGGCTGGGACAACATCGCGAATGCCGGCAACTATGAGCCGGGAAAGCCCAAGTACTACGGCCGCTTCAATCAGGGCGTTGTCACCATCAATCTGGTGGACGCGGCCCTGTCCTCCGGCCGGGACATGGGGAAGTTCTGGGAGATTTTCGAGGAGCGGCTGGAGCTGTGCCATCAGGCGTTGCAGTGCCGTCACGAGCGCTTGAAGGGCACCCTGTCCGATGCCGCTCCCATTCTGTGGCAGTACGGCGCGCTGGCGAGACTGGAAAAAGGGGAACCCATCGACAAGCTGCTCTACGGCGGCTACTCCACCATTTCTCTGGGCTATGCGGGCCTTTACGAGTGCGTCAAGTACATGACCGGCAAGTCCCACACGGACGAGGAGGCCAAGCCCTTCGCACTGGCGGTCATGCAGAAGATGAATGACAAGTGCCTGGAGTGGAAGACCGCGGAGAACATCGATTACTCCCTCTACGGCACACCTCTGGAATCCACCACCTATAAGTTCGCCAAGTGCCTGCAGAAGCGCTTCGGCATCATCCCCGGCATTACGGACAAGAGCTATATCACCAATTCCTATCACGTTCACGTTTCTGAGCAGATCGATGCCTTCACCAAGCTGTCCTTCGAGGCGGAGTTCCAGCAGCTGTCCCCCGGCGGCGCCATCAGCTATGTGGAGGTGCCCAATATGCAGCAGAACATCGACGCGGTGTTGGAGCTGATGCAGTACATTTACGACAATATCATGTACGCTGAGCTGAACACCAAGTCCGACTACTGCCAGGAGTGCGGCTACGACGGCGAGATCTCCATTCAGGAGGACACCGACGGCAAGCTGGTCTGGGTGTGCCCTCAGTGCGGCAATACCGATCAGAGCAAGATGAACGTTGCCCGCCGTACCTGCGGCTATATCGGCACCCAGTACTGGAACCAGGGCCGTACCCAGGAGATCAAGGACCGGGTCCTGCATCTGTAAAGATCCCCACAAAACCATGAAGCGTTCCGCCGCTTCATGGTTTTTTTATAGGAAAATGTGTCTTCATTGCAGGATAGACCCGGTTTACTCTTGCGTTTTTTGAAAGAAAAGGCTATAATAAGATGACTATTGCGTGGAGTGGATCGTATGGCGAACAACAATCAGGACTGGGAAGCGCTGGGCCGGAACATTCAGGAGATCATCGATCAGGCCGTCAATTCCCAGGACTATCGAAAATTGAATCAGACCATCACCAAGACGGTGAACCACGCCATTGACGTGGGCGGGGAGGCGGTGCGCCGGGCGGTGGATACTGCCGCACGGTCAGTGGACAATGCCGCCCGGACGGCGCAGGCGAAGCAGAAGCCGGTGATCATCGAAGAGCCGGAAACCCTGCCGGCCTTGTACGGAAGTACCGACGGAAAGACCGCCGTGGGCATCGTGAAGATCGTGGGCGGGAGCCTGCTCAGCGCACTGGGTTTGGCAGGAGCCATTTCTGCGGTCGTTTTCAGTATTCTGATGGGTTCCGGCTTTGGAACAGGATTTTTTGGTGCTGCGGCGTTGATCGGCGGCATTGGCCTGATCTTCAGCGGCGTGCATGGATTGGAGCGGGTGAGCCGCTTTAAAAAGTATTGTAAAACTCTGGGCAAAAATACCCACTGCGCTCTGGAAAAGCTGGCAAGAAGCGTGGGAAAAAATGTGAAATTCGTCCGCAAAGAGCTGGTGAAAATGATCGACGACGGCTACTTTTTGGAGGGACATCTGGACAAAGAGGAAGCGAATCTGATCACCAGCCATGAGACCTACCGCCATTATGAGCAGAGCCGCCTTGCGCTGGAAGCCCGAAAGAAAGCGGAACTGGAAGCGGCGAAACAGGCGGCGAAGCCCAACCCTTCCGCAGACCCCAGGGTCCGGGAGGTCATGGAACGAGGCAACGCCTTCATCGCCCAGATACGCCGCTGCAACGATGCCATCCCCGGCGAGGAGATGTCCGGTAAGATCACCCGGATGGAGCTGATCGTCCGGCGGATCTTTGAGCGGGCACAGGCCCACCCGGAGATCGTACCTGATTTGAAAAAGCTGATGGATTACTACCTGCCCATGACGGTGAAGCTTCTGAATGCTTACGCGGAGATGGATGCCCAGCCCGCTCAGGGGGAGACGATCCGCGCGTCAAAGAAGGAGATCGAGGACACCCTGGATACTCTGAATCTGGCTTTTGAAAAGCTGCTGGATGACCTGTTTGAGGATACCGCCATGGATGTATCCAGCGATATTTCCGTGCTGAATACCCTGCTTGCCCAGGAGGGCCTGACCGACGATGAGCTTTCGAAACTGAAGAAACGGGAGATTTGATTATGAGCACTGAATGGAACAAAGAAACGATCCCCAGCCTGACGCTGGAACCGGATCTGAACGACACCCAGGAGCTGGTGGTGGCGGAGGAAACTGCCATCCAGCAGACCCAGCCGGAGACCACGCTGACCCCGGAGGAACAAAGAATCGTGGATGACTTCGCCGCGAAGATCGACGTGGAGAACACCACCCAGATTTTGCAGTACGGCGCGGGCACCCAGAAGAAAATGGCGGATTTCTCCGACACTGCCCTGGCCAACGTCCGCACCCAGGACCTGGGCGAGGTGGGCGACCTGATCACCAGCGTGGTGGGGGAATTGAAGGGCTTCGATGCAGAGGAGGAGAAGGGCTTGTTCGGCTTCTTCCGCAAGCAGGCTAACAAGCTGGATGTCATGAAGACCCGCTATGCCAAGGCGGAGGCCAATGTGGAAAAGATCAGCGACGCTTTGCAGCAGCATCAGGTGCGGCTGCTGAAAGATTCCGCGGTTCTCGATAAGATGTACGAGCAGAATCTGGCCTACTTCAAGGAGCTGACCATGTACATTCTGGCGGGTAAGCAGAAGCTGGAACAGGTACGCTCCGGAAAACTGCGCCAGCTGGAGGAAACGGCTCAGCGCACCGGCCTGGCCGAGGACGCCCAGGCGGCGAGAGACCTGTCTGAGAAGTGCCTGCGGTTTGAAAAGAAGATCCACGATCTGGAGCTGACCCGGGCCATCTCCATCCAGACCGCCCCCCAGATCCGTATGATCCAGAATAACGACAACGTGATGGTGGAGAAGATCCAGACCACCTTGGTCAACACCATCCCCCTGTGGAAGAATCAGATGGTACTGGCCCTGGGCATTGCCCACTCCACCGAGGCGGCCCAGGCCCAGCGGCAGGTGACGGACATCACCAACGCCCTGCTGAAACAGAACGCCGAGAAGCTGCACATGGCTTCCGTGGAGACCGCTAAAGAAGCGGAACGGGGTATCGTGGACATCGAGACCCTGAAAAAGACCAACGCCGAGCTGATCCAGACTCTGGACGACGTGATGAAGATCCAGGAAGAGGGCCGTGTCAAGCGTCAGGCGGCGGAAGTCGAGATGGCCAAGATGGAAAATGATCTGAAGACCAAGCTGCTCCAGATCCGGAGCGGCAATTGACCCGGGGCGGTAAGCGGCTGTGGGCCGTGTTCCTGCTCCTGTGCGTGCTGGCGTCGGGTATCCTCCCGGTAAAGGCGGATACGCAGGAGTATCGACAGCAGCTTTTGAAGGCTTACAGCAGCGCCCCGGAGAATTCCTCCGCGAAAATTGAAACGCTGCTATCCCAGCTGGAAGTGGAATCACCGGCTCAGGGCACCATGTGGCGGCAGATCATGTCCGACTGGGACCGTCTGAATCATTCCGGCTTTGCTTCCCGCCGCGGTTTGCAGGAGGGCCTGGCACAGGATGATTCTCTGTGCATTGTGGTATTTGGCTACGGGCTGAACACGAATGGATCCATGAAGCAGGAATTATATGACCGCCTGAACATCGCTTTGCAGGCGGCCCGGCAGTATCCCAACGCCTATATCGCGGTGACCGGGGGCGAGACTGCGGGTGTCAAGGGCATCTCCGAGGCGGCGGTGATGGCGATCTGGCTGATGAACAACGACATTCCTGAGAACCGGATCATTCTGGAAAAGACATCCCTGAGTACCACAGAAAACGCCCAGAATACCTGCACGATTTTGAATCAGAAGTATCCGCAGATCAAGCAGCTGGCAGTGGTGACCAGTGATTACCACATCACCCTGGCCGCTGCGGCTCTGCAAACGGCCTGTACCTACAGCGCTGCCATGCGGGGTGGTCGGGAGATGACCGTAGTCGCGGGGGCCTCCTGTGCCACCTCCACATCGGTGGGAAACAACCTTTCCACCCAGGCATGGTGCATCAGCGCCATTACTGGTACGAGATGGACGAGCAGCAGCACGGCATCCGCCGTTCAGAAAGAGACGGAGCCGGAACCCCAGGAGGAGTTCTACGCGGCAGACGATCCGATGGCTTTTGAAGAGGAATCGGATACCTGGTATGAATAGAAAAACGGACGGCATTGACCGTCCGTTTTTTCGTTGACCAAGAAATAGTATTAAAGCTCTTCTAAGTATACGACGCCATCCACAGCCCGGATGCTGTCCAGCAGCTGCTGATGGTTTTGCTTGGCTCTGGACTTCAGAGTGACGATGAAGGAGCGGATGTCGTCCTCCGCCGCTTCCGTGTGGTCCAGCTGCAAATTGTCGATCTCCAGCCCCAATTCCCGGGTGCCCCGGATGAAGCTGCCCAGGGTCACCGAGGTGCTCAGCTCCACGTAGATCTCCATAATTTTGGAGTTGCGGTGCATCTGGTCATCCCAGCGGTGCATGACCGTCAGAACCGCGTAGATGGCACAGCCGCCCAGTACGGCGGCTTCGTAAAAGCCGATCCCGATGGCAAGCCCCACCGCCGCGGCGGCCCACAGTCCGGCGGCCGTGGTCAGCCCCCGGATCTGATTGCGCTTGGTCACAACAATGGTGCCCGCACCCAAAAAGCCAATGCCGCTGACCACCTGGGCACCCATCCGTACGGGATCGCCGGTATCGAACACCTGATAGATGTACTGGTTGGTCAGCATGATGAGACAGGAGCCGACGCAGACCAGCATATAGGTCCGCAGTCCGGCAGGCCGGTTTTTCATGCCACGCTCCATGCCGATAATGCCGCCCAGAAAAAAGGCGGCAAGAATACGGATCATGATCGAGGTATAGGTCACTTCTCTGACGGCCATCAGCGTCACCTGCTTTCCATTAAAAAATTTACCGTAATTTTACCATTGGAAGAAAGTGGTGTCAAGAAATACCATTCTACATCCTTCGTGCTGTAACGGGAGAGGGCGGCAGAATGCCGTTGTTTTCACTAAATTATATGCAAAGAATTTGACGTTTTTGATAAATCACGAATGGGGCCGCGCAAGTTGTTGACGAAATCCCCAAAACGTACTATACTTACGGGGAAGAGAAACGTTTCCAAATTCCGTTGACAGGATGCGGATACGGTGTGCGCCATTCGGCGCGATTCTGAGAAAGAGGAGCTACATTATGAACCGTTACGCAGGTGTTCTGCTGTCCGTCACCAGCCTGCCATCCAAATACGGCATCGGCTGCTTTGACCAGGCGGCCTATGATTTTGTGGACTGGCTGGAAAAGGCTGGTCAGCGCTATTGGCAGATCCTTCCCCTGGGCGCCACGGCCCACGGCGCTTCCGATGATTCCCCCTATCAGGCCTATTCCGCCTTTGCCGGGAATCCCTATATGATCAGTCTGGACGCCCTGATCGAAGAGGGCGTGCTGACCCGGGCGGAGTGCGACGCGGCAGACTTTGGCAGCGATCCTGCCAAGGTGGATTTCGTGAAACTGAGTGAAAACCGTCTTGCCCTGCTGCACAAGGCCTACGAGCGCAGTGACATTTCGAAAAATGCCGGTTTCCGGAAGTTCTGCGCCAGCAACGCCTGGTGGCTGGACGATTTTGCCTTGTTCATGGCGCTGAAAACCTACTTTGGTGACGCTTCCTTCCGGGAGTGGCCCGAGGACATTCGGATGCACTGGGGTTTTGCCATCGACTACTACAACCGGGAGCTGTATTTTGACGTCGAATTCCAGAAGTATCTGCAATTTAAGTTCGATGAACAGTGGTCCAAGCTGAAGGCCTACGCCAACGGGAAGCACATTCAGATCGTGGGTGACATTCCCATCTACGTTTCTCCCGACGGCGCGGACGTGTGGGCCCATCCCGAGCTGTTCCAGCTGGACGAGCACAATGCTCCCACCGCCATTGCGGGCTGTCCGCCGGATGCCTTCGCCGCCGACGGTCAGGTCTGGGGCAATCCCCTGTACCGCTGGGACTACCACAGGGGAACTAATTTCCAGTGGTGGTGCAGCCGGATGTGGTACAGCTTCAAGCTCTACGATGTGGTGCGCGTAGACCATTTCCGTGGCTTTGACGAGTATTTCTCCATTCCCGCGGGAGCTGACAGCGCTAAGTTCGGCCATTGGGAGAAAGGCCCCGGCATGGACCTGTTCAACGCCATCCGCTGGCAGTTGGGCAATGTGAACATCATCGCGGAGGATCTGGGGCTGATGACCGACGGTGTCCGCAAGCTGGTGAAAGACAGCGGATGCCCCAACATGAAGGTGTTGCAATTTGCCATCGACCCAGCCGACGTGGGTGCTTCCAACGACTACTGGCCCCACAATTACAACGCAAATTGCGTGGTCTACACCGGTACCCACGACAATGAGACGGTAGCTGGCTGGTATGCGGGTCTTGATAAGGAATCCAGAAAGCAGGTGCGGGACTATCTGGGGGATTACTACACCCCGGACAACCAGATGTATAAGGTCCTGATCACTCTTGCCATGCGGGCCGTGTCCAAAGACTGCATCATCCCCATTCAGGATTACCTGGGACTGGGCAACGAGGCCCGGATGAACCAGCCGGGCACTGTGGGCTTCAACTGGCGCTGGCGGTTAAAGCCCGGTCAGCTGACGGGTGCATTGGCCCAGGAGCTGCTGGTCCTTGCCAAGCGCACCGGACGGGCCAACTGGGATGCCATCCAAAAGGAAGAAGAATAAAGAAACAGGCGTTTGTCACCTACGACAAACGCCGTTCCTTTTTGGAAAAATCAATATTTTGGATCCACCCAATCAGCTGCCCCGACAGAATTACCGTCAGCAGGGAATAGCCGATCCGTTTCAGAGGGATATAGCTCAGGGACAGCCCCAGCACCAGCAGGTCGCTGATCAAATACAGCCATTGAATGGGTACTT
This sequence comes from Eubacteriales bacterium, assembly GCA_030539285.1. Classification (GTDB taxonomy): domain Bacteria; phylum Bacillota; class Clostridia; order Oscillospirales; family Oscillospiraceae; genus Faecousia. The sequence continues at coordinate 43,740 of JAUNSH010000016.1, forward strand.
TTGTCAGGTGGGACAGGCTCATGGCAAGGGCATCGTCGCCGCTGGTGGCGCCGCCTACCCGGACACACAGTCCCGCACCCACGCCAATGAACAGCGCCCCCGCGACGGAGGCGAGCAGCGGCATCTGGGCGATCTGGGGCCACAGCGGCGGGAACTGCTCACAGATGCCGTAGCCCACGGAGTAGCCGCAAGCGGCAACCAGAGAGTACCCAATAAACTCCCGGCCCAGAGTTTTCCAGCCCAGAGCGTAGCACCCGGCGTTGAGAACAAAGCTGGAAATAGCGGGGGACAGCCCCAGCCAGTGGCGCAGCAGCAGGATCAGACCGTAAATGCCGCCCTCGGTTACGCCGGACAGGGTGTGGATGTTGTACATACCAAAAGCCTGCAAAGCGGAAGCCAAAAAAGCAACGATACAGGAGGATATTTTCAATTTGGGAAAAAACAGCAGCATTTTTGTATCTCCTTACCCTTGGTTGAGAGAGAACCATACCATGAAAACAGAAAAATGTCAAGTGCGGCAGGAAAAGGGTTGACATTTGAAAAAAAGTGTGTATAATGATGTCGAAAATTGCATACAAGCCTTATCAAGAGTGGTGGAGGGAACGGCCCGATGAAACCCGGCAACCTGTCCGAAAGGAAAAGGTGCCAAATCCGGCGGCAAACGAAAGATGAGGGTTCGATACAGCGCACATCGAATCTTCGGTGTGCGGTTTTTATTTTATTCGGCAGAAAAGAAGCCTTTTTGCACTCTGAGCGGATCTTTTGCTCCGGGAATGCGGAATGGAACCTCCGAAATACACAAAGTATTCCGAAGGCTCCATTCCTTTCCCCGAAACAAAATCTCTCGCTCAGAGCATCATAAATTCTTCTTTCCTGCCTCATGATTGCGCAAACAATGTTGTGTGAAAGTGTTGTACGGATTAGAAAGGAATTGTTATGGAAAAAAGACTGTTTACCTCCGAATGCGTGACCAACGGCCATCCCGACAAGGTCGCCGACTCCATCTCCGACGCCATTCTGGATGCCTGCCTTGCTCAGGATCCCGATTCCCGGGTGGCCTGCGAGACCATGGTCACCACCGATTTCTGCATCATCTGCGGCGAGATCACCACAAAAGCGGTGGTTGATTACAAGAAAGTGGCCCGGGAGGCCATTCGGAAGATCGGCTACATCTACCCCGGCGACGGCTTTGACGCCGATACTGTGGAAATCCAGTGCCGCATCCACACCCAGTCCGCGGACATCGCTCTGGGTACCAACGACGAAGTGGGCGGCGCGGGAGATCAGGGCATGATGTTCGGCGGCGCCTGCACCCAGACCCCGGAACTGATGCCCCTGCCCGCAGCATTGAGCCGGGCCCTGTGCAATCGTCTGACTGAATGCGTTCACAGTAACGACCTGCTGCGTCCTGATGGCAAGACACAGGTCACTGTGGAATTTGACGAGAAGGGCGATGTGGTGGGTATCGACACTGTGGTGGTGTCTATCATGCATAGCGCGGAGTTTGCCATGGAGGAGCTGCGTCGGTACATCCGGGAGGGCGTGATTGCACCCGTTCTGAAAAACTACGGCTTTGACATCGCTGACGTTGCCCACATTCACATCAACCCCACCGGCAATTTTGTCATCGGCGGCCCCAACGGCGACACGGGCCTGACCGGACGGAAGATCATCGTGGACACCTACGGCGGCTACTTCTCCCACGGCGGCGGCGCTTTCTCCGGCAAGGATCCCACTAAGGTTGATCGGTCCGCTGCTTACATGGCCCGGTACATGGCGAAAAATCTGGTGGCCGCTGGCCTTGCCAGCCAGGTGCAGGTACAGCTGGCCTACGCCATCGGCGTGGCCCAGCCTGTGTCCTTGCGGGTAGACAGCTACGGCACCGGCGTGATTTCTGACGAGAAAATGACGGAGCTGCTGCGCAAGACCTGTGACATGACTCCTGCGGGCATCATTCGCAAGCTGGAGCTGCGCCGTCCGATTTACGCCTCCACCGCCGCCATCGGCCACTTCGGCGTGGAAGGCCGTCCCTGGGAGCGTACCGATCTGGCTGACGAGCTGAAAACTTTGGCCGGACTGTAATTGAAAAGATTGCAGACGGCGAATTTTCGCCGTCCGCTCAGCGTGTCAAAAAAGCACCCCGTAGGGGGCGATGCCCACATCGCCCCTTTCGTAAATGTTCCGAATTCGCCGAAGATTTGAAATAATCGTGCACTTTCACTGCGGGCCGATGTGGGCATCGGCCCCTACGGTGATGAAAACGTAGGTTTTTCAACAGTCTGTGCGGACGGCGAATTTTCGCCGTCCGCTTCATATTTTCTTTGCAAATCGGGAAGAATGTGCTATGATAGTGCAAAATGAAATGGAGGGATTTCCATGCTGGATTTTATTCGGATCGGCTGTGCGGTGCCTGCCGTGCGGGTGGGCGACACGAAACAGAATGCTGCCGATATCTGTAATTTTCTGAAAAAAGCGGAGGAGCAGAGCGTTGACCTGCTGGTGTTCCCGGAAATGGCGCTGACGGGCTACACCTGTCAGGACTTGTTCCTACAGGACACGTTGTACGAGGGCGTGAAGCGCGGGCTGGGGGAGATCCTGGATGCTTCCGCTGCCTGCTCAGCGGTGACAGCGGTGGTGGGCCTGCCCCTGCGGCTGGGCGCGCGGCTCTTTAACTGTGCCGCTGTGATCTCCGGCGGCGAGGTGCGGGGCATCGTGCCGAAGACCAGCATCCCCAACTATAATGAGTTTTACGAAAAGCGGTGGTTCGCTTCCGGTGACGATCTTGTGGAGGATACCGTTGACATCGGCACTTTGCTGGGGGGTTATCCAAAGCCGGTGCCCATCGGTCAGAATCTTCTGTTCCAGATCGGAGAGGGCACGCTGGTGGGCGTGGAAATCTGCGAGGACTTGTGGACGCCCCTGCCGCCCTCTGCCATGTTGGCCCTCAGCGGCGCGGAGGTGGTTGTGAACCTGTCCGCTTCCAACGAGACCATCGGCAAACGGGTCTACCGCCGGGAGCTGGTGACCCATCAGTCCGCTTCCCTGAACTGCGTCTACGCCTACTGCTCCGCCGGCTCCACGGAGTCCACACAAGACTTGATCTTCTCCGGCCAGAGCCTGATCGCGGAGAACGGTAAGCTTTTGGCAGAAACGAAGGAAGCCATTGCCACGGATTACCTGCTGGTGCAGGACTGCGATTTGGGAAAAATCCGGGCAGACCGCCGCAGAAACAGGAGCTATGCCGACGCTGCCGCCCGGTATGGCGCACAGGCCCAAACCGTGCACGTCCGGGAGGGGCTGCTCCGCACCGACGGGACCCTGTACCCCCTGGAAAAGCTGCCCTTTGTCCCGTCCCAGCGGCAGAACCGTATCCAGCGCTGCATGGAGATATTCCAGATGCAGGTTGCCGGCCTGAAACAGAGGCTGGCGGTGATTGGAAACCCCAATGCGGTCATCGGCATTTCCGGGGGCCTGGACTCTACGCTGGCTCTGCTGGTGGCTGTGGAAGCCATGCGCCAGCTGGGGAGACCCTCTACGGACGTGTATGGCGTGACCATGCCCTGCTTCGGCACCTCCGACCGCACCTACAGCAATTCCTGGGAGCTGATGCGCACCCTTGGGATTTCCTGCAAGGAGATCAACATTAAGGACGCTGTTTCCCTGCATTTTTCCGACATTGGGCACGATCCCAGCGTTCACGACGGCACCTACGAAAATTCCCAGGCCCGGGAGCGCACCCAGATCCTCATGGACTACGCCAGCGTGGTGAAGGGGATCGTGGTGGGCACCGGCGACCTGTCGGAGCTGGCGCTGGGCTGGTGCACCTACAACGGCGACCACATGAGCATGTACGGCGTCAACGCTTCTATCCCCAAGACCCTGATCCACTGGATGATCGACGCCATTTCGGAGATGCCGGCGTTCGCGGCCTCCCGCCCGGTTTTGCAGGACATTCTGGATACCCCCATCAGCCCGGAGCTGCTGCCCCCGGATGCGGAGGGGAAGATCGCCCAGCACACCGAAGATCTGGTCGGCCCCTATGCCCTCCACGACTTCTATTTGTACTACACCCTCCGTTTTGGCTTTACGCCCCGGAAAATCTACACCCTTGCCTGCCGGGCTTTCGGGGGAGATTTTGACAGTGAAACCATCAAAAAATGGCTGAAAACCTTCTACCGCCGCTTCTTTACCCAGCAATTTAAGCGCAGCTGCCTGCCCGACGGCGTGAAGGTCGGCTCTGTCACGCTCAGTCCCCGTGGAGATTGGCGGATGCCCAGCGATGCCAGCGCCCGGCTGTGGCTGGACGAGGTTGATTCTCTGTGAAAATAAGAATGCCGCCCTTGCCTGGGCGGCATTTATTCATAGTAAGAGGGGCTGAATCTGTTTTCCTTCCAGTGCAAACTCTACTGTTTGCGGGATCTTGCTGAAATCCGCGACAATGGAGGTGGGCTTCCCAAAGGCATCGTCCTGCCCAAAGGGCACAAAATAATAGTGCTTTCTTGTGAGCAGCTTCCCGATATTCTCCGCGGCCCCCGCCAAAGCATCGTTGGTGGAAATGGCTACGATCACGGGTCGTCTGTTGCGAAGATGGCTCTTTGCTGCCATGGTCACGGGGCCGTCGGCAATGGAATGGGCCAGCTTTGCCAGCGTGTTCCCGGTGCAGGGAGCAATGACCAGCGCGTCCAGCAGCTTTTTTGGGCCGATAGGCTCCACTTCCGACAGCGTGTGCAGCACAGGCCCGCCGCAGATGGCTTCCGCTCTTGCAATATGCTCGGCGGCTGTACCAAACCGACTGTCTATGGTATAGGCACTTTGCGAAAAAATTGGGATGATCTCATAGCTTTTGGAGAGCCGCTCCATGATGGGGAAAACCCTGTCGTATGTACAGAAAGAGCCGCAAAGGGCAAAGCCGACGGTCATAATGTTTCCTCCCTGAGATACCGCAGAATCCTTTCGGCGATGAGAGCACCGGAGGACTCCGGTGCGTACTGCCCCGGCAGACCACGGGCATAGACAATGCCGCACCCCTCCAGTCCGGGGCGGGATGCCAGATCGATTTTTGCGCATTTTCTGTATTTATCCAATATGTTGGCACCCAGAATCGGCGCGGGGGCTGTATTCAATAGTAAATGTATATCGGGCAGAATTTCGGGAATTTTCGAGATCTCTACGGCATTCCATCCCAGCGCCGCGGCCATGGCGCGATCTGCCGGATTTCGTGCCGCAACAGTAACGGGACAGCCTATCGCGGACAGCAGCTTCGTCAGACATTTTCCAATCCGTCCCCATCCGATGACCAGCGCCGGGGTATCTGTCAAAACAGTCGGAAGCAGGGGAAAGGCGACACGCAGCGCGCATTCCGCCGTGATCGCGGCGTTTTTTGCCAGGTATTCTTCGTCCCGCAGTAAATCCACCACTGGATGCTCCGCAAGGGAAGGATGGTTCAGATTTCCGCCAATGACCGTGACCCCGCCGGGCAGCCGCTCCAGCACAGCGGGCAGACTGCCGCCGCCCCGCAGGGAGCCGTCACCGGCAAAGCTGGGAACGTCCAGCATCAGGTGCGTCACCTCAGGCGAAGGATGATCGGTCAGGGGGAAACCGGCCTGTTTCAGATACGCCCCGGCGCAGCGGCAGGCATCCGTTGTTCCCACGGGATACATGAGGATATGCTTCAAGGGCATCACTCCTTTTCTATAGAATATGCCGCAAGCTTTTGGGTTGTGCTTGATTTTTTCGCCTGTATCTGTATAATAAATGATAAGAGGTGATGGTTATGCAGAGACTTGGGTTTATTCACGATATGATGGATGTGAAGGTTCTGATCCTGTTTGTTATGTCGCGGGTGGGCTATCCCGTGAACGTTCAGCAGATCTACGAGCTGTGCTTTCAGGATGACTGCCTGAGCTATTTCGATATCTGTACGGCAGTGCCGGAGATGGTGGAGTCCAACCATCTGAAAAGCGTAGAAGACGAGTGTTACAAAATTACCGATAAGGGCCGGGAAACGGCAAAGCTGGTGGAGGATTCCATCGCTTTTACCGTACGGCAGAAAGCGGAAAACGCTGTTGACCGTTTCAACCGGAAGGTACGCCGCAGCAGCTTTGTCAGAACCAAAGTGACGCAGCGGGAAAGCGGAGACTTTTCTGTGGTGATGTCCCTGGATGATGAAATGGGCAATCTCATGACGCTGGAACTGCTGGCCCCGGATCAGCGGCAGGCCAACCGCCTGAGCAGACTGATGGAAAAGAAAGCGGAAGCGGTGTACAACCTGACCATGACGGAGCTTCTGGATGACGAGGACGAAATTGAGAGCTGACACCTTGTCGATTTTGGGAAACGGTGGTATAGTATTCTTACACCGATCGATCGGTGATACGAAAGGAGCTGCCGCATATGAAATTCCAGTTCAGAGAAAAGAAAGTCAAACTCCCCGGCAATGTCCACGCTTATGCTGAGAAGAAAGTAATGAAGCTGGAGCGCTTTTTTGACGAGAATGCGGAGGCCTTGATCGTCTTCTCTGTGGAGAAGAACCGTAATCAGGTGGAGCTGACCGTTCACGGTGCCGGCACCTGGTTCCGGGCCAGCGAGAGCACATCGGATATGTTTGCTTCCATCGATGCGGCTGTTGCCACTATTGAGGGCCAGATTCGCAAGAACAAGACCCGCCTTGCCCGCCGCCTGAAGCAGGATGCGTTCGTCCGCAGCGTACAGGAGGAAACCTCCTTTGTGCCGGATGCGGAGGAGGACCTGAGCATCGTGCGCAGTAAGAAGTTTTACTTCAAGCCCATGACCCGTGAGGAGGCGGTGATGCAGATGAACCTGCTGAACCACAACTTCTTCGCTTTCCGGGATGAGGATAACGGCGGAAGCTTCGCGGTTGTCTATAAACGCAACGATGGCGGCTACGGCCTGCTTGACGATACGGAGTAAACGGAACAACAGGAAAGGGGCCTCGAAAGAGGCCTCTTTCTTTGTTGTGAAAGAGTACGAAAAAAACTGTCGAATTTTGTGAAATGATCCTTGACAAATGGGAAGGCGTGTGATAGTATATGCAAGCTGTCCGCGAGAGTGGCGGTGAAGAGCAAAAGATGAA
>JAUNSH010000070.1 GCA_030539285.1 Eubacteriales bacterium
GCCGTTCCGAACGGGGGGTGAAAATTTCGGGGGGTGCGGCCGGGGGGGGGGTCGGGCCCCCGCCCCTACGGTTTGAAATACTTTGTCCATAGGGCAAATTCTATCCCCTTGATAAGCAGAAAAATATCGAAGAACACTATTGACATTGTACAAACATAGTGCTAATATTTTGTGAAAAATAACGATTCATCTCTGCGAAATCAGGAGGTTATCCAATGTCAAAAAGCTCTGTCAAGGATCTGACCGTGGGCAGCCCCATGAAGCTGATCCTTTCGTTTATGCTGCCGCTGCTGTTTGGCCTGCTGTTCCAGCAGTTCTACAGCATGGTCGATACAGTCGTTGTCGGCAAATTTCTGGGCGTGGACGCGCTGGCTGGCGTCGGCTCCACCGGCTCCATCAATTTTATGGTGCTGGGCCTGTGCAACGGCGTCTGCGCCGGATTCGCCATTCCTGTGGCCCAGAAGTTCGGCCAGAAGGATTTTGATGGCCTGCGGAAATTCGTCGGCAACATGATCTGGCTGGGCACTGCCATCGCCCTGATCGTCACCCTTGTGACCACCACCCTCTGCGGCCAGATCCTGCGGTGGATGGACACCCCGGAGGAGACTTTCTCCCACGCCTACAATTATATCTGGGTGATCTTCCTGGGCATTCCCGCCACCATGCTGTATAATCTGCTGTCCGGCATCATCCGCTCCCTGGGCGATTCCCGGACGCCGCTGGTGTTCCTGATCCTGTCCAGCCTGCTGAACGTGGCGCTGGATATCGTGTTTATTGTTGCCTTCAAAATGGGCGTGGCCGGCGCGGGCTGGGCGACCCTCTTAAGCCAGCTGATCTCCGGCATTTTCTGCCTTGCTTTCATGGTGAAGCGCTTCCCCCTGCTCCATCTGAGCCGGGAGGACCTGCGGTTCTGTTGGGTCTATGCCCGGCACCTGCTGAATATGGGCCTGCCCATGGGCCTGCAATACTCCATCACCGCCATCGGCAGCATTCTGCTGCAAACCGCCGTCAACGGTCTGGGTGCCAACGCCATGGCGGCAGTCACCGCGGGCAGCAAGGTGTATATGCTCTGCGCCTGCCCTTACGACGCCATCGGCACCACCGCCGCCACCTTTGCCGGACAGAATCTGGGTGCCGGTAAGCCGGAGCGGATCCATCAGGGCGTCCGGGCCTGCACGGTGCTGGGCGTTGTTTACGCCGCGGTCATTTTCCTTGCCATGTATCTTTGGGGTGGCCAGCTGTGCCTGATGTTCCTGGACACCAAGGACGCGGCGGCTGTGGCCGCCATCGGGCGTTTAAGCCGTCAGTTCCTGCTGATAAATCTTGCCTTCTTTGTGCCGCTGCTGTTTGTGAACCTGCTGCGCTTCACCATTCAGGGACTGGGCTTCTCAGAGTTTGCAGTGTTCGCCGGTGTCTTCGAGATGGTCGCCCGGGGCTTGTTCGGCCTGTGTCTGGTGCCCTGGCTGGGCTTCCCCGCCGTGTGCTTCGCCAGTCCGGCGGCCTGGGTCATGGCGGATCTGTTCCTGTTTCCGGCCTACTGCGCCTGCATGAAAAAGCGGGGCTATAAATTTGAAAGAAAGCAGATTTTTCATCTGAGTCGCTCCAAAGCATAATCATTTCGTAGGGCTTACGTCTGACGTAAGCCCTACGATTGCGTCATTTTGGATACAGACTATTGCAAAGAAATTTGCGTTTTATATATTTTATCCAAATCATTGCAATTCTCCGTTTTCTCTATAGAAAAGTCAAAAAACTTATGGTATATTGATACTGCAATAAGAAAAACAATATATTGGAGGAGCCAGAAAATGCGAGGAATTCCGTCTCTCATCACAGATATCCGGAAGAACGTCTTTACCGAAGTCGCGCGCATGGCCTATGCCGGCGGCGATTACACAAACGCGGAGGATCTGCCCTACAAGATCGTCCCCGGCGACCAGCCCCTGCACCGGGAATCCATCTTCCTGGAGCGCGCCATCGCCGGTGAGCGGGTGCGCCTTGCCATGGGCCTTGGCATCCGTCCCATCCAGACCCGAAGCCTGATGACCGAGGGCATGGACGCTGCCGCTGTGGCCGAGCAGTATTACGAGCCCCCGCTGGTCAATATCATCCCCTACGCCTGCCACGCCTGCCCTGAGAACCAGTACAAGGTCACCATTGGCTGTCAGAACTGTCTTGCCGCTTCCTGCCAGCAGGTCTGCCCCAAGGGGGCCATCTCCTTCGTCAACGGACGCAGCTTTATTGACAAGGACAAGTGCATCAAGTGCGGCAAGTGCGCCAAGGCCTGCCCCTATCACGCCATCATCCATCTGGAGCGGCCCTGTCAGGCCTCTTGCGGAATGGATGCCATTGGTTCTGACGAGCACGGAAAGGCCGTCATCAATCAGGACAAGTGCGTGGCCTGCGGCCAGTGCCTGGTGTCCTGCCCCTTCGGCGCCATCGTTGACAAGGGCCAGATCTTCCAGGTCATCCAGTCTATCCTGAAGGGCGACAAGGTCATCGCCATCGTGGCTCCCGCCTTCATCGGCCAGTTCAGCGGCATGGTGTCTCCCGGCAAGCTGGTCACCGCCATGAAGATGCTGGGCTTTGATTCCGTAGTGGAAGTTGCCATCGGCGCGGATATGTGCACCATTGAGGAAGCCAAGGACTTCCTGGAGAAGGTCCCCGCTGAGCAGGACTACATGGCAACCTCCTGCTGCCCTGCCTGGCACTCCATGATCGGCAAGCTCTTCCCCAGCGAGCAGAACAAGATCTCCATGACCCTGACCCCCATGGTCTTCACTGCCCGTCTCATGAAGAAGGAGCACCCCGGCTGCAAGGTGGTCTTCGTCGGCCCCTGCGCCGCCAAGAAGCTGGAAGCCATCCGGGAGACCATCCGTTCCGACGTGGACTTTGTCCTGACCTTCGAGGAGCTGATGGGCATGTTCGAGGCCAAGGAGATCGACTTTGCCACCATCCCTGAAAGCGAGGGCCTGAACGAGGGCACCGGCGCGGGCCGTGGCTTCGCGGTTGCCGGTGGCGTTGCCCAGGCCGTTGCGGATCTGGTCAAGAAAGAGCACCCCGATATGGAGGTAAAGACCGCCCGGGCTGAGGGCCTGCGGGACTGCCGCAAGCTGATGATGATGGCCAAGGCGGGCAAGTACAAGGGTTATCTGCTGGAGGGCATGGCCTGTCCCGGCGGCTGTGTGGCCGGCGCAGGCACCATTTTGCCTATTGACAAGGCCCAGAAGTTCGTGGAGAAGTACAGCAAGGAAGCCGCTTCCGCCTCCCCGCTGGAATCCCCCTATCGTCACGCAGGCGAAAATTTGGATTGATGTACCGTAGGGCGGGGACTTACCCCCGCCGTCTGCGAAGCAGAAAAAGCCGTTCCGCGTTTTTGCGGAACGGCTTCTTTATTGCTCTTTTTTCTTTTTCCTTCTGGGGCCGCCTTTGGCATCGAAGAAGAAAAACGCCAGAAAATTCACAAGCATCGTCAAAATCAGTGCGATGACCGCCTGCCACGCAAGGCACCCCGCGGCCTTCCACACCATGTCCGTGACCTCCATCCCGGCAAAGTCACCGGAAATGACGTACATCACGATGGTGAGGATCAGGCCCACGCCGCCGAACAGCAGTCCCGCCATGCGCTGGGTGAACCGCCAGGCCTGGACGCTGCCCATGCCGAAATAGCAGCGGTAGCCAAAATAGTAGTTGGCCTCCCTGGGGGACAGGAGCAGGTAGGCCAGGCCCAGGATCAGCAGCACCACCGGCCCGATCATCACGGCAAAGCGGCACAGGGTCGCTAGGGACCCGAACAGCTCGCTTAAGTCCGGCAGCAGTGCGGCTGGGTCGAAGCCGTCCATCAGGCTCTTGATGGACTCGATGTCCAGCGACGGCTCCGTGGCGGCGGTGCTCAGAATTTCAGTTGGGATCGTGCTCATTATTTTTCCTCCAGGAATTTGCTGATCTCCCGCATAAAGCTTTGGGCGTCCTGGAAGCGGTGGTAGATGGAGGCAAAGCGGATATAGGCCACCTCGTCCAGGGGCTTCAGCCGCTCCATGACCATCTCGCCGATCTTGTCGGTGCTGATCTCCCGCTCCAGGGTATTCTGAATGGTCTGCTCGATTTCCGTGGTGATGCGGTCAAGGTCATTCACGTCCACCTTCCGCTTGTCAAAGGCCCGGATCATGGAATTGAGGATCTTGTTCCGGTCGAAGGGCTGCCGGGAGCCGTTTCGCTTGACCACGATAATGGGCAGGCTCTCCACGATCTCGTAGGTGGTGAACCGGCGCTGGCAGGCCATACATTCCCGGCGGCGGCGGATGCTCAGGCCGTCCTCAGACCGGCGGGAATCCACCACCTTGCTGTCCTGATCGCCGCAGTAAGGACATTTCATATGAAATTCCTCCCTTATTCTGTATATTCGCATATTATACCAGAATCCGGGAACGCTGTCCAGCTTTTTTTCCCTTGCCAAGACCCGGAAAATCGGGTAAAATAGGCAAAACGTCACCCTCAGGAGGTTCCTATGAAACATCGATTTTTATTCGCCCTTTGGGGCGCTCTGTTTATTCTGTGCGCGGGGCTGGGATTTATCCCCGATCCCACCGGCCCGCTGAGGGTCCTGCTCACCGGGCTGTCCGTCCTGTGCTTTCTGCCCCCGGCGGTGCTGGTGTGGAAAGGGCGGCAGGCCCGGGACCGGGCGGTGCTGGCGCTTGTGCGGAATTTGAGCATCGCGTCCCTGAGCTTAAGCGTCCTGCTGATCATCGCCAATTTTCTCACGGCGTTTCACTCGGAGCTGCTGGGAAACATCCTCCACGCTTTATTGGTGGTGGTATCCAGCCCCATGATCTGCAGCGGCAACTGGGCCATGAGCCTGTTTTTCTGGGCCTGTCTGCTGATCGCGAGCCTGAAAAAGTAAACAGAGCTGTTACGAACCGGCGTGGTCACCCCACTGCCGGTTCACTTGTCTCTCCGTCCTCCACAGTCAGCTCCTGGCTCTCCCCAATGGGACGCAGGACCCCCAGCAGCACATAGCGGGCATCCTCATAGTCATAGACGCAGGTGGACAGGGACAGCACCCTGTCGGTTTCCGTCACTTCCACCTCGGTCTGGAAGGTGCTGGCAGAGCGGGCCTTATTGATCAGCGCGTCCCGCTCCTCCACAGTTTCCAGAATGTTATAGGTGGAGGACACCGCGGGCGTGACAAATCCCGCGAACAGAACGACTTTGTAATCCTGCTCCGGTGTCAGCAGATACATAACGGGATGCTCCTCATAATATTCCTGCTTCCGGTATTCCTCCAACGTTCCGAACATGGTATCATTTTTCATATTGTGGCCGTAAATGATGGTATTCCAGTCGCTGAAATCCGGCTTGTTCCGGTAGTCGGCAAAGAGCGTCCCGGCGTTGTTGGGGCTGCCGTCAAGCAGCAGGCGCAGGTAATACTGGTTGTCGTCCGCCTGGACCACGGGCAGGCTGATGGGGGTGTCCTCGCTGTAGAGCCAGGCAATGATATCATCGCTGGTCTGCTTCAGCTGCTGAAAGTCCACCGACACAGGCGCCGTCTCCGGGGGCACCGTCTCCGTCGTCTCGGCTTCCGGGGCCTGCTCCTGGGACGGCGTCACGATCTTCACCTCCGGGATCCGGATGGTGACCGCTTCCTGGGCCAGTCCACTGTTCAGCTCACTGCTGGCCCGGGTCTGGGTCACATATACGTACATCTGAAACACGGAATAGAACAGCACGACGCAGGCGGTCAGGCCAATTACAAAACGCACAAATCGTCTCATTTCCATTAACCTCTCTTTTTTTACTACGCCGGGGGATCCCCCGAACATGAGGAAAATGCCCCACCCCGCGCCTGAGGCGCTGTGGATGGGGCATAAGCCATTTTTTACTCCTCGGTGGTATTGCGCTTCCTGGTCACGAACAGCGCCGCCAGGACGATCACGCAGCCCACGGCAAGCAGGGCATACAGCGGGAAGTTGGACTCATCGTCGGTCTTGGGGGAGTCCTTCGGCAGAGTGCTGGTGGAAGTCTTATACTTGTTGGTAAAGACCACTTCCTCCAGCTTTTCGTCCTCGCCCTTCTCACGGATGATCACCGTTGCTTCCAGACCGCTTCCGTCTTCGGAATTGGTGATATACACGGTCATGGAATAAACGGTATCGTCGTAGGTGCACTTTTTGTTTTCGCCCTTCACCTGATAGATGGTGTAGCTGTAGATGCCCACACGGTTAAATTCGATGACAGGGGTGCTCTTGGTGCCGGCGCCAGTGATGGTGATGGCGCAGATGCCATCTTCCGTATCCGCGGGCATGGGGTAGCTGGTGTCGTCGGGCTTGAGCTTCACCGTATAGTCTTCCTTCGTGCTGGGCTGCGTTCCGGTGAGCTTGATCGTCACGGGCACGGAAACGTTTTTCGTCGGCAGCACCGCGGCGCTGGCCGCCGGGACCAGGGCTGCGCCCCACACCGCCAGCATGAGCAGGGCCAAGAATACGCTCAACATTCTTTTCATTTTATTTTCCCTCCTGAACCGCTGCTTGGTAGGTATCCATCGCAGCCAGAATAATCGTTCTCGCGTCGGTAAACTCCGTGGAGCAGGTGGAAAGCGCCAGGATCTGGGGCTGTTCCGACTGGAGCAGCGCTTCCATCGTATCCCCGTGGAGATACAGGCTGTTTTCTTTCACATAGGAAACCAGCCCGGATATATCATCCTGCCACCGTTCCGGATCGAAGATCTCATCTTCCCCGGCTTTGACCAACAGGCAGGCAAAGATTTCAAGGTTATAGGCCCGGTCAGGCAGTATCAGCGTTCCCGTGGTATTTTCCTGAAAGAACGCTTCGTCTTTGTAAAGGTCAAGGTCTCCGAACATTCCGCTGTTTTCCATATGGTGGCCATACAGCAGGGAATAGGCGTCGGAAAAATCCCGCTCATTTCGGGTATCCAGAAAAATGCTTCCGGCAAGGGCGAAGTTGCCGTATACATCCGTATTGATGTAAGTCAGGTTGGTGCTGCCCTGCAGCACGGGGTGGTCGATTTTGGTATTGTCCAGGGTGACCCAGGCGCAGACGTCGGAGTTGATGGCCATCAGCTCCTCGAAGGAGGCGCCGCCATCCTCTTCCACGGCGGGTTTCAGTTTCACCATATCCGCCTGAACGTTCTGGGCAGAGGCGTAGATACGGCTGTTGTCCCACAGGGCGTAGGCCGCGTAGGCGCCGGCCAGGCACAGGCACAGGGCCACGAACAGGCTGACGAGGGAGTTGGCAGCTTTCAATATCCATCTTGACATAGGGTTTCAGGGCTTGGGCGCCGCGCTCCTTTCCTGTGGCCCCCGGGGCAGAGGGCCTGTGGCCCTCTGCCTCCCGGGGGAGGTCAATGCGAATTTAGGCGGGGAAGCGATCAATACTCACGGGCGGAACGCTTCTTGACGAAGAACAGGACCAGACCCACGCAGGCAACGGCCAGCAGCAGGATGTAGGGAACGCTGTCCATGGTGATGCCGGTTTCGACAGAAGTAGAATTATCATTAGTGACAACGATAGCAGCGTTGGTATCGTCAGCAATGCTCAGAGAAGTAAAGTTTTCACTACCGATTTTGGTACTCACATAGGTATAGCCGTTCATCTTCTCAGTAGACGTGTTCTCAGCCACAGTAGCGACCACTCCAGTAGGAATGTTGGAGAAAGTCTTAGCGCCGCCAGCTTCGGAGTAGTTCAGCGTTGCGGTGTAAGTCCACTCTTCCTTGCCTTCAGTCTTAGTCCAGCTGCTGGGAGCAACTTCCGTGCCAGCTAAAGTCACGGTGGTGCCAATGGGTTTAGCAGATGTCAGAGTTACAGCAATCTCAAACTGATCGGTCTCATTGGCCATGTTGCCCGTAACATCCTTAGCAACGGTGAAAGAGCCACTTTTGAAGGTATTCGCAAATTTATTGAGCTTAACAGTTTCTACGGTGTCGCCCTCACCCTTTTTTGTAGCCAAAATGTAGCTAGAGGTGTTGCCAATCTCCAGTACATGTTTTGTATGGAAATCGTTTTCGTTTCTTCATTGCCCAAGTCAAACGTCGACAGCGTCTCCCCATCAATTGTCACGGTAAATGTAAACTTGTCGTTGGCGTTGTACATATTGCCAGAGATGGTCTTCTTGATGATCAGGTCCGCATTGGGATAGGATTCAAAAGTCCAAGTACCCTCGAGGTAAATGGTTTCCGCTCCCATGGTAACCTTGTCTCCAACCTTTGCGCCATCTTGATACCATCCATCAAAAGTCCAGGTGCCACGATTTACAGGGTCGTCAACCGTCGTCTGAGCGTAAAAATTATTCTCAACGTCGACCTCTTGACCTTCGTAAACATCTGTTTCATCATTGGGCTTGGTCTTAATGACATCCGGGTACGTACTTTCATCAATACCCTCGGCTACGTATGTAAGCCTATAAACGACTCTGTTCTTGGGCGCAATTGAACATTCAACAGATGCGGATTTCGTGATAGTCGCTTGGGATGCCAATGTCTGATTGTCTGTAACGCCCAGCAAATTCTGGTAAGAGACATTTGCCGTCACATCCAGCTTAACGGAACCCGCATCGCAATCCGCCTGCGTAGCGGTGTAAGTAACAGTTGTCGTATATGTGCCATCACCGTTATCTACCAGTTCTGAATATTGTGCATTTACGTCATTTATAGTCAGGGACGTAATCTCAACACCGCTAACCGTTGCAGCACTACCGGCAATCGTTCCGGGGGTAATGGTGACTGTAAATGTAAGAGTGTCCCCCGGTTTAACACCAGTGTTCTTACTAGAAACAGCAGTAACTTCGATATCCGGGGATTTGGCAGACAGCGTGATCGTCTGATTCATATTGCCTGCATCGCCTGATCTCCTGCTGTATCCAAGAACGCCAATGTATTCGTATCCGGCTCCTTTTGCCACTTCTACTATCTTTTCCAAACCCGGATAACTCCGAATATTGCCGGTAGTAGTAACGAGATTGATATCATATACGTCGTTATTGCCAGTGCCCGTTGCATTCGTCAGCAGATAGTTATCGTTGGGCTTTACAAAGAACACAATGTAGCCGTCCTGGTTGTAGGAGAAATTCTCAATAACAACATTGCTACCATTAGTTGCTCGTTTTAATTCAACGTTTTCCGTGTCAGCTTCGGTGTGGTATGCAAAGTACGCAACTTCGACATTGCTCAGAACCGGGGTAACCGTGAAGGTATACGCAGAAGTATCGGGGGCCTTTACCTTCACCGTAATAATATCGGTTGTTGACTTGCCATTACTTATGTATTGGACATTCAACTCATAAGTACCGTCAGGTACGTCGGGATCGACACGGATGGTATATCCATTTCCATTTTTGTTCCTCTCAGCGGTAATGCCCTCCCGCTCACACTGGTAGGAGAGGCTGTTTCGACTGATGTAGCCAACTACTGGCACAGTCTGAGAACCGCCCTGCTCAATCACATATTCGTTGTTCACCCAAGTGCTGGACTCCTCAGTGGGGCGAATCGACCAAGTGCCAGATTTCTCCGAAGAAGTGGTCTCCTCGTCCTCTTCATCCTCTTCGCCAAGCAGTTCGGCCCTCTTTGCTTCCAGTGCCGCTTCCTGTTCCTCGGTAAACTCATCCACCAGAGCATTTTCAGCGTCAGTCAGCTCCTGCACCGGATC
>JAUNSH010000017.1 GCA_030539285.1 Eubacteriales bacterium
GCTGCCAACGACGCCATCTGTATCGCCCTGTGCTCTGCCGACGGCATTGCCAAGGATAACGAGGAGCGTATGAAGCACTGCCACAACATGCTCGAGCGCGGCATGAGCCTGGGCATGGACGCCACCGACCTGTGGTTCGACCCCCTGTTCCTGGTTGTCAAGGGTATGCAGGACAAGCAGATGGAAGTTCTGGAAGCCATCAAGCTGTTCTCCAATGAGGGCCTGAAGTCCACCGGCGGTCTGTCCAACAACAGTAACGGCGCGCCCAAGACCGTCCGTCCCATCATGGACTCCGCTCTGGTCGCCATGTGCATGATGCAGGGTCTGACCTCCGCCATCGTCAACCCCAACGACCTGCGCCTGATGGAGACCATCAAGTCCTGCGACATCTTCAAGAACCACGTTCTGTACTCCGACTCCTACCTCGACCTGTAAGCAGCGAGTCGCCGCAGACAATGCGTGCCCGGCTGGTGTGTATAATCGTAACGCCATTGGGTACCGCTCGGTATCGCTACTGCCTGTAAGGTAGGGCGGGGGTGGTGCTCCGCGCAGCGAATCAAAATTATGATGATTGCCAGTGGCAATCATACCATAATTTATTGCCCCCGCTGTCCGCGATGCGGAATGTACAGAGCGCTATTGAAAACGTCCCAAGCTATGGCTGGGAGGGAACTCCCCTCCCAGCCAGTTTGCATTTTATCCGAAAGGAACATCCCTATGACCCCCAGCCAACTGGGCATTCTCGCCGGAGCGGCACTGGTGCTGCTGCTGGCAATTCGTTCGTCCCTGCAAAAGCGCCAAGAGCGCAAAGAGCGGGACTTCACCCGCACGCTGGAAACCGCCCTGCTGCCAAAGGAGACCGTCAAAGTCATCTGCCCCCAGAAAAAAGGCCGGTACATCCTGACCAATAAACGGCTGATTTTGGAGGAAAAAGGCAGTTTTCACGCCATCCCCTTTGACAAAATCAAATCCATCCAAGGTAAAAACGCCGCCGGAAACCGCACCACGTCTCCGGCCAACATGGTGAGCCTGACCATCAAGGCAGACAAGGACATCACCATTCAAAACAGTAACGACCAGTTCCCGGAACTGACAAAGCTTCTTCAATCAGAGCTAAAAAAGAGAAAGGAAAAAGCGGAGAAATAACTCCACACTATCTAAAGCGGTATATTCAGCCCCTTTCGGCTCTATATAGATAAATCCAATTTTGAAATCAAATTTGGGAGGAATTTCAATGAGTGTATTAACCGATCTGATTTACGGCGGCTCCAACGCCGTGGCCGGCCTGACCGAGAGCGCCGTCAAGGACGCCATCGCCAAGTACGGCGCGGACAAGGCCATCGCCTTCCCCGACACCGCCTACTTCTTCCCCACCATCTACGCCGCCACCGGCGTGAAGGTCAAGACCCTGGGCGACCTGCCCGCCTGCGTGGACGTGCTCAAGAGCCTGATCACCAATCAGGAGGACCTGGGGCAGGCTCTGAATGCCGGTCTTGCCACCGCTGTGGGCGCCGAGATCATTGAAGGCCTGAAATATGTGGACGGCACCAACCCCTACGAGAACGACACCGGCATCGGCTTCGTGCCCGATCCCATCATCCGTTCTCTGGGTGTGCCTCTGGTCACCGGCGATATCCCCGGCGTGGCGGTCGTTCTGGGCAAGGCTGAGAATCCCGCCGACGTGGTGAAGGTTGTCAAGGATTACCAGTCCAAGGGCCTGCTGACCTTCCTGGTGGGCGACGTCATCGAGCAGTGCAACCAGGGCGGCGTGAAGATGGGTCTGGAGCTGCGCGTCATTCCCCTGGGCCATGACGTGACCTCCGTCATCCACGTTGTCACCGTTGCCATCCGTGCCGCTTTGATTTTCGGCAATGTCCAGCCCGGCAATCTGGCCGGCCTGCTGGACTACACCAAGAACCGTGTGCCCGCTTTCGTCAATACCTTCGGCGCCATCGACGCCGTTGTGGTCTCCGCCGGTGCCGGTGCCATCGCCCTGGGCTTCCCCGTGGTGGTGGACATCGATCTGGGTGAGAATCAGGTGCCCGGCGCTCTGGAATCCGTCTGCGACCACGCCGAGACCGTGAAGAAGTCTCTGGAGCTGCGGAACATCAAGATCAAGGTCAAGGAGCTGCCCATCCCCGTGGCCTTTGCCGCCGCCTTCGAGGGCGAGATCATCCGCAAGTCCGACATGCACAACGAGTGCTGGTCTGCCAAGAACCCCACCGCCGAGCTGGTGGTCATGCGGGACTTAAACGAAGTCGAGGATCACAAGATCACCATCATCGGACCCGATCTGGCTGACCAGAAGGAACTGGCTCTGGCTACTTACGTGGAGGTCGCCGGCAAGAAGATGCAGGCTGACTTTGAGTCCGTCATCGAGCGGAAGTTCCACGCATGGTTCAACTACATGGAGGGTGTCATGCACACCGGCCAGCGCAATCAGGTCCGTGTCCGTGTGTCCAACGCCGCTTTCGAGGCAGGCCTCAAGCTGAAGGACTTCGCCGAGGTGCTGTACGTCATGATCATGGACGAGTTCGACGCCGTTGTTGACAAGTGCCAGGTCACCCTGATCACCGACGCCGCCGAGGCCGCCAAGTTCCGTGACGAGGTCGCCATGCCCCGTTACAATGCCCGTGACGACCGTCTGGCTTCCATGACCGACGAGGCCGTGGACCGCTATTACACCTGCATTCTGTGCCAGTCTTTCGCCCCCGCCCACTGCTGCGTAGTCACCCCCGAGCGTCTGGGCCTGTGCGGCGCCGTCAGCTGGCTGGACGCCAAGGCCACCCACGAGCTGAACACCAACGGCCCCTGCCAGCCCATCTTCAAGGAGGGCTGCCTGGACGAGCGCACCGGCCGCTTCGAGTCTGTCAACAAGGCCATCACCGATGCCACCCACGGCGCTGTGGAGAATGTCACCCTGTACTCCATTCTGGAGGACCCCATGACCTCCTGCGGCTGCTTCGAATGCATTTGCGGCATCGAGCCTATGTCCAACGGCTTCATCGTGGTGAACCGGGAATACAAGGGCATGACCCCCGCCGGTATGACCTTCGGCGAGCTGGCCTCCTGCACCGGCGGCGGCGTCCAGACTCCCGGCTACATGGGCCATGGCCGTCACTTCATCTCCTCCAAGAAGTTCATCGCTGCCGAGGGCGGCATTGAGCGCATCGTCTGGATGCCCAAGGAGCTGAAGGATGACGTTGCCGAGCGTCTGAACAAGACCGCCAAGGAGCTGTACGGCATGGACAACTTCACCGACATGGTGGCCGACGAGACCATCACCACCGACTGCGAGGAGCTGCTGAACTGGCTGACCGAGAAGGGCCACCCTGTTCTGAACATGGAGCCTCTGATGTAAGCGGCGAGTCGCCACAGACAAT
Source organism: Eubacteriales bacterium (assembly GCA_030539285.1). Classification (GTDB taxonomy): domain Bacteria; phylum Bacillota; class Clostridia; order Oscillospirales; family Oscillospiraceae; genus Faecousia. The sequence continues at coordinate 3,384 of JAUNSH010000017.1, forward strand.
GCGTGCACAAGGTGTGTATAATCGTTACGCCATTGGGCACCGCTCCGTATCGATACCATGCAGAAAAACCGTAAACAAAATCGCCTGGCTGGCTTTGACTACAGCCAGCTAGGCGCATATTTCATCACCATCTGTACCAAGGACAGGAAGTGCCTGCTCAGTACCATCGTAGGGGGCGATGCCCACATCGCCCCTTACGCCGCACTAACGTCCACGGGAGCAGTCGTCCAGAGGTACCTTCTGACAATTCCGGGAATTGACCGATATGTGATCATGCCAAATCATGTGCACATGATTCTCCGTATTTCCGCAACTGCGCCCGTGACCGGCCCAATGTGGCCAGATGCCCCGGCGGAAGCTTGCGTTCCCTCCTTGATCCGTTCATGGAAAACGTTGGTTTCTAAGGAACTGGGGTTCTCTATTTGGCAGAAGTCCTACTACGACCACATTATTCGGGACGAACTTGACTATATTACGAAAGCACAATACATAGACAACAATCCCGCGAAATGGCTTGAAGACAAGTATTACTCCATTTCTTAGGGTATGCCTTGGATCTTAGCCGTGCCAAGGGGCGATGTGGGCATCGCCCCCTACGTTTGCATTTATCCCACGCGAATGAAATGAGACAAGAAAGGAAGATTGTCCCATGAAAGTAACCTTCCAAATCGAGGGCGCAAGCCCCGTTATCATCGAATGCAACGCCGGAGATAATCTGCTGGAACTGGCCCGCCGAGGCAATGTCGCTATCGACGCCCCCTGCTCCGGCAACGGCTCCTGCGGCAAGTGCCGCGTAAAGCTCATTGAGGGCGAACTGGAATCCCTTCCCAGCCGCCACATCTCCGACGAGGAATACAAGGAGGGCTGGCGGCTGTCCTGCTCTTCCAAGGTGCGCTCCGACTGCACCGTTTTTGTGCCGGATATTGCCAGCGCCTACCAGTCCCGGATGAAGACCGCTGACCTGAGCAGCCCCAAGGAAGTGGCGATTTTTGACGAGTGTCAGGAGAACCTGAAAAACAGCGGCATCCACTTCACCAACCGCTACCGCGCCAAGGTCATTACCATGGCGGAACCGTCGCTAGAGGACACCATGCCCGACAACGAGCGGCTGACCTGGGCCATCGAGGAAGCCTTCGGCGTGGAAAATGTCCACATTCCCTTTCCCGTCATGGTGGGTCTTGCCCGCACCCTGCGGGAAAACCACTTCACCGTCTGCGTCAAGGGTGAGCTGACGGAAAACACCTTCCATTGCATGGAGGTCTGCGCCCCTGATGATACCGCCATTGTGGGCTGCGCCATCGACATCGGTACCACCACCGTCACCATGGTTCTGACGGATTTGGAGACCGGCAAGCTGCTGGCGAAAGGCTCCTCCGGCAACGGTCAGATCCGCTATGGAGCGGATGTCATCAACCGCATCATCGAGCAGGGCCGCCCCGGCGGACGGAAAAAGCTTCAGGATGCTATTCTGAAAGAAACCCTCATTCCCATTATTGCCAATCTCTGCAAAACCGCCAAGATCAGCGCCCGCAGCATTCTGCGGCTGTGCGTCGGCGCCAACACCACCATGAACCACCTGTTCGTGGGCGTTGACGCGGAATCCGTCCGCATGGAACCCTATGTGCCCAGTTTCTTCCACTGGGACGGCCTGCTGGCGGGAGATCTGAAGCTCCCCGCCAATCCTCTGGCCCCCGTGCTCATCGCTCCAAACATCGGCTCTTACGTGGGCGGTGACATTACCGCAGGTACTCTCGCCTCCGGCATCTGGGACAAGGACGAAATGAGCCTGTTCATCGACCTGGGCACCAACGGCGAAATCGTCTTCGGCAACCGGGACTTCCTCATGTCCTGCGCCTGCTCTGCTGGCCCCGCCTTTGAGGGCGGCGACATTTCCAGCGGTATGCGGGCCACCGACGGCGCGGTGGAGGCCTGCGTCATTGACGTGGACACCATGGAACCCACCCTTTCCATCATCGGCGACGAGGGCCAGAAGTGCGTGGGTATCTGCGGCAGCGGCATCATCGACCTGATCTCCGAGCTGTACCGCTGCGGCATCATCAACGCCAAGGGCCTGTTCGTCCGGGAGGGCGCGCGGGTGCGCCGGGATGCCCACGGCATGGGCCGCTACGTAGTGGCTTTCCCCGAGGAATCCGAGACGGGCCGGGAGATTTCTCTGAACGAAGTGGACATCGACAACTTCATCCGGGCCAAGGGCGCCATTTTCTCCGCCATCGACACCCTGCTTTCCTCCGTGGACATGAGCGTGGAAATGATCGACCGGGTGTATGTCGCCGGCGGCATCGGCAGCGGCATCAATATGAAAAACGCCGTGAATATCGGCATGTTCCCGGATGTGGACATTGAAAAGTTCCATTATATCGGCAACTCCTCCCTGACCGGCTCCTACGCCATGGTCATGAGCGACGAGGCAAATGCCAAGTGTGCCGAGGTGGCCTCCAACATGACCTATCTGGAACTGAGCACCCACCCCGGCTACATGGACGCCTTTGTGGCCGCCTGCTTCCTGCCCCACACCGACGCTCGGCTGTTCCCCCACAGCATTCAGGAGAGGTAAGTATGGAAATCGAAAATCACAAGGAAGAAGTACCCTTTGCCTTTTACGAGGAAAAGTTCCGCACTCTGAACCCCGAGGATGTGACGGCGCGTCTCAATGATGTCCGTTGGGACGGAACGGAATTCACCGTCCGTCTGCTAGGCAGGGATTTTGCCATTGCCCACCCGGATTACGCTATCCGTGCCCTGGACGGCGGGGCCATCCCGCCCCTGCCCACCCAGACCTTCCTGCTGCGCTACCTGCTGGAAAGCAGGGACGTCCGCTGGGGCGGCGAGTGGAAGACCTTTCGGGAAATGCCCTGGGGGGAAATGTACATCAAGCCCTACACCGGCCGGGTGCTGACCCGGGCCGCCTTCACCTTCGGCACACGAGTAGCCGCTTTCCGCTCTGCCGCCGAAAAAATGGGAGGTCTGCCCCTGCCCAACGGCGACGCGGGTTACCAATTTGACCTGATCGGCGGCTACCGGATGCGGATTCTGGTGTGGGAGGGGGATGACGAGTTCCCGCCCAACGCCCAGGTGCTGTATTCCGACAACTTTGCCGAAGGCTTTGCCGCGGAAGACCGTGTTGTGGCAGGAGATATCCTAATTTCTACCATTAAAAGTTATATGTGAGAAAGGCTCCCCGAAAAGGGGAGCCTTTCTGCACCTTCCCCCAGCAAAAGCGCACCTTGGCAGCACACGACTTGTGCAGTCCGTGCCGATGTGATAAGATGAAACCACGAAAGGGGGCCGGGTATGAAAATTACGGTAGAACATACGGATTCAGAAGAAAACGAGGTCATCCTGCGCTGCCGGGCGCTGGATGACGAAATGCTCCGCCTGCTGGCGCTGGTACGCTCCGGGATGCAGAAGCTGCTGGTATGGAACGAACAGAAGGAGCTGCTGCCGCTGAGCGTTTCGGAAGTGGTATACTGCGAGACGGTGGAGGAAAAAACCTTTGTCTACACGCAAAGTAGTATGTACCAGACTGCCCTGACACTGGCGGAGCTGGAGGAACGCTGGGCCGCCACCGGGCTGCTGCGCTGCGGCAAATCCTGCTTGGTGAATCTCTACGCCATCCGGCGGCTGCGCAGCTGCGGGGCCGGGCGCATCGAGGCCGCCCTGTCCACCGGAGAAAAAATCATGATCTCCCGGCACTATGCCCCCGCCCTGCGGGAGCGGCTGGGAATGGGATGAAAGGAGCAAAACTATGAGCGGATTCAATCGGTTTTACCTGTGGGGCGTGAAGATGAAGTACCATATGTGCATCTACACCGTATCTGGACTTTTCTTCAAAGCCATCGCCAATGCACTGCAAGGGGTGTACACTGTGGACAGCCTGACGATGCTGGAAATGCTGGTGGTGAGTATGATCTTTGCCAGCATAGAAACCGCCATCTTCCCGGAAGCGCATCCCTTTGGTGAAAGCAAAGGAAGGGTCTTTCTCTGGGCCGTTCTGGCAAACGTAGCCTTCCTGGGCGGCGCGCTGGGCTTCGGCTGGTTCCGGGGCATTCCGGTGTGGGCCGGTGTGGTGCTGGTGTTAATTCTCGAAGGGGCAATGGCTGCCATGTGGTACGCCATGCGTTTGGAAAAGAAACAGGATACAAAGGCTCTGAACCAAAATCTCAGAAAATTTCAGGGTGAATAAAAAATGCCTTCCCCGGAGGGGAAGGCTTTTTTGTTCAAAAATGAACAATTCGCTCTTGACATTTATATCCGTCGGTGGTATACTTCCAAAGGTTCAAAAACGAACATTACGGAGGATTCCAAATGGAGCTGTCCAACTACTTTGACGCCATGAACAGGGCAAAAAAGGAATACGTCCGCTGTCTGGAACCAGTGTGCAGGCAGTACCAACTGACCCAGAACGAACTGACGGTGCTGCTGTTTCTGCACAACAACCCCGGCCTTGACCGGGCAGCGGATATCGTCTCCTGCCGGGGCATCGCCAAATCCCATGTGTCGCTGGCGGTTTCCAATCTGGAAGCCCGAGGCATTCTGGCCCGATGCCTCGCGCCTGCCGACCGCCGGGCCTGCCATCTGGCCCTGACCAAAAAGGGCATGGAGATCGCGGATGCCGGGGCAGAACGCCAGCGGCAGTTCTTCGAGGCCCTGTACACTGGGGTTACCCCGGAGGAACGGGAGCTGATGCGCTCCATCACCCAAAAAATCATGGACAATGTTGCGTCCTTTGCGTGAACTCAGGAGGTTTTTTCATGCAGTCGATCCTAATCACCATTCTTGTCTGTTTCTTCGCCGGAATGGGCGCGGGCCTCGGCACCGGCTTCGCTGGCATGAGCGCCGCGGCGGTCATCACCCCGGTGCTGGTAACATTCCTCAAAATGGATGCCTATCAGGCCGTGGGCATCGCCCTGGCCTCTGACGTGCTGGCCAGCGCCATCAGCGCTTATGAATACGGCAAAAACAAAAATCTGGACATCCGCAACGGTCTTGTCATGATGATCTCCGTACTGATATTCACCATGGTGGGCAGCTGGGTATCCAGCTTGCTGGACAATCAGGTCATGGGCGGCGCGTCGGTGTTCATGACCATGCTGCTGGGCATGAAATTCATCGTCCGGCCCGTCATGACCACCAAGGAATCCATGCAGGCCGTCAGCGCCCAAAAGCGGGCCATTCAGTCGATCGTCTGCGGTGTCCTCATCGGCTTCATCTGCGGCTTCATCGGCGCGGGCGGCGGCATGATGATGCTGCTGATCCTCACCAGCGTACTGGGCTACGAGCTGAAAACCGCCGTAGGAACCAGCGTGTTCATCATGGCCTTCACCGCCTTTACTGGCTCCATGAGCCACTTCGCCATCGGCGGCGTGCCGGACTGGACGGTGCTGGCACTGTGCGTCGTATTCACCCTGCTGTGGGCCAGAGTCGCCGCGATTTTCGCCAACAAGGCCGATCCCAAGACCCTGAACCGGGCCACCGGCGTGGTACTGGTGATGCTGGGCGTCATCGTACTGGGATTCCAAACGCTGACATAAGTGAGGACGGAATTCTCTATGGCTGATACAGAGAAAAAAGACATGGGCACCGGATCCGTAAAAAAATGGATGCTGGAACTGGCGGTGCCCGCGGTGGTGGCCCAGGTCATCAACCTGCTCTACAACATCGTTGACCGCATTTACTTGGGACACATCCCCGGCATCGGCGGGCTGGCACTGACCGGCGTGGGCCTGTTCACTCCTATTTTGATGCTGATCACTGCCTTTGCCATGCTGGCGGGTGCCGGCGGCGCGCCCCGGGCAGCCATCGCTATGGGCCAGGGAAACCGGGAAAGGGCGGAGAGAATCATGGGCAACTGCTTCGCGGTGCTGATGATCCTCGCTGTAATCCTCACCGCGGTGTTCTTAAAATTCTGCCCCAGCCTGATCCGGCTCTTCGGCGGCAGCGACGCGACCCTCCCCTACGCGCTGGAATATGCCAACATTTATATTATCGGAAGCGTGTTCGTCCTCACCGTCATGGGCATGAACCCCTTCATCACCACCCAAGGTTTCTCCAAAATCAGTATGCTCACCACCGTCATCGGCGCGGTCATCAACATCGTCCTTGACCCCATTCTGATTTTTGGGCTGAACATGGGCGTTTCCGGGGCGGCGCTGGCAACGGTGCTGTCTCAGGCAGTCAGCGCTATCTGGATCCTCTGCTTCCTGCTGGGAAAGAAAACCAATCTGAAGCTCCGGCTCGCCAACATGAAGCTGGTGCCCTCCGTCATCGGCCCCTGTCTGGCCCTGGGCGTGTCCAGCTTTGTCATGGTATCCACAGAGAGCATTCTGTCCATCAGCTTCACTTCCTCTCTGGCACGGTTCGGCGGAGACGTGGCGGTGGGTGCAATGACAGTGCTGACTTCCATCAACCAGCTGGTCACCATGCCCCTGAACGGCATCTGCCAGGGCGGCCAGCCCCTCATGAGCTTCAACTACGGTGCCAAAAAGCTGGACCGGGTGAAAGAAGCCTTCTATTGCCAGTTCACGGTCTGCGTGACCTACACCGCCGCGTTCTGGCTGCTGCTGATGGTGGTGCCCCGGATGTTCGCAGGTATCTTCACCTCGGACACCGCGCTGGTGGACTATGCCGCCTGGGCTATGCGCATCTACTTTGCCGGCATCTTCTCCGTGGGCTTCCAGATCAGCTGCCAGCAGGCCTTCATGGCCCTGGGCCAGGCGAAAAACTGCCTCCTTCTGGCCTGCCTGCGAAAGATCATCCTGCTGATCCCCCTGATCTTCATTCTCCCCCACTTCTTTGCGAACAAGGCCTTTGCCGTGTTCCTGGCGGAGCCGGTGTCCGATGTGATCGCCGCCGCCGTCACCGTCACCACCTTCTTCCGGTTCTTCACCCGGATGCTGAAAGCGGGGAAAACAGAATAAATGAATATGGCTCCCCTGATAGGGGAGCCTTTCTTTTTCAACTTTTTCTTCGTAATGTTCACCAAATATCTTGCATTCTTTTTGTTGAAGTGCTATAATGCAAAATCGAGAGTTTATGTCAAGTATCTTCAAAAAGGAGAATAAATTATATGTTTTCTCAGGACAAAATCCGCAATATTGCCATTATTGCCCACGTTGACCACGGTAAGACCACGTTGGTGGACGAAATGCTGAAACAGGGCGGCATCTACCGGGAAAATCAGGCCACGGTGGAGCGCGTCATGGACTCCGGCGATCTGGAGCGGGAGCGGGGCATCACCATTCTGGCCAAGAACACCTCCGTGCATTATAAGGACTACAAGATCAACATTGTGGACACCCCGGGCCATGCCGACTTCGGCGGCGAGGTGGAGCGGATCCTGAAAATGGTCAACGGCGTTATCCTGCTGGTGGATGCCGCCGAAGGCCCCATGCCTCAGACCCGGTTCGTGCTCCAGAAGGCGCTGGAGCTGGGCCACAAGGTCATTGTTGCCGTCAACAAGATTGACAAGCCCGACGCCCGTATTCATGAAGTCATGGACGAGGTGCTGGAGCTGCTGCTGGAGCTGGACGCCACCGACGAGCAGTTCAACTCCCCCACCGTCTTCTGCTCCGGCCGTCAGGGCACCGCTTCCTACGGCCCCGACGAGGTGGGCACCGACCTGACCCCCCTGTTCGAGACCATCGTTAACTACATTCCCGCCCCCGGCGGCGACGATACCGCGCCTTTGCAGCTGCTGGTGTCCTCCATCGACTACAACGAATACGTGGGCCGTATCGCTGTGGGCCGTGTGGAGCGGGGCACCATCAAGGTCAATCAGGAGGTCACCATCTGCGACTTCCACGACCCCGAGGTCAAGCAGAAGGGCAAGGTCGTGGCCCTGTACGAGTTCGACGGCCTGGGCAAGAACCCCATTCCCGAGGCCCACGCCGGTGAGATCGTGGCCCTTTCCGGTATGGCGGACATCACCATTGGCCGGACTCTGTGCGCCCCCGACTGTGTGGATCCCCTGCCCTTCGTGAAGATCTCCGACCCCACCATCGAAATGACCTTCGCCGTCAACGACTCCCCCTTCGCCGGCAAGGAGGGCAAGTTCGTCACCTCCCGGAACCTGCGGGACCGACTGGAAAAGGAGCTTCTCAAGGACGTGTCCCTCCACGTCACCGAGCAGGGCACCGACGCCTTCAACGTGGCTGGCCGGGGCGAGATGCACCTGTCCATCCTGATGGAGACCATGCGCCGGGAGGGCTACGAGTTCTCCGTGTCCACCCCCCGCGTGCTGACCAAGACCATCGACGGCAAGCTCTGTGAGCCTATCGAGCGGATGGTCGCCGACGTGCCCGAGGAGTGCATGGGCGCGGTCATCGAGAAAATGGGCCGTCGGAAGGCTGACCTGCTGGGCATGACCCCCATGGGCAACCGCTACCGTCTGGAATTCCTGGTCCCCTCCCGGGGCCTGTTCGGCTACCGCAGTGAGTTCCTTACCGATACCAAGGGCGAGGGCATCATGTCCTCCGTGCTGGATTCCTACGCCCCCATGAAGGGCGAGATCGAGCGCCGTCTGGTCGGCTCTCTCATCGCTTTCGAGACTGGCGAGGCCGTGACCTACGGTCTGGGCGCCGCTCAGGAGCGGGGCACCCTGCTGATCGGCCCCGGCACCCCGGTCTATGCCGGTATGGTGGTGGGCATTTGCAGCCGGAACGAGGACATGACCGTCAACGTCTGCAAGCGCAAGCAGCTGACCAATATGCGGGCCGCCGGTTCCGACGACGCCATCCGTCTGGTGCCCCCCAAGAATATGTCTCTGGAACAGTGTCTGGAATTTCTGGCAGACGACGAGCTGCTGGAATGCACCCCCAAGAGCCTGCGTATCCGCAAGCGGGAGCTGGATCACAGCATCCGTATGCGCAACCTCATGAAGAAGCGGGCGCAGGAGCAGGGCTAAAAGAAGGAGCGATGCCGCCGTGGGCGCTGAAAAATCCATTCTGTTCGCCCTTATTTGCGCGCTTTGTCTGACGGGCTGCGGAAAGTCTTTCCCGGAAGAAACGCATCCAACCACGCAGGCCCCTCTGCCGGTGATGGCAGCGGACACCGCCGCAGAAACCACAGTGTCAACGGAGCCAGAAGAGGAACGGTTCCTCCTGACCTTCGTTGGGGACTGCACCCTGGGCGCGAATCCAAAAAACACCTACGCCGACGTGGGCTTTCCCCGGGTGGTCGGCGAAGATTACGCCTATCCCTTCCGCAATGTGGTTTCCTTTTTTGAAGCCGACGACGCCACCTTTGTGAATCTGGAAGGAACGCTCACCGACGTGGGAAACCCGGCGGACAAGACCTACACCTTCCGCGGCTCCTCCGCCTACAGCCACATCCTCACGGACAACTCCGTGGAGGTGGTGACCCTGGCCAATAACCACAGCTTTGATTATGGGCAGGCCGGGTACGATTCCACCCGGACGGTGCTGGAAGAAGCTGGCATTCCTTATGCCCAGCGGGACAGCGGTGTGCTCATCGCGCTGGGCTGCGGCCTGAAAGTGGGCCTGTACGGCATGGTCTACTACAAGCTGGACGTTGAAGACATGAAAGCAGAAATCGCTTCTCTGCGGGAACAGGGGGCGGAACTGGTGATCGTGGCGCCCCATTGGGGCGTGGAGGGCAGCTACCGCCCTACCCAGCTGCAAACCGATGTTGGTCACGCCGCCGTTGACGCGGGGGCGGACATCGTCTGGGGCAGCCATCCCCATGTGCTCCAGCCCATTGAGGAGTACGGAGATGGGATCATCTACTACTCCATGGGCAACTTCTGCTTCGGCGGAAACAGCAAGCCCGAGGATTTTGACACCGTGCTTTTGCAGCAGGAGGTCATCCGGGATCCGGAAGGGCAGATCACTCTGGGAAGTTTGAAAATCGTCCCCTGCTCCATCAGCTCCGTGGAAAGCGTCAACAACTATCAACCCACCCCCATGGATGTGGATTCGCAAAGATACGCCCGGGTCCTCAGCAAGCTGGACGGCTCCTTTGAAGGCCCCAATCTGAAAATCCGCAAAATTGGGAAATAAATATTGACCAAACCGCTTTTTTCGGTTATAATGGTCAGGCATGACCATGATGGTCATGTGAATTTGTGTTGCTGCGGTCAATTTTGACTGTTGAGCATATTGATTTTTGACAGGAGGTGTAAGTGTTATGAAGCGTACCTACCAGCCCAGCCGTCGTCATCGTTCCAAGGTCCACGGTTTCCGTCAGAGAATGGCTACTTCCAACGGCCGTAAGGTTCTGGCCCGCCGTCGTGCCAAGGGCCGCAAGGTTCTGTCCGCCTGATGCGCCTGTGAAGTGGGTCGATACCACCCAAACGGAATAGCGCTTGCAGAGCGAAACGGGAGCTACAGCGGGGTGAATGGAGCATTCGCCCCGCTCCCTTTTTACAAGGATGATTTCATGAAGTATTCAACCAGTCTGAAACTCAATCACATTTTTCGCCGCCTGTACCACACCTCCGGCTTTGCAGACGGGTATCTCGTGCTCTACGCCCGGAAGAACCGGACCCCGGAAAACCGGGTGGGCATCACCGTCAGCAAAAAGCTGGGCAAGGCCCATGTGCGCAACCGCACCCGCCGCCGCCTGCGGGAGGTCTACCGGCTGAACGAGGCGAAATTCCGTCCCGGCTGGGACATTGTAGTGGTTGCCCGGACGAAAGCGGTGGATGCCGAATTTTCCCAGCTGACCAGAAGCTACCTGGCACTGGCGAAAAAGGCGGGCATCCTCCGGGAAGGCGCGCAGTCATGAAAACGATCCTGTTAGCGCTCATTCGCTTTTATCAGCGCAGTATCTCCCCGTTTTTTCCGGCACGGTGCCGGTTTCGGCCTACCTGCAGCGCCTACGCCATGGAGGCAATTGGCAAGTACGGGGCATGGAAGGGCGGCATTCTCGCCCTGAAGCGGTTTTTACGCTGCAATCCCTTCTACAAGGGGGATATCTACGACCCCGTTCCCTGATTATTTCCCACAATCCTTAAGGAGGAAAGCCAATGATTCTCGCATTCAAGCTCAGCGACATCATCACCGTTCCCTTTGGCTGGCTGCTGGCCCTGCTGTACCACACCACCAATAACTACGGTGTCGCTTTGATCATCTTCGCTCTGGCGGTACAGGCCATCCTGACCCCCATCAATGCCAAGGCGAAAAAGGGCATGATGGGCATGTCCCGTCTGACCCCCCAGGTGCAGGACATCCAGCGCCGCTACCCCAACGACCCTCAGAAGCAGAATGAGCTGACCCAGAAGCTGTACCAGGATTCCGGCGTGTCCATGACCGGCGGCTGCCTGTGGAGCTTTATCCCCATGCTGATCCTGATCCCCCTGTACGCCGTCATCCGGCAGCCCATCACCTACATCCTGATGGAGTCTCAGGAGACTGTCACCGAGATCATCCGGGTTCTGAAAGAGATCGCTCCCGATATCTTCACCAAGAACAGCTACTACGACGAAATTTCCGCCGCCCAGGCCATTCCCATGTACGCCGAGCAGCTGAAGGCCGCCATCCCCGCCATCAAGGATATCACGCTGGCAGGCATTAACTTTAACTTCCTGGGCATCAACCTGGGTGCTGTGCCCCAGTTCAACATCTTCAGCTCCACCTGGGTCTGGAACTGGGCCCACATCGGTGCTTTCCTGATCCCCTGCCTGTCTGCCGGCTCTCAGGTGCTGCAGATGTGGATCAGCCAGAAGACCAACGACTCCGTCATCACCAACGAAAAGGGCGTTCAGGACAAGGAGACCGCCAAGAATTCCCAGAACGCTCAGACCAACCAGATGATGATGTGGATGATGCCCCTCATGTCCCTGTGGATCGGCTTCACCCTGTCCGCGGGCCTGTCCCTGTACTGGTTCATCGGCGGCGTGTTCCGCATGATCACCGACCCCATCATGACCAACCACTACCGCAAGATCTATGACGCCGAGGACGCCATTCGGCTCCAGAAGGCCATGGAGGAGGAGCGGATCGAGGCCGAAAAGGAGCGCGTCCGCGCCGAGCGCCGGGCTGCCAATCCCGACGGCATCACCACCAATACCAGCAAAAAGAAGCTGCTCAAGCAGCAAAAGGATCAGGAGCAGGCCGCTAAGGCTGCCGCCGCCAAGGAGTATGCTGCCCGGAAGGGAATCGTGGAGGAAGAGGACGCGGAAGACTGCATGTCCGGCATTCCCAGCCGTCCCTACTGCAAGGGCCGCAACTACGACCCCAACCGCTACAGCGCAACGGAGGAATAAACCATGGAAAAAACCATCGTATCCACCGGAAAAACCATTGATCTGGCCATTGAGGCCGCTCTGAACCAGCTGGGTCTGGATCGGGACAGCGTGTCCGTTATGGTCCTGCAGCAGGCCAAGTCCGGCTTTCTGGGCTTCGGTGCCCAGCCTGCCAAGGTCCAGCTGACCTACGAGGTGCCGGACCCCGTGGTGGAGAAAGCCCCCGAGAAGCCCAAGAGCGCCCTGGGCAGCGCCTCCCGCTCCAAGCCCAAGGCCACTGCCATTCCCGGCGTGACCCCGGAGCCTGCTAAGCCCGAGGCCCCCAAGCCCGCCGCTGTCAAGCAGGAAGCGCCTAAGGCCCCCCGGCAGGACAAGCCCAAGGCTCCCCGCCCCGAGAAAAAAGCAGAAGCCCCCAAGGCCCCCAGAGAGCCGAAGCCCGAAAAGAAGGCAGAGCCTAAGGTCTATGCCCCCGCCGAGACCGGCTCCACCGAGGAGAAGATCGAACAGTTCATCAAGGGTCTGCTGGAGCACATGGGCTCCAAGGCTGTTCCCCACTGTGAAAAGGTGGACGCCAACACCTACAAGGTGGATCTGGTGGGCGACGATCTGGGCTACCTGATCGGCCGCCGGGGCGACACCCTGGACGCTATCCAGCACCTGACCAACTACACCATCAACCGCGGCGTGGATGGTCACGTCCGGGTGAATGTGGATGCCGAGTGCTACCGGGAAAAGCGGGAGGAAAGCCTGCGCCGCTACGCCCGCAAGAAGGCCCAGCAGGTGCTGAAGGCCCGCCGCCGCACCACTCTGGAGCCCATGAACGCCTACGAGCGGCACGTGATCCACGCCGCCCTGCAGGACATGGACAACATCACCACCCACTCTACCGGTGTGGAACCCAACCGCCGGGTCGTCATCGAGTACGTAAGATAACACATAAGCCCCAGCCGAATCGGCTGGGGCTTTCCTTATGGGTCATATAAAAGTCCCGCGGCGGTTTTGACAAAGGCCGTGATCCCCGGAATGTCCTCCAGAGAGAAAACCGGGATGTGCTTTGCCCGTATGGACTCGTCATCGGTAACAATGGCAATGTAGTCTTCCGCCGGGTGGGGCAGGCCCTTTCCGGCGGCCTTCCGACAAATACCGATCCGGGGGATGTCCTCCTGCTTGTAGCCCTCCACCAGGATCAGGTCAACATCGTGGGCCATGGCAGCGACTTGAGAAAAGCTGCGCTCCCGCTGCTCAATGACGGCGGTTTTTTCTGGGGAACTGAGGATGGTCATATCCGCCCCCGCCTGGGTAAACCGCCAGGAATCCTTGCCCTCCCGGTCGATCTCAAACCGGTGGGCATCATGCTTGATGACGCAGACCCGGTATCCCTGGGTCTTCAGTTCCCGGATGATCTTCGTGATCAGAGTGGTCTTACCCGTACCGGAATAGGCGGCAAAGCCGATCATTGGGATGTTCATGGTAAATCCTCCAATTGTGATCGCATAAAGTCCAGCACCTCCCGGAACAGAGCCTCCCGGTTTTCCGGGGTGATGTAGAAACAGCGGGCATTGGGGTGGGCACGCACGGAGCGCAGAAAGGGCGTGTCCTTGTCCCGGACGGCGGCAAGAACAGGCCTGCTGCCATCCAGAAGGGTGAGGATCCTGTCACAAAAGAGCTGGGACCGGGTTTCCAGAAATCCGATCTCGTCCATTTCGATAACGCAGTCCGCATCTGTCGGTTCGGAGAACTGCCGGGCAAACCGGTCGAATCCTTCCAGGACTGCCGATGCCTTTCGATCCCGGCAGTAGCCCACCAAATTTTCCGGGGTCTGCCGGTGGGGCTTCCCCGCTTCATAGATATAGATAGGACTGCCCTGCGCGTCCGCCAGCGCATCCTCTTTCACAGTTTCAAAGCCCGCCACAGGCTTTTGCAGGGCCTGCAATACCCTGCGGATCAGGGTGGTTTTCCCGGTGCCGTTGGCACCGACGATCAGAGCGTGCATCAGATCAAAAACCCCTTTAGTTCCGTCCCCTCCGGGATGGCGTCGCTGCCCGCGGGGATGATGGCCATGACATTACAGCCGATGGCGCTGCTTAAGACTGCATTCCCCTGTTCGCTGGGCACCCGCATCCGGACGGTGCCGTCGGACAGATCCAGCATTCCCCGCAGGAACCGGGTGCCCGGGCTTTTCTTGCGGAAGCCGTTCACCAACTTCACGGAGATCTCCTGCGGGATGCAGCTGCTCTGCCCGCTGAGCTTCCGCAGGACCGGCGCAGCGATGGCATGGAAATTGGTGATGGCAGAGGCGGGATTCCCGGACAGAGCGCAGACGGGTTTCCCCTCCCAAACGCCGTAGGCACAGGCCATTCCGGGCTTCATATCCACGCCCCGGAATAAAAGCTCCACGCCTGCCTGCTCCATGGCATCGGGGGTCAGGTCGTAGTCGCCCACCGAAACGCCGCCGGTGAGCAGCAGCCCATCGCACTGGGCAAGGCCCTGCCGGATGCAGGCGAGGATATCCGGCACATTGTCCGCGGCCTGCCCGATGAGCACCGGCTCCATGCCCAATTTGCTCACCGCCGCGCAGAGCATATAGCGGTTGGAATCATAGATCTTTCCCGGGATCCGGGGGCTTCCCACCTCCACAAGCTCACTGCCCGTGGAGATGATACCGATGCGGGGGACCCGGTAAACCTCCGCAGACGGGATGTTCTGGGATGCCAGCGTCCCCAGAAGGCCCGCGTCAATTCGCGCACCGGCCTTTACCAGCAGGTCCCCGGCCCGAACATCCTCCCCGGCCCGGACAATGTTGCTGCCGCTTTTGCAGGGCGAAAAAATGGTCACCGTTTCGGCTGTAAATTCCGTCCGCTCAAATTTGATGACCGCGTCCGCCCCGTCGGGGATAGGAGCACCCGTCAGCACCTTCACGGCGCAGCCCTCTGTCACCGGGCAATGGGACACAGAGCCGGCGGGAATTTCCTCCAAAATTCGCAGGGTGACCGGGCTGCCCTGAGATGCCTGAACAGTGTCCCCGGCCCGGAAGGCGTAGCCGTCATAGGGGGAACGGTCAAAGGGGGGAATGCTCTCCCGGGCCGAAACATCCCGGGCCAAAATCCGCCCGGGCAGCCGGGAAAGGGAAACCTGTTCGGTATCCACCGGGAAGACCCGTTCCAGCATCCGGCTGCGGGCCTCGGTATGGGAAATGAATTTGGACATAAAACCAAACCTCTCTATCTTACGGTAAAAAAGAAAGCGTCCGTCTCTTTTGAGCAAGAAACGGACGCAAAAGCCCCGCGGAGTCTGACGCTCCGCAGAAAATATTTCGATCCGTCTTCTTCTCAAATACGGAAAGTCACACCGTTTCCAATGCGGCTCGGAACCACGAGTGGTTCGGCAAAGCCGCCTTGGCGCAGGCTTTAGGCGGCAGTGCTTGAAGACATGATTATACTAGCAAATCGGTTGGAAACTGTCAATCGTTTCTTTTTCCAACGGGTCCGAAAAGAGCTTCATCCGGTCCCGCCGGGCGGCGCACAGCAAGGTCAGCCTATGCTGCCGGGCCAGCGCCACGGCGCTGGCGGTGGGGGCGCCCTTGCTGGCAAGCAGGGGGATCCCTGCCCGGATGGCTTTCGCTGCCATGTCGGCAGGCATCCTGCCGCTAGAATAGAGCAGGCAGGTGCTTAGGTCAATGCCGTTCATCAGGGCGTAGCCCACGGCCTTGTCCACGGCATTGTGACGGCCGGTGTCCTCGCACTGGAAGAGAAGTTCTTTGCCCCTGGCAAGAAAGCAGCTGTGGGTGGCGCAGGTCAGCTCATGCAGCGGCATTCCCTGGGCGAAACGGTCCGCCAGAGAGAAGACCCATTCAGTCTCCCATGGGCGAGGGATCACATCGGGCATCGGCCCCGGCCCGATCAGAGCTTTCAGGGTGACCTCGGCGGAATCCCGGGAAATGGAAAGGGACACCACATCCTCCGCACGGTGGAGGTACCCCTCCGTCACGAGATGTCCCAGGATCAGCTCCGGCAGGAACTGGGGCAGGCACACAAATTCCATTTCCAGCCGTCCGTTCACCAGAACCTTGACACTGTGCTCCCGCAGGACTTGCTCTGTCTGCACATACCCGGTGCCGTCCCTTCCGATGAAGCGGTGCTCCACCTCCCGGGTCAGCGGCTCCACGGGAAAGGCATTTTGAATCATCATTACCAGCGCCCCCTTTGTATCTTACCGCTATTTTACAACGGCGTACACTTTTTTTCAACAGTCTCTTGATTCCTTCGGCGGCTTGCGGTAGCATAAAACAAAAAGGAGGGGATGTGCAATGACGGGAGAAAACTTCTCGATGATCGTGCTGGCTGGGGGTAAAAGCAGCCGCATGGGCACGGACAAGGCGGATTTGACCATTGGAGACAAAACCTTTCTGCAAATCCAGATCGAAAAGGGGAGAAAGCTGGGCATCCGGGACATTCAGGTCTCCGGCTACCGGGGGACAAACTGCGATATCCCGGTCACACCAGACCGTTTTCCGAATAAAGGGCCGCTGGGAGGATTGGAAAGCTGCCTGCGCGGGGCGAGACACGAAAAATGCCTGGTCCTCAGCGTGGATGTTCCGCTGGTCCCCGTGGAGGAGCTGGAAAATCTCCTCCACGCCGGTGATCCAGGCGGCGCTTCCGCAATGATCCTGAAAAACAACGGGAAAGAGCAGCCCCTGATTGCCGTTTATCACAAGGATCTGGCGGATGCCATGCTGGCGGAGATCACGGATGGCAATGGCTCTGTTTTTGCCTTTTTGAACAAAACGGGCTACGCGGTATACGAAAGCGCCGTTCCGGCGGAATGCTTTCTCAACGTCAACGCCCCGGAAGCATACGCGGACGTAAAGAAAAAAATCTGCCGTTTTATGTAAAATTGTATTGCAGAATGTTTGTGAGTATTGTATAATCGACATGTAACATTGCATATTTGATATGTCTATTTTTTATAACACCATAAGGAGGCATTATTCTTATGCTTGAGCAGTCGTATTATGCAAAGGCAGATGAGATCATCGGGGTGTATGGTCCCACGCCTGCCTCGCTGATCCCCATTATGCAGGATATCCAGGCGGAATACCGCTATCTGCCCGCGGAGCTTCTGACCTATGTGGCGGATAAGATCAGCGTGACCAAAGCCAAGGCCTATTCTGTGGCAACTTTCTATGAAAATTTTTCCTTTGAGGCCAAGGGGAAGTACGTCATCAAGGTCTGTGACGGCACTGCCTGCCACGTCAAAAAGTCCATGCCGGTTCTGGCGGCCCTGTACAAGAAGCTGGGGCTCAGCGCCCAGAAGCACACCACCGACGACATGATGTTCACGGTGGAGACCGTCTCCTGTCTGGGTGCCTGCGGTCTGGCCCCCACCATGATGGTCAACGAGGAAGTCCATCCCCGTATGACTCCGGAATCCGCTGTCGCGCTGATTGATTCCTTAAGAGGAGGTGCCGCAGAATGATCGATACCATCGACGCTCTGAACAAGGTCCGTGAAGCTGCCGCGGCGCAGCTGGCAGGTTACGACTGCCGCATTCTCGTGTGTTCCGGCACCGGCTGTATTGCCACCGGCTCTGAGAAAATTTACGAAAAATTCCGGGAGATCACCGCGAATACCCCCGGTGTCGTGCTGGATTTCGCCCCCTGCGGCGGTCACGACAAGAACCTCGGCATCAAGAAGACCGGCTGTCAGGGCATCTGCGAGCTGGGACCTTTGGTGCGCATCCAGAAGGGAAGCGACGTGATCCAGTACACCAAGGTTTCCCTTGCTGACTGTGAGGATATCTTCAACACCAGCGTGCTGGGCGACGGCGTGGTTGAACGCCTGCTGTACAAGCAGAACGGCAATACTTATGTGAAGCCGGAAGAAATTCCCTTCATTGCCAAGCAGACAAGAATCGTTCTGGAAAACTGCGGCAAATTTGACGCAGGCTCTCTGGATGAATACCTGGCCGGCGGCGGCTTCAAGGCCCTGGAAAAGGCCATGACGGCCATGACCCCCGACCAGATCATTGACGAGGTCGAGAAGTCCGGCCTTCGTGGCCGTGGCGGCGGCGGCTTCCCCACCGGCAAGAAGTGGCGTCAGGTGGCAAACCAGAAGGAGACCACCCGTTACGTGGTCTGCAACGGCGACGAGGGCGACCCCGGCGCGTTTATGGACGGCTCCGTCATGGAGGGCGACCCCTTCAAGCTCATTGAGGGCATGATGATCGCCGCCTACGCGGTGAAGGCACAGCATGGCTACATCTACGTCCGGGCCGAATATCCCAACTCCGTCAAGCGCCTGCGCAGCGCCATTACCGAGCTGGAAAGCCGGGGGCTGCTGGGCGAGAATATCCTCGGCACGGGCTTTAACTTCCATATGCACATCAACCGCGGCGCGGGCGCATTCGTCTGCGGCGAAGGCTCCGCTCTGACCGCCTCCATCGAAGGCAGCCGGGGTATGCCCCGTGTCAAGCCCCCCAGAACCGTGGAGCAGGGCCTGTGGGCAAAGCCTACGGTGCTGAATAACGTTGAAACTTACGCCAACGTACCCAAGATCATTTTGGAGGGTTCCGAATGGTACCGCTCCATCGGCACGGAGGGCAGCCCCGGCTGCAAGACCTTCTCCCTCACCGGCTCCATCCAAAATACGGGCCTCATCGAGGTGCCCATGGGCACCACCCTGCGGGAGATCATCTTTGACATCGGCGGTGGTCTGAAAAACGGCGCAAAATTCAAGGCTGTTCAGATCGGCGGCCCCTCCGGCGGCTGTCTAACGGAGGAGCATCTGGATGTGCCGCTGGACTTTGATTCCGTCAAGAAGTACGGCGCCATCGTCGGCTCCGGCGGCCTTGTGGTCATGGACGAGAACACCTGCATGGTGGAGGTGGCCCGGTTCTTCATGGGCTTCACCCAGCGGGAGTCCTGCGGCAAGTGCGGCCCCTGCCGCATCGGCACCAAGCGGATGCTGGAGATTTTGGAAAAGATCGTAGCGGGCAAGGGCACCATGAAGGACCTGGAAAAGCTGGAAGAAACTGCCCGGTTCGTCAAGGAGCGCTCCCTGTGCGGCCTTGGCAAGAGCGCCCCCCTGCCGGTGCTCAGCACCATCAAGAACTTCCGGGAGGAGTATGTGGAGCACATCGTGCAGCACAAGTGTCGTGCCCACGTCTGCACCGCTCTGCTGAACTATACCATCGACGCCGACAAGTGCAAGGGCTGCGGCAAATGCGCCCGGAACTGTCCTGTCAGCGCCATCACCGGCGAAAAGAAAGCGCCCCATACCATCAACACGGCCAAGTGCATCAAGTGCGGCACCTGTCTGGGCGGCTGTCCCTTTGACGCCATCGAAGTCCGGTAAGGGAGGATAGGAAACATGATTCATCTGAAAATTAACGGAATTCCCGTGGAAGTGGAAAAAGGCACCACGGTGCTTGCCGCCGCGAAGAAGATCGGCGTGAAGATCCCCACCCTGTGCTATCTGGAAGACCTGCTGCCCGACGGCTCCTGCCGCATCTGCGTGGTGGAAATGACCGCAAACGGCAGAACCTGGGTGGACACCGCCTGTACCGCCCAGTGTTCCGAGGGCATGGAAGTGGACACCATGTCAGCCAAGGTCATCGATTCCAGAAGAAAGACCCTTGACCTGCTGCTCAGTGAGCACCTCATCAACTGCTTCAGCTGCGAAGCTAACGGCGATTGCAAGCTCCAGAGCCTGTGCGTGGAATACGGTCTGGAAAAGACCAGCTATTCCGCTCCCCGGAAGCTGAAGCCCATCGACGATTCCAACAAGTTCTTCACCTACGACCCCAACAAGTGCATCCTGTGCCACCGCTGCGTCAACACCTGCAACGAGATCGTGGGCCGGGGCGCCATCGACACCATGAACCGGGGCTTCACCTCCGTCATCGGCGCGCCTTTTGACGACAACTGGCTGACCTCCACCTGTGAGTCCTGCGGCAACTGCGTGCAGGCCTGCCCCACCGGCGCTCTTAGCATGAAGCGGCGGAAGAAGTACCGCACCTTCCAGATCGAGAAGAAAGTCCTGACCACCTGTCCCCACTGCGCCACCGGCTGCCAGTTCTATGCGCTGGTGAAGGACGGCAAGGTGATGGACACCGAGGCCTACAACGGCCCCTCCAACCGTGGCCTTCTGTGCGTCAAGGGCCGCAGCGGCAGCTTTGACTTTGCCCAGTCTCCCGACCGGCTCAAGTATCCCCTTATTAAGAATAAGCAGACCGGCGAATTTGAGCGGGCCACCTGGGACGAGGCCCTGGATCTGGTCGCCTCCAAGTTCATGGAGCTGAAAAAGAAGTACGGCCCCGACGCACTGGCGGGCTTTGCCTGCTCCCGTTCTCCCAACGAGGACGTATACATGGTGCAGAAGATGGTGCGTACCTGCTTCGGCACCAACAACACCGATAACTGCGCCCGTGTCTGCCACTCCGCCTCCGTTTCCGGCCTTGCCATGACCCTTGGCTCCGGAGCCATGACCAACCCCATCGAGGATATCACTCAGAAGCCCGACGTCATCATGCTGGTGGGCTCCAATCCCGAGGAAGCCCATCCCGTTGTGGGTATGCAGATCCGTCAGGCCGTCAAGCGTGGCTGCAAGCTCATCGTGGTCGATCCCCGTGACATTGGCCTTGCCAAGAAGGCTGACATCCACCTGAAGCTGAAGCCCGGCACCAACGTGGCCTTCGCCAACGGCATGATGCACGTCATCATCGAGGAGGGCCTGCAGGACGACAAATTCATCGCCGAGCGCACCGAAGGCTACGAGGAGATTAAGGAAATTGTCAAGAAGTACACCCCCGAGGTAGTCGCGGAGATCTGCCACATCAACGCCGACGATTTGCGGGCCGCCGCCCGGATGTACGCCAAGGCCGACAAAGCCCCCATCATCTACTGTCTGGGCGTTACCGAGCACTCCACCGGCACCGAGGGCGTTATGTCCATGTCCAACATGGCTCTGCTGGTGGGCAAGCTGGGCCGGGAAGGCTGCGGCGTGAACCCCCTCCGGGGTCAGAACAACGTGCAGGGCGCCTGTGACATGGGTGCGTCCCCCACGGATTTCCCCGGCTACCAGAAGATCGCCAAGCCCGGCGTGGTGGAAAAGTTCGAGGAGGCCTGGGGCGTTCCCCTGAACCGCAATGTGGGCACCCACGCCACCGATGTATTCCCCAATGCCATCACAGGCGAAATTAGGGGCCTGTACATCTACGGCGAAGACCCGGTGGTCACCGACCCCGACACCACCCACATCATTAAGGCCCTGAAGAGCCTGGACTTCTTCGTGATCCAGGAGCTGTTCATGACCGAGACCGCCAAGTACGCGGACGTGATCCTGCCCGGATGCAGCTATCTGGAGAAGGAAGGCACCTTCACCAACACCGAGCGCCGTGTCCAGCGTGTCCGCAAGGCCATCGATCCCCCCGGCGAGGCCCGGCTGGATACCGACATCATCATTGACCTGATGAACCGCATGGGCTATCCTCAGAAGCACATGACCTCCGCCCAGATCATGGACGAGATCGCCACCGTCACCCCCAGCTTCGGCGGCATCAGCCACGCCCGACTGGACAGCGACGAGGTCGGCGGCCGGGGCCTGCAGTGGCCCTGCCCCACCAAGGATCATCCCGGCACCTACATCATGCACGTGGGCAAGTTCGCCCGGGGCCTGGGCTGGTTCTACCCGGCAGAGTATGTGCCCTCTGCGGAGCTGCCCGACGAGGACTACCCCATCATCCTGATGACGGGCCGTATCCTGTACCACTACACAACCCGTGCCATGACCGGCCGGACCCCGGAGCTGATGGAGATTGAGGGCAAGTCCTTCATCGAAATGAACATCGTGGATGCCGACAAGCTGGGCATTGCCGACGGCGACCGGGTGCGGGTCTCCTCCCGCCGCGGCTCCATCGAATCCACCGCCCGGGTGGGCACCAAGACCTCTCCCGGCGAGAGCTGGATGCCCTTCCACTTCCCGGACGGCAACGCCAACTGGCTGACCAACGCGGCGCTGGATAAGTACGCCCGGATCCCGGAGTATAAGGTCTGTGCCGTCAAGATTGAGAAAGCTTAATACTAATCCTGATAAAACCATTTGATTTTATCAGGTAGACACCGCCTTTGGCGTTGTCGTATTCATGATTTTCGAAATAGAAAATCATGAATACCCGTCTCATTATGATCTTCATATAGAAAATTTCAATTTGTTCCAAATTAAAGTTTTCTATTGAATATCAGTATAAGTTCCACCCATACAACAACCAGACCGCCTTGCGGGCGGTCTGGTTGTTTCTGCAAAATAAGGGAGCAGCCTGCGCGGCTGCTCCCTGTGCTGTTATGCAGTTAGGCCCGCTCAGCGGCCTCCACAACGTGCTTCATCAGCACGGAGGTGGTGACGGATCCGACACCGCCGGGAACGGGGGTGATGGCGTCCACGATGGCGGCCACTTCATCGAACTTGGCGTCGCCGGCGATGGCGCCCTTGCCGCCCTTGGCGTTGGGCTTGTTCTCGTCCCAGTTGATGGACACGTCGATGACCACCTGGCCGGGCCGGACATAGTCGGCGGTCAGAGAGTTCAGCACACCGGCAGCGGAGACGATGATGTCCGCGTTCTTGCAGATTTCGGCAGTGTTCACAGTCTTGGTGTGGCAGACAGTGACGGTGGCGTTCTTGCCCATGAGCATCATGGCAGCAGGCTTGCCGACCACCAGGGACCGTCCGATGACCACGGCGTTCTTACCCTTGCAGTCGATGCCGTAGAAGTCCAGGATCTCCATGCAGGCGGAGGGGGTGCAGGGGGCGAAGCCCAGATCGTTCAGGCCCTCGAAGACACCGGCGTTGGAAAGGTGGGTCATGCAGTCCACATCCTTCTGGGGCGCCAGACGGTTGCAGATCTCGTTCTGGTCGGCCTTCAGGTGCTTGGGCAGGGGCCGGAACATCAGGACACCGTGGATGGAGTCGTCGGCGTTGACCTGATCGATGACGGCCAGCACGTCTTCCTTGGTGGCGTCGGCGGGCAGCTCGAACTTCTTGACCTCCACGCCCACCAGCTCGGCACGCTTGGTAGCGCCCTTCTCGTAGGACAGGTCGGAGGGGTCAGCGCCCACGCGGATGATGCCCAGAGTGGGGACGACGCCCTTCTCCCGCAGCGCGGCGGTACGGGTCTGCAGATTGGCGTTCAGGGCATCGGTGACTTCCTTGCCCAGCAGCAGTTTTGCCATGTTACATTTCTCCTTACTATATTCAAAATATCAATAGTAAACTATTTCAGGCGGCTTGGTTACCGAGCAGTGCCCAATGGCGTTACGACTATAGACACGTTGGTAACGCATTGCCTGCGGCGGCTCGCCGCTTATTGGCCGAAGCCGGCTTTGACTTCGT
Organism: Eubacteriales bacterium; assembly: GCA_030539285.1. GTDB lineage: Bacteria > Bacillota > Clostridia > Oscillospirales > Oscillospiraceae > Faecousia. The sequence continues at coordinate 26,991 of JAUNSH010000017.1, forward strand.
TGAAGATCTCGTCTGCCAGGGCGCAGTATTTGTTCAGCATGGCGTTGGCCTTGGCGTTCAGCTCCTCGGCGACCTGCCGGTTTTTCAGGGTCTTGGTGTTGATGAACACGTTCAGGGAAGCGGCCTGCAGGGCGGCCTTGCAGCACACCGCGCCGCAGCCGGCGTCGGAGACGGCCAGACGGGAGCCCTTGGCGGCAAAGACAGCCACGCAGTCGATGGCCTCGCAACACAGCTCCATGATGTGCATGGGCACCTTGCAGGCAGTGATGGTGGCGTCCTCCAGGATCGCGTCCCGGTTGGGGTCATCCTTGGGGATGCCGTAGGCCTTGGACAGGGGGACGAAGCCCTTGTCGTCCTCTTCCACCTGGTTCAGCAGTTCGGTCTGCAGAGCGTCGCACTTGGCTTTCAGGGCAATGATCTCCGCTTCCACGTCGGCGTACTTCTTCTTGCCCACGGTCAGGGAGCCAACCATGTTGCCCAGAGCGGTGCCGATGGCGCCCACCAGCGCGGCAGCGCCGCCGCCGCCAGGAGCGGGAGCGTTGGAGGCCAGCACCTCAACGAAAGTGCGGCAGGATTCCATTGTCATATCCATATGTTTGGTTTCTCCTTATCGATAAGTTTCGTCTAATATACAAGATACTAAAGATACCAGATACAAGATATTGCCTCAAAACAGCGTTTATCTTGTATCTTGTATCTCGTATCTCCGTATCTCAAAAAAGCACAGGCGAGGGGTCGCCTGTGCTTTTTGTGTTAAGTAAGCGCTTAGAACAGGCCGGTGATCTTGCCGGTCTCGTCCACGTCGATGCGCTCGGCAGCGGGAACCTTGGGCAGGCCGGGCATGGTCATGATCTCGCCGGTCAGGGCAACCAGGAAGCCGGCACCAGCGGAGACCTTCACGTTGCGGACGGTGATGGTGAAGCCCCGGGGCGCGCCCAGCTTGGTCTGGTCGTCGGAGAAGGAGTACTGGGTCTTGGCCATGCAGATGGGCATATGGTCGTAGCCCAGCTCGGTCAGGGTCTTGATCTGCTTCTCGGCGTTAGCAGTGAAGTTCACGCCGTCAGCGTGGTAGATCCGCTTGGCAATGGCCTCGATCTTCTCCTTGATGGTGCAGTCCAGCTCGTAAGCGAAGGAGAAGTCATTGGGCTGCTCGCACAGACGGACAACTTCCTTAGCCAGCTCGATGCCGCCTTCGCCGCCCTTGCCCCAAACCTCGGACAGAGCCACGTTGACGCCCAGCTCCTTGCACTTGGTCTCGATGAGCTTCAGCTCGGCCTCGGTGTCGGTGGGGAAGCGGTTGATAGCAACCACGCAGGGCAGCTTGTAAACGGTGGTGATGTTCTCAACGTGCTGCAGCAGGTTGGGCAGGCCCTTCTCCAGAGCCTCCAGGTTCTCCTTGCCGGTCTCGGCCTTGGGCACGCCGCCGTTGTACTTGAGGGCTCGGGCAGTAGCAACCAGAACCACGCAGGAGGGGGCCAACCCAGCCATGCGGCACTTGATGTCCAGGAACTTCTCAGCGCCCAGGTCAGCACCGAAGCCAGCCTCAGTGATGGCATAGTCACCCAGCTTCAGAGCGATCTTGGTAGCGGTGACGGAGTTGCAGCCGTGGGCGATGTTGGCGAAGGGGCCGCCGTGGACGAACGCGGGGGTGTGCTCCAGGGTCTGAACCAGGTTGGGCTTCAGAGCGTCCTTCAGCAGAGCGGCCATAGCGCCCTGAGCGTTCAGATCACCGGCGGTGACGGGCTTGCCAGCGTAGGTGTAGCCCACCACCAGACGGGCCAGACGGTTCTTCAGGTCGGTGATGTCGGAGGCCAGGCACAGAACAGCCATGATCTCGGAAGCCACGGTGATGTCGTAGCCGTCCTCACGGGGGGTGCCGTTGACCTTGCCGCCCAGGCCGTCAACGACGAAGCGGAGCTGACGGTCGTTCATGTCGACGCAGCGGCGCCAGGTGATCTGGCGGGGGTCGATGCCCAGAGCGTTGCCCTGATAAATATGGTTGTCGAGCATCGCGGCCAGCAGGTTGTTGGCAGCGCCGATGGCGTGGAAGTCACCGGTGAAGTGCAGGTTGATGTCCTCCATGGGGACGACCTGAGCGTAGCCGCCGCCGGCAGCGCCGCCCTTGACGCCGAACACGGGGCCCAGAGAGGGCTCACGCAGGGCGACCATGACGTTCTTGCCCAGCTTGCGCATACCGTCAGCCAGACCGACGGTGGTAGTGGTCTTGCCCTCACCGGCGGGGGTGGGGTTGATGGCGGTGACCAGAACCAGCTTGCCGTTGGGCTTGTCAGCCATGTCCTTGAGGATGTTGTAGTCAACCTTGGCCTTGTAGTTGCCGTACTGCTCCAGATACTTCTCGTCCACACCCGCGGTCTTGGCGATCTCGCGAATGTGCAGCATCTCGGTTTCCTGTGCGATTTCGATGTCAGACTTGAATCCCATGATAATACACTCCTTGTAATATGTTGGTGCCTACCGTTTTGTGAGGATCGGCCCATACAGGATGGATGCGGCTGCCGTTGAAATGGCTCACCGCACGTATTTATTCGGTACTTAAGTACCGAAATAAGAATACCACTCTTTCCATGGATTGTCAATATATATCCGTGATTTTCTTTGTAAAATTTCTTCTGTTTCTGTGGATAGAAGACAAATCCCGGCAGTCTATATCCTTACTTTTTATGGATTTGGAACAGAATCTCCACATCATCGGTCTGATCGGTGGAAATGGTCAGCTTTGCCTGTCCCGCGCGGCCAATCGTGCGGATATATGTACCGGTCATTCCGCCCTCGGCGGTGACCACATTGGGGCCAGTCAGAGCCGCGTCCCCTGTCAGGGCCAGGCGCACCGGCAGCTGGGCGTAGGGAGCGGGGTTTCCGTTTTCGTCCAGCAGGCGGATGCGGACGGAGGCCATGTCGTAGGTCGCGCCTTCCGTCAGGCGGACGCTGCTGGGGATGGCTTCCAGGTGGAGCCGGGCGCTGGGTCCCAGGGTACAGCTTGCCACCACTTCCCCGTCCTTCACCGCCATCAGCCGCCAAATCGTGGCCTCGCCGCCCCAGTTGCCCACGTATTTTTCGTAAAGGCGTACCGCGTCGGCGTATTTCATGCCGTATTTCATCATGACGTAGCCCATTTTTGCCGCTTCCGCCGGAGGAAGGTTTGCAAGGCCGTACTTTCTCACCGACAGCAGGCAGGAACGAACCAATTCCGCTTTCTTTTTCTCGAAGCCCTCCTGGGTTTCCAGCAGCGCACCGATGGTGTCGTCGATGACCATGGGGCTGTGGGGAAGGGCTGCCCAACGCTCTCCTGTGAGCCGGGTAACGAAGGTGCCGTTTTTATAGAGGTTCACGGAGTCAGCGTTGGTAAACACCAGCACGTCCCCGATCTGTCCGCCGGGGTAGTCGCCGATGTCCATGGTGGTGCCCACCGCCAGAACCGGCTTTTCCTCCCCCTGACTGGCATAGGCGTAAGCCGCCAGCTTGGGGTTTCGGAAAGCGTCCATGACGCCGTGATAGCACACCCGGTCGCCGGAGCCAAAGTCCCGGTGGGTGGGGTAGTCGAACATACACCAGCCGAAGCAGCCCAGATGCTCCCCGTCCGCCATAGCGTCATTCAGCACCTGCATGTGCCGCCGGGCCTGCTCCTGCCGCTTCTGCCAGGGGTCAAAGGATTTTGTGGGGAACATATGGCCGTTGTGCTCGGAGATCAGCAGGGGCTTCTCCGCCGTGACCGCCTTTTTTTGCTTGCAGCCGGGGTTATCGCCGGTGTGGGAAAAGTCATTGTAGGCATATACATCCTCCAATGGGCTGCTCTTTTCCAAATAACGCACACCAGAAGTGGGGCGGCTGGGGTCCAGGGCGCGGGCGATGCCGTTCGTCATGCGGTACAGCTCGTCATCATCCTGGCTTTCGTTGATGCGCACGCCCCAAAGGACGATGCTGGGGTGGTTTCTGTATTGCAGCACCATCTCCCGGGTGTTTTCCATGGCCTGCTTCTTCCAGTCCGTGCCGCCGATGTGCTGCCAGCCGGGGATCTCCGTGAATACCAGCAGACCCAGCCGGTCACACTCGTCCAAAAAATGGTGGCTCTGGGGATAGTGGGAAGTGCGCACGGCGGTGCAGGCCAGTTCTTCCTTCAAAATCCGGGCATCCTCCCGCTGCAGGGATTCCGGGGCGGCGTAGCCGATGTGGGGCCAGCACTGGTGCCGGTTCAGGCCCCGCAGGAAGGTCTTCTTCCCATTGAGAAAGAAGCCGTCATTTCGGAACTCCGCCACCCGGAACCCCACCTTCTGCTCCTTCACATCCATGACCCGGCCGATCTTCAGCAGGGTCACACGGCAGGTGTAGAGCACGGGGCGGTTCGTATCCCAGGGCTTGACTCCGGGGCACTGGATGGTGATGACGCCATCGGTGGTAAAGGCCTTGCGGATGAGCACCCGCTCCCCTTTCATCAGCTCCACCAGCAGCAGGCAGCCGTGAGCATCGTGTAGAGTTGGACGGATCTTTAAGGTAGTCAAAGTGGGCGTGGTGATGAAGATATCTTCAATATAGCTCTTCTCCCGGACATCCAGCCAGACCTCCCGGTACAGGCCGCCGTAGGTCAGGTAGTCGATGACGTGGCCGAAGGGCGGGATCGACGTGTTTTCTGTGGTGTCCAGCCGAACACACAGCAGGTTTTCCCCTCCCAGGACCGCCACATCGGTGATCTCCACCCGAAAGCCGGTATAGCCGCAGCGGTGGGTGGTCAGCTCCCGCCCGTTTAAAGAAACCGTGGCAATGTGGGCCGCGCCGTCAAGTTGCAGGAAGATGTGCTTTCCCGCCAGCTCCGGTCCCAGCTCCAGCTTTCTTCGGTAACCGCAGATACCCTGATAGGCCGTGTGGTCGGCATAGTGCAGCGGCAGCTCCGCCACCGTGTGGGGCAGCCGGACGGCTTCTCCCTCCCCTTCTCCTAAAGCGAATCCATCAAACCATTCCGGAGTAAATTCCCATTCATTGCAAAGACTGAGCATGATAACAGCCTCCTAATATCTATTTCACTCAAGGCAGGGCGGGGACTTGCCCCCCGCCGCAGACTGCCGAAAAAGCAATCCCGTAGGGGGCGATGCCCACATCGCCCCTCCGTACAGGTTTCGATTTCGCCGAAAACAATCTGTAATCAACCCCTTCTGCCGCGGGCCGATGCAGGCGTCGGCCCCTACGGCGAGAAAACACAGGTTTTTCGACACGCTGAGACGGGAGCAAGCCCCACCCTGCCTTTCGAAGTCTATTTACCATTATACGCTTCATAATGGCCTGACGCAAGAAGGAAAAAAGCCCGCCCTCGCGGGCAGGCTTGATTCTATCAGGTGATCCGCACGGCGGCGACTACCAGGCGTCCATTGTCCAGCGTATACTCGCAGGTGGACAGGCAGATCAGCTTATCGCCGTAGACAGGGGTGATGCCGGTGTCGTAGAAGGCCAGATTCTTGCAGGTCGCCACAAACTCGTTGAACTCCTGCTCGTTGGCAGCATCCACGAACTTGTGGTAGCTGAAGCCCTGACCCACGTTGGCAGAGGTCTTGAACACCGCAAAGATCTTGTAGGTGTGGTACTCGGTCAGCGTGTCGAAGAAGATCAGGTTGTTCTTGTCCCAGGCATCCTTGCTGGTGTAGTCATTCAGCGCTGCGAACATGCTGCCGTCAGCCATGTGGTGACCAAAGAGGGTAATATTGTCGCTGGGCTCGTTGATATCGGCCTCGCTCCAGGCGTAGATACTGCCGTGCGTGCTGTCCTTCTTGTCAAAGTCCCGGTACAGGTAGTAGTTGGGGTCGTCAGGGGTCTGAAGGACGGGGTAGTTGATCTTGGTGCCCTCCATCTTGATCCAGCCAACGGTATCGTTGTTCTGCTCGTAGATATCCTTGTAGCCGGGGAGCATCCCGCCAGCGGTAGTCGCCGCGGGCCGGGTAGTCTCGGCGGTTTCCTCCGTTGTCTCCGCAGCCTCCGTCGTCTCCGTCTGGGCGTTGGAAACGATCTGAGAAAGGTCATCCATCCGGTCCGCCTGTTTCTTGCCGTCGAGAAGATAATTGCCAACCATAAAGGCACTGATGCCGAAAGCAGCCACAAGCAGGAGGATGGTTACCGTAAATAACGTTTTTTTCATTTGCAATCCCTCCGCTGAACATTATAGTATAGAAAGTCCCGGCAGTCAAGCCGCCAAACCTTTAAGAAATTCTTACGTCAGTTCATGTAATACATCCCAAGGCAGTCCCGCATATCGTAGTAGTTGGGCAGCCTGCGCCAGCCGCCGCCCACCGTAGCGTCGCCGTTGAGCACCACCCGGGTATCCGGCAGGGCCTGGGTGCACTGCCATGCCGCGCCGCCGCTGCAGAAGATCATGTACAGATTTTTCAGCCACGTCATCTGGGTAATGGGGGTAATGTCACAGTAGGTCTTGCCGATGTTCAGGTCTTCCAAGGCGGTGCAGTCCACCAAGGGAGAATAATCCCGGATGCAGCTGTTGTCCAGCTCCAGCCAGATCAGATTTTTGCAGCTGCGGATGGGTTCGATGTACTGGACCTCCGTCCAGGCCAGGATCAGGTATTTGAGCTTGGGCATGAAGCTGACGAAGCTGATGTCCGTCAGGGTCATGTGGCCCACATCCAGGCACACCATATCCTCACAGTAGCGCAGGTTGTAGGCGTAGTCGTCGAAGAGCCGGCCCACGCCGAAGTGGTTGGGCATGAAGTTGTCCTTATCTGTCCGCAGGGCGATGCTGGGGCCAAGACGCACCGTCCAGACGACCTTGTATTTGTCCCGGACCCGGTCCCGGTAGGCCGCCATGTCCTCGTTTTCGATCTCGCAGGCCACGACCTTGGCCTTGCTGTTGCCCCAGTCGGGGTTATCGATACCGCACAGGCCGAAAATGACGGTTTCCGCATTAGGAAGGTATTCCATCTGCGCTTCCACCTCGGCAATATCCGTCACCACAGTCTGGGACAGATCGATCTCTGTGTCGGTGCTCTGGAATACGCTGTCCCCGATGTGCACCTCCCAGCTGATGTCCATATCCGGATAGGCTTCCACCAGCGCTGTCAGCGCCGCCGGGTCTGCCGCCGGGTCCACCATGTGAAGGGTCTGCAGCTCGGTCAGACTGCCGATCAGGGAAAGGTCGGCATCGGTGATGTTCTCCACCGTCAGTTCCTGTGCATCCGTTTCCACCAGTTCGCCGCCGATATGGAATCGAAACGTCAGACCGTTATCCCGGCAATACTGGCTCAGCGCCGAAAAGTCCTGCCCCGCCTCGCCGCTGTCCACCGTCACCGTGCGCAGATTCGTCAGGAAGGGCAGCAGCTCCAGATTCTCCGCGCTGGCAGTTTTCAGCTGCACCGCGTCCGCGTCCGCCGGATACTCGGTGCCGTCCAGCGTCACCTGGCAGAAGACTGTCAAATTGGGATAGGTCTGCCGCAGCTTTGTCAGATCGTCATAGTCCCGGCAGTTCTCCGCGTGGACGATTTCCAGCTCCGGGAAATAGGCAATCACCGCCATATCCTCCTCAGACAGCGTGTCCACGGTGATCTCAGTCGTGTCGCTGGGCAGCTTCCCGTCCTGGAAGGGCACATTCCAGAGAATTTTGCACTTTGGCATTTTCTGCCGCAGGGTCTCATAGTGCGCGATGCTGATATCCTCTTCCCGCAGATCCATGCTCGCAGCATTTTTAGGATACAGCTTCAAATCGATCAGATAATTGTTGTTCAGGATCAAAAATGCCCCTCCGGCGACAGACAGCAGGATCGCCAGAATCAGAATGACCGCCAAAAGCGCCGATTTTCCGCGCATAGTTCGTTCCTCCCGGATATTCAGGCAGGGATCCCTGCCTATATTTCTTTTTATTATGCGGTGAATTTTCCCATAAGTCAAGGGCGAAATGTCCGATCGGGGCTAATACTTGCGAAACCGGGCATTCTGGTATATAATGGGGAAACAGAAATGGAGGAGCAAACATGGATTTCAAGGTATTGGCAGTGGGCGACGTGGTGGGAAACCCGGGGCTTGACCGGGTACGCCGCCATCTGCGGCAGCTGAAACGGAAGACCGGGGCGGATTTTGCCGTGGTCAACGGAGAAAACGCCGCGGTGGTAGGCCTGCTTCCCCATCAGGCGGAGGACATTCTGGACGCCGGGGCGGACGTGATCACCATGGGCAACCACACCTGGGGCAAGCGGGAGATCGTAGACTTCATGGAGGACTGCCCCCAGATCCTTCGGCCCGCCAACTATGCCCCCCAGGTGCCCGGACGGGGCTGGAACGTTTTCGACACCAAGGCCGGGCCTGTTGCCGTCATCGACCTGATCGGGCGGTGCAATATGGATTACGGCCCGGACAACCCCTTTCTGATGATCGACAAAATTCTGAAAGAAATTGACGCAAAAATAATCTTAGTGGAAATTCACGCGGAAGCCACCTCGGAAAAGCTGGCCATGGGGTATTTGCTGGACGGACGGGTCAGCGCGGTCTGGGGCACCCACACCCATGTGCCCACAGCGGACGCCCGGATCCTGCCCAAGGGCACGGGCTACGTCACCGACCTGGGCATGACCGGTCCGAGAGATTCCATTCTCGGCATCCGGCCTGAGCTTTCGATTGCCAAATTTCGGGGCGATCTCACCGAGCGCTACCGCTGGGCGGATGGCCCCACCAAAATGGAGGCGGTGCTGTTCACCATCGACAGCGCCACTGGACTGTGCCGCAAGGCGGAAAGAGTGGACGAATGGGACTGAAAATTTTACACAGCGCTGACCTTCATCTGGATTCCCCTTTTGGGGGCTTTTCCGAAGATCAGCGGCAGCTTTTGAAGGAGCAGCAGAAGCTGCTCCCCGGAAAGATCGCGGACCTGTGTCAGCGGGAGGGCTGCGATTTGGTTTTGCTGGCTGGCGATATCTTTGACGGACAGCCAAACCGGGACACCATTGATCTCCTGAAAGGAGCGCTGTCCCGGTGCGGCGTGCCGGTGTTCATTGCCCCCGGCAATCACGATTTCTGCGCCCCGGACAGCCCGTGGCTGACAGAAATCTGGCCGGAAAATGTGCACATTTTCACAGCCGGGCTGGAATCGGTGGTTCTGGAAGACCTGTCCTGCCGGGTCTACGGCGCAGGCTTCCGAAGCATGGACTGCCCGCCCCTGCTGGACGGTTTTCATGCCGAGGGCAGCGAGCAATACAAAATCGCCGTCTTTCACGGCGACCCCACCCAGCGGGAATCCCCCTACAACCCCATCACTGCCGGGCAGGTCAAGGCCTCGGGCCTACAGTATCTGGCCCTGGGCCACATCCACAAGGCCGGGGCCTTCCGGGCGGGGAACACCCTGTGCGTCTGGCCCGGGTGCCCCATGGGCCGGGGCTGGGACGAAATTGGCGACAAGGGCGTATGTATCGTAACGCTGGAAGAGGACGCCCAGGTGCAGGCAGTGAGTCTGGACGCCATCCGCTTCTACGATCTGGAAGCCGACGCGGGAGCCGACGCCGTGTCCGCCCTGGAAAGCCTGCTGCCGCCCCAAGGGAGCCGGGATTTTTACCGGGTGGCCCTCACCGGCAACGCGGATGTGGATCTCAAGTCGGTTTATAAGGAATTTCCGGATTTTCCCAACCTAACTTTACTTGACAAGACGGAGCCGCCTATCGACCTGTGGCAGAATACGGACTCCGACACGCTGGAAGGGATGTACTTCCAGCTTTTGCGCCGCGCCATGGAGGAACAGCCGGAAAACGCCCGGCAGATCCAACTGGCGGCGGAAATTTCCCGCAAGCTGCTGGACGGAAGGGAGGTCACTCTGTGAGAATTTACAAAATGACCGCCACCTTCGGCAAGCTGGAGCATGAGACGCTGACGCTGGAGCCGGGGCTGAACATCATCACCGCCCCCAACGAGTGGGGTAAAAGCACCTGGTGCGCTTTCCTCATTGCCATGCTCTACGGGCTGGACACCCGGGCCAAGACCACCAAGACCGCCTTGGCGGACAAGGAGCGCTACCAGCCCTGGTCGGGAAGCCCCATGTCCGGGCGCATTGACTTAAACTGGAACGGCCGGGACATCACCATCGAGCGCACCACCCGCCGCCGGGTGCCGCTGGGAGAGTTCAAAGCCTACGAAACAGTGTCCGGTCTTCCCGTGGAGGAGCTGAACGCGGCTAACTGCGGCCCTGTGCTTCTCGGCGTGGAACAGACCGTGTTCCGCCGGGCGGGGTTCATCCGCTTTTCCGATCTGCCGGTGACCCAGGACGAGGCCCTGCGCCGCCGTCTCAACGCTCTCGTCACCACCGGCGACGACAGCGGCGCGGCAGACCGGCTGTCGGCAAGCCTGAAGGACCTGAAAAACCGCTGCCGCTACAACCGCACGGGCCTGCTCCCTCAGGCGGAGGCCCAGCGGGATCAGCTGGAAGAAAAGCTCACCGAGCTGGAGACCCTGAACAGCCAATGCCAGAAGCTGAAAATGCGCATTGACGAGGTCAAGGACTGGCTGCGGCAGCTATATAACCACCAGCAGGCTCTGGCCTACGCCAAAATGGAATCCGGCCTTGTCCAGCTTGCCCAGGCGAGGGAAGCTGTGAGCGAAACCGAACAGACTCTGCGGGAACTGGAAGCCGCCTGCGCTTCCCTGCCCCCGCAGGCAGAAGTGGAAACCAAGGTGCGGGAGCTGCGCGCCTTCCGGGACCAGTGGAGCGCCCTTTGCGCCGAGGAGCGGCAGGCCCCCACGGAGCCCCAGAAGCCGGAGCTGCCCAATCCCTTCACCGGGCTGACGGCGGAAAGTGCCCGGGCCATGGCACGGGAAGACGCCAGGGAACTGACGGAGCTTTCCCAGTCCAAAATGTCCCTGATCTTCATGATCATCGGCGTCATCGGCCTGCTGGCAGCAGGAGGTCTTGCCCATATGACGGCTTACGTCTTCGCGGTCATCGCCGGAGGTGTGGGCCTGCTGGCTTTTGTTTGGGGCGTCATTGACCGGGTAGCCACAAGAAAAAAAGCCCTTGCCATCGTGGAAAAGTACGGCACCGCCGACTGGAAAACATGGACGGCTCCCATCGCGGAATACGAGCAGGATATGATCGCCTACTCTGAAGCCCTGAAAACCTATCAGGAGGTTGGGAGCGACTTGGAAGTCCGTCTCATGGTGGCCCGGAAGAAGCGGGACTCCCTGTGCGGCCTGCAGGAGCCCGAGGAGGTGCTGGACTTCTGGCAGGAGTCCCAGCATCAGTGGGAGCAGTACGACCGGGCACGGGCCGACGCCGTCACGGCCAAGCGGCATTTTGAGGCCCTGAACGCCATGGTAAAGCCAGTGGAAAAGCCCACGTTCCCCGACAATCTGACCCAGAATGAAGCCCAGACCGCCCAGCTGTTAGCAGAATGTGCCGCGGAGCAGCAAAGGCTCCAAAACCGGCTGGGCCAGTATCAGGGCCGGATGGAAATCATCGGCAGCGCCAAAGACCTGCGCTTGCAGCACAAGCGGATCTGTGACCGCATCGCCCGCCTTGAGGACACCTACACCGCCCTGACCATCGCTCAGGAGACGCTGGCCCAAGCCCGCTCTGAACTTCAGCGGCGGTTTGCCCCCCGGATCACCCAGCGGGCACAGGAATTGCTGTCCGCCATGACGGGTGGACGCTACCAGAGCCTGACTATGGGAGAGGATTTCTCCCTCCGGGCGGCGGCCGGGCAGGAGGACGTGCAGTGCGACGCCATCTGGCGCAGCGACGGCACCATCGACCAGCTGTACCTGGCCCTCCGTCTGGCAGTTGCCGAGGAACTGACCCCCGATGCCCCGCTGATCCTGGACGACGCGCTGGTGCGCTTTGACGACATACGCATGGCGGCGGCACTGGACATTTTGCGGAAGATGGCAGAAAACAAGCAGGTCATCTGCTTTACCTGCCAAGGCCGGGAAGCGAATGCGTAAAAAAGGCCTTCCCCTTCGGGGAAGGCTTAAGCACCGGGTTTCCCGGTGCTTTTTCTTATTCCCAAGGGAAGGGCTTTCCTGTGAGGACGTCCTCTTTTAAGTAGCGGAAGGTCTCCTTTTCCCCCTTTTCTGCCAGCATGGTGAGGATATGTCCCAGCTGGCGGCAGGTCTCCGGGTGCATCAGCGTCCGCTCCCGGCTTTTCTGGAAGTAATTGAGGGCGGAATCGTCCCGGTAGTCCTTCCCCTGATAGGTCATGCAGGCCGCCCGGCGGTCCATGACCATCTCCACCAGATATTTCCGGGGCATGGGGATCGGTTCATAGCGGCGGGTCTCCCGGTTCATGTCCGTCCAGTATTCGTAGTGGTGGCGGTTGCGGCCCTTGTGGTGCATCCAGGCCTCGCTGTAGCCCTTATCCTCCCGCTCGGCGGCGTTGGGGCTGCGGGTGCCCTGATAGTATTTCGCCCCGATCCAGAATTCCGTGGGGGAATATTTGGACAGGTCGTGGGTCAGGCCCTGCCAATAAAGCCCCACCCGGAAGCAGCCCTTCAGCACAAGCCAGCGATGCTTGGTTATGGTTTTCAAATGCTGCCATGTCTTCATGGGCAAACCTCCGATTCAGAGTTGAGAGTACAGAGTGGAGAGTGGATTTGATTTTTTTCACTCTCCACTCTTCACACTTTATCCGTATTATACTCTCTGCGGAAGCAGAAAGCAAGGGTTGACAAACGAGGTTTAATGCGTTAAACTTCACATATGAGGTTTAACGCGTTAAACTAGCAAGGAGGATGCATTTATGGAAACCCCGAAAATTTTTGAAAGTGAATACCGCTTCTGCCTGATCCTGTGGGAGCACGAGCCGGTGAACTCCACCAGGCTCGTGGAGCTGTGCAAGGAAAATTTAGGCTGGAGCAAAGCCACCACCTACACCGTCATCCGCCGGCTGTCCGAACGTGGCGTTCTGAAAAATGAGAATACCATTGTCTCATCTCTGATCTCCAAGGAGGAAGCGCAGAAATCCCGGTTGGAAGAAATGGTGGAGGAGACCTTCGAAGGCTCCATGCCCGCCTTCATCGCCGCCTTCTCCAAAAGCAAGCGGCTGAGTAAGGAGGAAGTGGAACAGCTGCGGCAGCTTATTGACAGCTACGAAGAGTGAGAAGTTTGAAGTTAGGAGTGAGGAGTTGTCTACTCACTCACCACTCCACACTTCAAACTCCACACTGAGAAAAAGGAGGAAAGATACATGGAATCCCTGTTTTCGAACGTTCTCACCGCCAGCTTTCATGGCAGCGTTGTGATTCTGGTGGTGATGGCGCTGCGGGTGCTGTTAAAGAAAGCGCCCCGGAAGTTTATCTGTTTTCTGTGGCTGCTGGCGGGGGTGCGGCTGCTGATGCCCTTTGAAATTCAGAGCAGTCTCAGTTTGCAGCCCATGCCGGAGGTCAGTCAGGTGCGGCAGGTGTCCGCGCCTGCCCCAATAGAAGCCTTCCCGGAAGTCTCTGTGGAGCGGCAGGAGGTCCCAGCCGTCCAGCCCACAGTGGAAGCGGTGACACGGCGCGATTCGGCCCCTGCCTCCCCCGCCCCGGCGGCAAGATCCACCGGGAACTGGAAAAAAGCCGTGCCCTACGTCTGGCTGTCCATCGCCGCCTGCTTCGGTATCTACACCCTGTACGCCTATCTGAGTCTTAAGTATAAAGTGCGGGAAGCGGTGAAGATTCGGGGCGGTTATGAATGTGAGGGCATCGAGACGGCTTTCATTTTGGGCTTCATCCGCCCGAAAATCTACATCCCCATGGGCCTAAGCCCCACGGTGCGCAGGCACATCCTTGCCCACGAGCGCACCCATCTGGAAAAGGGCGACCACTGGTTCAAGATGATCGGCTTCATCGCGCTGGCCCTGCACTGGTTCAATCCCCTGGTGTGGGCGGCCTACATTCTGTTGTGCCGGGACATTGAGCTGGCCTGTGACGAGCGGGTGGTGCAGTTCATGGAGCTGGAGGAGCGGAAAAGCTACTCCGCCGCCCTGCTCAGCTGTTCCACCAGCCGCGCCCACTTCGCCGCCTGCCCCGTGGCCTTTGGGGAGGTCAGCGTGAAGGACAGAATTAAAACGGTTCTCAACTACCGCCGCCCCAGCTTCTGGGTGAGCCTGCTGGCGGTGATCGCAATCCTGTTCGTAGCGGTGTGCCTGCTGACGAATCCCGTGGACAAGGCCCCTGCCGAGGTGGAAACCGAGCCAACGGAAACCACCGCGCCTTTGACTGAGGAAGAAAAGCAGGAGAAAATCCTGTCTCAAGAGGAAGAAATGCAGCAGCGTATTCGGGATGGACTGAATTCCATGCTGAACGCGCAGGAAGGTGCCATTACTTTCATGGCAACCAATGAAAATGACCACTCCGTGCCGTGGTCGTGCACCTATTATATGCGGGGCAGCGACCGGATGTGGTACATTTTGGATTCCCGGAACGGATTCTCGGAAGTGGAGCACATGATTCTGGATGGTGTTCATTACGAATACACGAACGGCATTTGGGTCGCCTGTGACCCCGCGGATGACCCCACGGACGAATACCGGCAGTGGTTCCAGTGGGACGATATGGAGGAAGTCGATGACTTTTCCGAAAGCACCACCACAACTACGGATGGATATTCCTACAGCCAGGTCAAGTTCTGCGGCGTCCGGGACAATAATATCATTACCTTTACCTTCAGCTTTTCCGGTGACGGAACCTTTACCGGCGGCAGTGTGAAGGGCCTGAAAACCAAATACGGCGACACGGTGAGTATCGGCAGCTTTCCCGCTAATGAAAGCGAGGTTCAGCAGCAGTTTGAGAATGCCGCCGAATTGGCAATGACCCCGGAGGAATACGAAAACGATAAAATTCCCAGCAATTATACCGAATATGACAAGGACTTCATGCTGGGTTCCGGGCAGGTGCGCTGGCACTACTTTAACGACAGCTGGCAGTTCGCTTTGGGCGCGGAGAATGCCACCGCCACCGGGCTGACGCTGGTCTACTGTGAATCCGGCGACGGCCACAAGTCTCTGACCGCCGATGAGGGCTTCTGGATTGAAAAGCTGGTGGACGGCAAGTGGACGCTGGTCACGCCCAAGGCCGAGGTCACCAATGCCCCCGCAACGGAGATCCACGTTTCGTGGACGGCGAAAGACAGACTCACCGTGGACTGGACGGACAGCTACGGCGCGCTGGACTATGGCTTCTACCGTCTGGGCCGCTACCACACAGTGACCATGGCCTCCGGCGAAAGCGAGACACAGCACTGCTACGCCAAATTCCGGCTGTATGACCCCAATCAGGACGCACTGCTGAGCAAATGCACACAGGCGTTGGACACTCTGCTGAATCAGGACAGCTACCATCTCTACACCTTCGACTGGATGACGAGTTCACCGGACATGGATTACTACCTTCAGGAAGAGATCTGGAAAAATGGAAATGACTACATTTCCGTCTACAGCTATCCCCTGCGAAACAATCTGGCGGAAATGAAAAGTGTCAGCGGCAGCCTGTGGAGAAACGGGAAATACTATGGGCTGGAATGGAGCGGCGACCCCGCCGCCTCTCCTGTGAGCAGCTGGTGGCTCAGTGCTGACGGCTATATGGACGGCTCCAATCTGTCCCTGTGGACGATTGGCTTTACATGGTACGACGCAAATGTTGCGGAAGTTGTTCAGGACGGAAATACCATCTGCATTCTGGAAACCTACGATTTTGACACCCGGTATCAGTATTCCGAAATCAGTCTCACCTTTGACGACAGCGGGAATTTGAAGGGCATGGTACAATCCTACCTGCCCCAGCGGAACAGCACCCAGAGCGAGAAGGTCATCGGTGAGGAAATGGTGGTATTTGACACCTCCGCCGCGGAGATCCGGGATGTCATTCAGCGGCAGGATGTTTCCTCCCCCATCCCCTTCTCCTACGCGGAGGACGTGGCAAACCATCCGGACGCTCAGACCAGCGGCTTCAAAAACACCTCCGCAAAAACCGTGTCCACTGTGAATGATGCCATCGCCTTTGCGGACAAGGAATGCACACTGTCTGACCCGGGCATCGGAATTGCCACACCTTATTGTCAAGTATCCGTCTACCGGGATGCCGACGCAGGGATCTGGAAGGTGGAGCTGTTCTGGTGGCAGGATGACGACTGTTATCAGGCGGTTTACATGAACGATCAGGGTATCACGCAGATGATTGTGAGCGAGAAGTAATCACAACATCCCCATCAAATACGACCAGAGTCGAAAATAATCACGATATATGCGAATCGAGAATTGAAACATTCGGATAATGCGGAAAACGCACCCCGTATGTCATTCCGACCGAGCAAAGCGAGTGGAGGAATCTTCCCCGTTACCGCTTGAAGGAACGTCAAAGGAAGAACGAACGGAAAAGATTCCTCCATTCCGCTGCGCTTCAGTCGGAATGACACACGTTTTTTCGATTTCTTACATTTTCAAGCCATGATTTGCATCATTTAGGAGGGGCAATGCCCCTCCCAAAGCCTTCCCCTTCGGGGAAGGCTTTTATTTGTGAAATCTGTTCAAAATTATCGATTGAAAACCGACGAAGTGCACAAAGAATCTGCCCCATTCCGGAAATCTTTGGCGGGAATGCGCCTTGCCAGCGGCGTGCGGCGGTGCTATGATAAGCACGCTTAAAAAGTAAGGATATTTGGAAAGAATCGAGGTTTTGAACGTGGAAGTTTCTCTGATTTCTCTTGCCGTCGCATTGGTCGGCGGCCTGATGCTTTCCCGTGTGACCAAGCTGGTCAAGCTCCCCGCCGTCACCGCCTATCTGGTGGCCGGACTGCTTCTCGGCCCCTTCTGCATCGGCGCGCTGAAAATTCCCGGGCTGGGCTTTAACACCGCCGAACAGGTGGACGGCCTGAAGATCATCACCCAGACCGCTCTGGGCTTCATCGCCTTCACCATCGGCAACGAGTTCCGGCTGAGCCAGCTGAAAGCCACCGGCGCGAAAGCCATCACCATCGGCATTTTGCAGGCCGTCATTGCCACGGTCTTCGTGGACATCACCCTGATCGTGCTGCACCTGCTGTATCCCAGCCTGATCTCCATTCCCTGCGCCATCACCCTGGGTGCCATCGCCTCCGCAACCGCTCCCGCCGCAACCCTGATGGTGGTTCGGCAGTACAAGGCTGACGGCCCTCTGACCCGGCTTCTCATGCTGGTGGTGGCCATTGATGATGCCGTGGGTTTGGTGCTGTTCAGCGTGTCCTTCGGCATCGCCACCGCCCTGTCCGCCGGACACGTCAGCGTAGTCGCCGTGGTGGTTGAGCCGATCGTGGAAGTTGTCCTGTCTCTGGGACTGGGCGCGGCCATGGGTTGGCTCCTCAACTGGGTGGAGCAGTTCTTCCACTCCCGCTCCAAGCGTATGAGCATCTCCGTGGCCTTCGTCATGCTGACCGTGGGCCTGAGTATGCTGGAATTCGACGTGGGCGGCATCCACTGCGGGTTCTCCCTGCTTTTGGTGTGCATGATGACCGGTACCATTTTCTGCAACATCTGCTCCACCTCCGAAGAACTGATGGGCCGTATCGACGGCTGGACCACCCCGCTGAACGTGCTGTTCTTCGTGATCTCCGGCGCGGAGCTGGATCTGAACGTGCTGGCCCAGCCCGTGACGCTGCTGGTGGGTGTACTGTATATCATCGCCCGCAGCGCAGGTAAGTATTACGGCTCCGCTTTCAGCTGCCGTCTCACCGGGCAGCCCAAGCCCATCACCGACCATCTGGGCATCACGCTGCTGCCCCAGGCGGGCGTGGCTCTGGGCATGGCCATCACTGCTGCCACCCTGCCCGACGGTACGCTGGCCCGGAACGTGGTGCTGTTCAGCGTGCTGGTGTACGAACTGGTTGGCCCCGCCCTGACCAAGCGCTCCCTGCTGGCCGTGGGTGAGATCAAGCCCGAAGGCCGCACCAGTGCCCGGCAGGAAAACAAAAAATAAGCAAAAATACGCCTGTCCCAGCCGGGGCAGGCGTATTTTTTGCCCGTAGGGGACGGCGTCACCTACGGATTTCCATATTCCGGGTGGCACTGAGCCTGACGGCGCACCCAGTGGCTGTTCAGGTTATGGAAGGGCGCGGGGCCTTCCAGCTCGCAGTCATCAATGGTCATGTCCGCCCGGATGGCGCTGTCGTAGATGGAGTGGCCCAGAAAGGGAACGGGGATCCGGGCCGGGGCCGTGAGGAAGCAGGCATGATACTGCACCTCCGCCGCGAAGCTGGGAAAGGACACATCGGCGGTGTATGTGGCAAGGATCGCCAGCGTTTCAAAGGCATTCGGATGCTCCCTGTCCCGGATGAAAATGAATTCGTGGTCGCAGACGGTGTATCCAGCGCGAGCGTTGTTCTCCTCGATAAATGCCGGGAGACGGCTGCCTTTTTTCGCCTTTTTGTATGAATCCGGTGTCGGAACCCTGCCATTTTCCGCCAAACTTGCGATTTTCCGCACATATTCCTCGGCGATAAGGTAGGCCCCCACGGACTCCGTCTTTTCAAAATACCATTTCAGCGCCGGGTGATGGTGCTGGCCCCGGAAGGACACCACCCGGTTGATCTCCCGGTTCAGGGCCTGCCGGTTTTCAAAGGCCGGCGACGCAAGGCATTGTGTCAAAATTTCCGGCTGAAAGGCAATAAAGCTCACCGTCACGCCGGGGGTGTCCCCGTCGCCGACGCGGCCCTCCTCCCTGTCGTGCTCCTGCTCCCGCAGCTTCACGAGACTATAGACCCAGCCCTCGTCCTCAATGGCATAGAGGTGCCAGTCGTCAAAAAACAGGCCGCACTCCCGCTCCTGTCCCCGATCGCTGGGGAAGGTTCGGATACTCTTTTCCAGAAGAATGTCCGCAATGGATTTCCGGGACATCCAGAAGCCGTCGCTGGTATGGACAGCGGGCAAGCCCAGTTCCCGGAATCTGGGCGGAATCTGTTCGTTCGTCATAGCAGTTCTCCCTGATATATGTCTGTCTGGCTGGGTATGACCCCCGCCAAAGGCTTCCCCTCTGGGGAAGCTGGCAAAAATCCTTGATTTTTGACTGAAGAGGGCGATGGTAACTGCCGTCATCGGCGACTTTCATTGAAATGGTACCGCAGCCTCTTCCGACCTTGCTGACGCTCGGCCACCTTCCCCAGAGGGGAAGGCTTTTGTTCTACGATATCCCTTTTCCCTTTAAATGTCAACAGTGTAAAAAGCGCCCCCGCGATTTTCGCGGGGGCGCAGCGGGTAAACGCTTATTCGTGATGGCTGGTGTGCAGCAGGTCGTGGGTCTTGTCCTTGAAGGGGCCGTTGTAGAATACGTCCATCAGGGGGTTCTCATGGGGCTTCTTGATGACCGTGTCGCTGTCCGCGTTGTACAGGCCCTGACGGCGGGTGGCGACACGGGTGGCCTTGGTGCCGTAGATGGGCTGACCGCCGCCCATGACGCAGCCGCCAGGGCAGGCCATGACCTCGATGAAATGGTAGTTCTTCTCGCCGGATCGGACGGATTCCAGCACCTTCTTGGCATTTGCCAGACCGGAAGCCACGCAGATATTGACATCGATCCCCTTGTAGGGTACGGTGAACTCCCGGATGCCCTCCTTGCCCCGGACGCCGCAGTCAGCGATCGCATCCAGAGAGGGAGTGTCCTCGCCATCGGACAGGCGGCGCAGGACCGCCTCGGTAACGCCGCCGGTGGTGCCGAAGATCACGCCGCCGCCGGAGCCCATGCCGAAGGGCATATCGCAGGCTTCGCTGGGGAGCGTCTCAAAGTTCACGCCGTGGGCGTCGATCATGCGGATCAGCTCGGTGGTGGTAAGCACAAGGTCGGTATCCTGCTGGCCGTAGGTGTGGTAGTCCGGGCGACGGGCTTCCAGCTTCTTGGCGGTGCAGGGCATGATGGAGACCACCACGGTCTTCTTGCCCTTGGCGTTCTTCTCGTCCCGGTAGTATTCCTTCAGCACGGCAGAGAACATCCCCTGAGGAGAACGGCAGGTGGAGATATTGGGCTTGAATTCGGGGAATTCATTCTCTACGAACTTGACCCAGGCGGGGCAGCAGGAGGTGAGCAATGGCAGGGTGCCGCCATTGGCCACCCGGTCCAGGAACTCGGCAGACTCCTCCATGATGGTTAGGTCCGCGGAGTAGACGGTGTCGTAGACCTCGTCAAAGCCCATGCGGTGCAGGGCCGCCACGATCTTGCCGATGGAGTTCTCGCCCTTCGGGAGGCCAAAGGCCTCGCTGACCGCCACACGGACGGCGGGAGCGATCTGGGCTACGACCCGGACGTTGGGATCGCCCAGAGCCTGCCACACATCGGTCATGTTGTGGTGGATGGTCAGCGCACCGGTGGGGCAGACCACCCGGCACTGGCCGCAGCCGACACAGTTGGTATCGCCCAAAAGGCGGTTGAAGGCGGGAGTGACGACGGCGTCGGTGCCGCGATGGGCAAAGCCCAGCACGCCGATGCCCTGCAGTTCCGAGCAGGCCCGGACGCAGTTACCGCACAGGACACACTTGTTGGGGTCCCGGACGATGGAGGGTGAGGAGAAGTCCACGGGCTGCTCTTCCCGGTGGTTTTCAAACCGAACCTGATTGACGCCCAGCTGGTAAGCAAGCTTCTGAAGCTTACACTTGCCGTGCTTATCGCAGGTGGTGCAGTCCCGGCAGTGGGCCGCCAGCAGCAGCTCAACAATCAGCTTGCGGTGCTTGCGCAGCCGCTCGGTGTGGGTATAGATCACCATGCCGTCCCGGGGTTCTTCCGAGCAGGATGCAAAGCAGCGGCCCCGGTCATCCTCCACCGTACACAGGCGGCAGGCGCCGAACACGGAAAGCTCCGGCTGGTAGCACAGGGTGGGGACCTCGATACCCGCGTTGCGGATGATGGTCAGGACGTTTTTTTCATTGGTAAATTCGTATTTTTTACCGTTAATCGTGATAGTTCCCATGGTTTCCCCTCCTTATGCTTCCACATAGATGGCATCGAAGGCGCAGTTCTCTTTACAGGCGCCGCACTTGATGCACTTATTGGAATCGATGGTGTAGGGCTTCTTGACCACGCCGGAAATGGCGTTGACGGGACAGTTCCGGGCACACTTAGAGCAGCCTTTACAGAACGCGGGATTGATGACATACCGGCGCAGGGCAGTGCACTGCTTGGCGCGGCACTTCTTGTCCACGATGTGCTCGATGTACTCATCCCGGAAGGTGGCAAGGGTAGACAGGACAGGCAGCGGGGCGGACTTGCCCAGACCGCACAGAGCCATGGTCTGGATCATTTTTGCCAGCTCTTCCAAAGTGTCCAGATCTTCCAGCTGGCCCTGACCGTTTACGATTCGCTCCAGGATCTCCAGCATTCGCTTGGTGCCCTCCCGGCAGGGGGTGCACTTGCCGCAGGATTCCCGCTGGGTGAAGCTCATGAAGAACCGGGCGACCTCCACCATACAGGTGTCCTGACCCATGACCACCATACCGCCGGAGCCGATGATGGCGTTGTACTTCTTGACGGAGTCAAAGTCCAGAGGAATATCCAGATGGGCTTCCGTCAGGCAGCCGCCGGAGGGGCCGCCGATCTGCACGGCCTTGAAATCCGCGCCGTTTTTCAGGCCGCCGCCGATGTCGAAGATGATCTGCCGCAGGGTGGAGCCCATGGGCACTTCAATGAGGCCGGTATTCTCAATGGCACCGGTAAGGGAGAAGGTCTTGCAGCCGGGGCTGCCGGGGGTGCCGATGGACTTAAACCAGTCCGCGCCCTGCAAAATGATCTTGGGCACGTTGGCGTAGGTCTCCACGTTGTTCAGCACCGTGGGCTTTTCCCACAGACCCTTTTCCACCGTTCTGGGGGGCTTGGTTCTGGGCATACCCCGGTTACCTTCGATGGAAGCGGTCAGAGCGGAGCCTTCGCCGCAGACAAACGCGCCCGCGCCCTTATTGATGTGCATATGGAAGCTAAAGTCACTGCCGAGGATGTTGTCGCCCAGCAGGCCCCGCTCTTCCAGCTGGGCGATGGCGTTCTTCAGCCGGGCCACGGACATGGGGTATTCGGCACGGACGTAGATGTAGCCGTTTTCCGCACGGACAGCGTAGCCCGCGATCATCATGCCTTCGATGAGCTTGAAGGGGTCGCCTTCCATGACGGAGCCGTCCATGAACGCGCCGGGGTCGCCCTCGTCGCCGTTGCAGACCACATACCGCTCGGTTTCCTTCTGACGGGCCACCTGCTTCCACTTCTTGCCGGTGGGGAAGCCGCCGCCGCCCCGGCCACGGAGGCCGGACTTGTCCACTTCGTCAATGACCGCGTCCCGGGTCATTTCGAACATGGCCTTTTTCAGAGCGGCAAAGCCGCCGGCGGCCAGGTACTCGTCCAGAGACTCGGCATCAAACTTGCCGCAGTTTTCCAGAACGATCCGGGTCTGCTTGGCGATGAAGGGGATCTCGTCGGGCTGGACGTAGGCCTGATCGCCCTTCTTGTACAGCAGCCGCTCGATGACCTCGTCACCGATGACGCTCTTTTCCAGAATTTCCTTACAGTCCTCGGGCTGGACCTTTACGTACTGAATGACCCTGCCGCCCTTCTGGATGCGCACCAGAGGGCCAAGCTCACAGAAGCCCTGACAGCCGGTCTTCTTGACGCCGACAGCCTTGTCGTCGTGATGGCCGCCGCAGGGGGAGAACACCAGCTCTACGCCCTCGGTGTTTTTCACCAATTCGGAGAAAATTTCGTGAATTTTGTTGGAGCCGGTGGCGATACAGCCGGTGCCGGAACAGACCAGGATCCGGCAGTCATAGAACTTGATTTCTTCGCTGGCATGGGCCTGCGCCTGGGCCAGTTCTTCAGCAGTCTTAATCATTAGCCTTTCCCCCTCAATTCCTCGATGAGTGCCAATGCCTTCTCCGGGGTCATGGACGGATGGACCTGGTCGTTGACCATCATGGTCGGGGCCAGACCGCAGGCGCCCAGACAGGACACCGTTTCAACCGTGAAGAGCATATCGTCGGTGGTGTGCTTTTTCTTGCTGAGGCCCAGTTCCTTCCACAGGGCTTCCAGCACCGGGGTGGAGTGGCGGACGTGACAGGCGGTACCGTCGCAGACCTTGATGACGTACTTGCCCTTTGCTTCAAAGGAGAAGTTCTCGTAGAAGGTGGCTACGGAGTAGGCCTTTGCCTCGGTGATCCCGATCTGCTTCGCCACGTAGCTCAGAAGCTCCGCGGGCAGGTAGCGGTATTCCGCCTGAATATCCTGCATAATGGGGATCAGGGAGCGGGCATCCCGCACGTAACGGGAAATGATCTCGTCCGTTTTGCGGTAGTAGGATGCGTCCAGCATAGTATGTTTTACCTCCTTATACTTATCCCGGGGACAAATGCTTTTCGGATTACCAGAACAATTATAGCAAAGAAACCCGTTACTTTCCATGATAAGGTACAATAAGTTGCGCAAATTGAAAAAAGCAAAAAAGTAGACACGG
>JAUNSH010000097.1 GCA_030539285.1 Eubacteriales bacterium
GGTGGAGCCAGATGTGGATAATCCAGAACTGGGAAAACCACATACGGAAAATCCCACACAATTAAGTATACAAGAAGTAAATAAACAAGAATCCCAAACTGCAAAAGCTCCGTGCCGAGCTGGAAAAGAACACGGAGAAAATCGAAAAACTCCAGTCCCGAAAGCACTTTACAGAAGATCTTCTGCTGTCCTCCATGGAAACGGCAGGGGCGAAAGATATGCCGGAGGATGCCGAACGCAAGGGACTTGGAACTCCTGCCACCCGTGCTGGGATTCTGGAAAAGCTGGTTTCCACAGGCATGGTAGAGCGTCGAAAGGCGAAAAAGCAGACCATCCTGATTCCCACCGCATTGGGCAACGCCCTGATTACCGTCCTGCCGGAACAACTTCAATCGCCGCTACTGACAGCGGAATGGGAGCATAGGCTGTCCCAAGTCCAAAAAGGTGAGTTGGAGCCGGAGGAGTTTCTGGACGGCATTCGGGAAATGCTCACCGGTCTGATTGCGGATTACCGCCCTGTTTCCGGTGCGGATATTCTGTTCCCCTCCGTTGAAACCACCGTGGGCAAATGCCCCCGGTGCGGCAGGCCGGTGATCGAGCGCAGCAAGGGATACTTCTGCACGAACAAAGACTGTAAATTTGTTCTGTGGCGAGACAGCCGGTTCTTTACCCTCAAGCAGAAAACGCTGGATAAAAGGACTGCTCAGCTTCTGCTTGAGAATGGCCGCGCCCCGCTGAAGGGCTGTGTTTCCTCCAAAACCGGGAAGGTCTACGATGCCGCCGTGGTTTTGGAAGATGATGGGGAGCGGGCACACTTCAAGCTGGTGTTTGGCAATGGCTGATCTGCCCCGGATGAATGACGAGCAGCTGAAGCAGGTGCGAAAGCTGATACGCAGCCGCTGCTGCAATTATGACAATGGGAGCTGCCTGCTCTTTGACTGGTCGTTCTGCAATGTCTGCCCGCAATGGATTTCTTACTCGCTGAATTGCAAGTGGTTCCGCAATGCGGTGCTGCCCAATGACCCGGTGCTGGAAGCATCCATTCTCCATACGCTGCCCAGGAAACGCTGTGTCATCTGTGGAAAGCCTGTCCTGTCCAAATCTCACCGCGCCAAATATTGTCCCTCGTGTTCTGTTCAGGAGCGCAGGCGGCGGGATGCCGAAAGGAAGCGTATCCAGTATTGGAATCTCCGCATTTAAGGGGGCAAAAAGTGGCTGATACCAAAGGCTTTTTCACGCACTTCCGCAGGGGTATGTGTATTTACATTCGGAAAGCCAAAAGCGGCTTTTATATGCGGAGAAAACTCCCTGTGTGACCCATCTATGTCACATGGGGAGCAGTCAAATCAAAGAAAGGAGCGATCAAATTTGTCCGAAAAACAATCCAACAAAAGGCACACGTTCAGGAAATGAATGCGGAGATTCTTCCACTTCCTGACCCCGTCATTACCCCGGACATGATGGCATGGTATGGATACCATGACCCGAATATGTTTCCTCTATCAAAGGATCGGGCTTTGGAGCTGCTGGAACAGGACGCGCTGCTTTTCATGCTGTATCCCGACAATACGGATGAAATGGTAATTGGTTCTGAGGATGTTGTGAATCACGATGGGATCATTGGCATTACCCGTGAAGAATGGCAGGATATCCACGATTCCATCCCTGCACGGGATGTTCACCAGCGTTTTCTTGATGCTCCCGGTGTTGCCTACGCAATCATGCAGTTAAAGCAGGATGCTCCCCGTGAATTGCATTATTCT
>JAUNSH010000071.1 GCA_030539285.1 Eubacteriales bacterium
TGGTCTCAAAAATGGCGATGGCCCGGGGATCGTCGGCTTCCATCAGCTTCTGGACGAACTTCAGCTTCTCCGCCAGGGACAGCTCCTCGGGGATATCGATGCCCGCGGCGGGAGCCAGCTTAATGACAGCGTCCTGAGAGAAATACTTACAGCCCACGCCGTAGTCGGTGGACCACTCGTCCTGCATGGCACCCGCCTGCAGGTCAACGGGGGCGAAGGCCAGCTCGTTGATCCAGCCCAGCACGTTCTGGTCGGCATCCACGTAGCCAACGGCCTCGGAGGTGCCCATGGCAATGCCCATCAGGTTGCCCTTGCCCAGACCCATGGCCCCGGCCAGCGCGGACACATCGCCGTCGTTGGCAACCAGAATGGGGACGTTGGGGTCGATCTCGGCAGCGGCACGGTCATAGATGGTCTTGACCTTGTCCCAGTTTTCCCGGGGCACCTTGATGAACAGGGAAGCAACGCGCGGCTCGTTGCCGATGAAGTCGCCGGCGGAGGAAACGCCGATGGCATCCACCCGGGGCATCTTGGAAGCGGCGGTCTTGAAGGCCTCCACAATGTGGCCGAAATGGTAATCGGGATCCTCGTTCAGCTTGGGGAACCAGATGACCTCCTCGGAGTAGACGCACTCGCCGTCGATGACCGCGGAGACCTTCCGGTCAGATCCGCCGGCGTCAAAGCCGATACGGCAGCCGTCCATATTGCCGCCCATAGGCTCGGAGACCTCGTTGGGGGCGGGGCAGGCATCCAGAGGCAGGTCCAGAATTTCCAGATCCTCCTCATAGAGCTGGTTGACGAAGCCGTAGTCAAAGGCCCGCTCGCCGCCGGGCTGGTAGGCTGCCTGGAGCTTCTTTGCCAGTTCGGAGCAGCCGCAGATGGACACCTTGAATCCGCCGACGGACCACAGCAGGAACTTGACGTACCGCTCCACATAGCGGTAGTCGGCCTCGGCCATGTCCGGGGTGCCGTGGATAAAGGTGTGATGCACGGACACCCGGCCCCGGTCACGCTCCACCGCGATGGCGATGGGCTGCTTCGCGTCCTTCAGGTAGGCCTCCCGCCAGACGCCGAAGGGGATAAAGGTGGGATCCAGCTTCGGCGGATGCTTCATCTGATATTCAATGCCTAAATACTGCATATCGATTCCTCCATAATATATGATTCATGCATATCGGTTTTACCCGGCAAGTCAGTAAATTAAAATCTGACGGGCCAAAGTCTTCCCCAGAGATGCGAATCAAGAGTTGAAATGTTCGGAAAATGAGGAAAACTCACCCCATTTTTCATTCCGACCGAGCAAAGCGAGTGGAGGAATCTTCCACGTTACCGTCAGTGGGAACGTGACAGAAAGAAAGAACGGGAAAGATTCCTCCATTCCGCTGCGCTCCAGTCGGAATGACATACGTTTTTTCTGTTTTTATACATTTTCAAACCTTGATTCGCATCAGAGGGGAAGGCTTTGCTTCGCTTATTTTGCCAGCTGTTTGTCAAAGCCCATGGCTACCAGAGTGTGGAAAGCTTCCCAGGCTTCCGGGGGGATGTACTGAGGGGTCTGGTAGCCCTTTTTCGCGTAGAGATCCATGCGTTGGAAATCTCCCACAATGACGCTGACGGCGGCGTTTTCCGTCACGCCCTGCTTTTGGGCATCCGCCAGATAGTCGGCGATAGTTGTCTGCGGGGAGGTGATGAAAAAATTCTGCTCCGGCCAATAGACCCCCATGGCGGCGGTGATGCGCCGCTCCATAAAGGGCTGGTGAACACCCAGAATTCGCTCATGGGCAATCCCCTTTTCCTCCAGCAGCCGCCGGGTAAAGAGGATGTTTTCCGCGGTGTTGGTGGAGTCCGGCTCCATCAGGATGGCGCTTTCCGGTACGCCGCATTCCATGGCTACCCGGGCAAACCGCACCGCCTCCGGCTCCGGAAGCAGCCCTTCCGTGTTCCGGCCCAGGCCGCCGGTGAACAGCACCACCGGGGCAAGCCCTTGCAGGTACAGCTCCGCCGCCCGCCGGGCAATGTTGGTATTAAAATTGCCGAAGCCGACGATCACATCGGCCTTTTCCGGCTTCTGGTGCATCCCCAGATAGTCCCAGAGCACCTGCAGGGGTTCTAAAAAGTCCATGGGTCTCTCCTTTGCGAAAAATTGCCGGGGCGATGCCCCGGCAACTAAGCTTAGCAATACTTGGCGACAGCGGCCTTGATCATGGCGACGCACTCGTCGGCGATGGGGTAATCGCTCTCGATCAGCTCTGCCAGCGGGGCGCGGACGGAGCCGCAGTCGGGGCAGCCCATCTTGCGCAGCACTTCCTTGATCATGGCGTACATATTGCCGTGACCGGAGCACAGCTTGTAGATGATCCGGCAGCAGTCATTCTGGATCTCCAAGGCAGTGTCCAGACGGCCTTCCTTGACGCACTCAAAGAGCTTGATGTACAGCTCAGGCATCGCGCCGTAGGTGCCGCCGATGCCGCCGGTAGCGCCCATGACCAGGCCGGAAATCAGCTGCTCATCGGGGCCGTTGAAGACGATAGCGCCCTCGTCACGCCACATCTGGATGTCCTGGGTGGGCATGGAGGAGTTCTTGACACCGATGCAGCGGGGGTTCTTCAGCATTTCCTTCAGCAGGGGCACGTTCAGAGCCACGCCAGCCAGCTGGGGGATGTTGTAGATGATGAAATCGGTGTTGGGCGCGGCAGCGGAGATATCGTTCCAATACTTGGCGATGGCGTAGGGGGGCAGGTGGAAGTAGATGGGAGGAATGGAAGCGATGGCATCCACGCCCAGGCTCTCGGCATGGGCCGCCAGCTCCTGGGAGTCGGCGGTGTTGTTGCAGGCCACGTGAGCGATGATGGTCAGCTTGCCCTTGGCTTCCGCCATGACGTTCTCCAGCACCACCTTGCGCTCTTCCTTGCTCTGGTAGATACACTCGCCGGAGCTGCCGCCCACGTACAGGCCCTTGACGCCCTTCTCAACGAACCAGCGGGTCAGCGCCCGGACGGCCTCGGGATCGATCTTGCCTTCCTTATCGTAGCAGGCATAGAACGCAGGGATAATGCCCTGATATTTTGCGGTATCCTTCATTGTCAATTCTCTCCTTGTCAGTGGATCTTCACCTTGAAGACAGCCTTGGTCACAGTCTCCGGGCGATCCAGCATCATTTTGATCTTGTGAGCATCGTCGGGCCAGACCACCAGAAAATCCCCGGGGGCCAGCACCAGCTTGTGGGCACCCTCGCCGTGATAGGCGTAGAAGTCGTTTTCCGGCTTGCTGTCAAACTGCCGCAGAGCGGCGGGAGAGGCGATCTCTACCCGCTCGCAGCCGCTGAGCATCAGGTGGATATCCAGAAATTTTTCGTGTGCTTCAAAGAAGCTTTCGCTGTCGGGAATGGTCTCGTAGGTAAATTTGGTGCACCAGACCTCACCGGGGATGATGTCCACCCGGTCGGTGCCAAGGCCAGACAGAAACTCGGGGGTGATGCGCCGCAGGGCCTCGTCCAGATTGGGATGGATGCCCAAATAATCCTGAGCAGTTTCGTTTCTCGCAAGAATCATAGCTTATCCCTTCACAGCGCCCATGGTGATGCCCTTGGTAAAGTACTTCTGGAAGATCAGGAACACGATGATGATGGGCACGGAAGCCAGCGCGGAACCAGCCATCAACAGACCAAAGTCCGTAGAGTTCTCCGCCTGCATGGTGGCGATACCAAGGGAGATGGTCAGGTTCTTGCTGGAGGTCAGCATGATCAGCTGCATGAAGTAGTCGTTCCAGGAGTTGATGAAGGTGAAGATGGCGCAGGCGCCGACACCGGGCTTGATCATGGGGAACATGACGTCGGTGAAGGTGCGCCACTCGGACGCGCCGTCAATGCGGCAGGCCTCCACCATTTCCGTGGGGATACCCTCGGCAAACTGTTTCAGCAGGAACACGCCGAAGGGCCAGCCCACGATGGGGAAGATGACGGCCCAGATGGTGTCGTACAGGTTCAGAGAGGACATTTCCCGCAGCAGGGGGATCAGAATGACCTGCTTGGGCAGAGCCATGGCGCAGACGATGAGGGAGAAGATGATGCCGCGGCCCCAGAACCGCTTCTTTGCCAGCACGTAGCCGGCCATGGCAGCGGTGAGGCAGGTCAGCAGCATGGAGGACACGGACATGAACACCGTATTCACCAGCCAGCGGATAGCGGCGGGGACGGTAGGTCCGGTGATGGCGTAGCCGAACATCTTAAAGTCAAACAGGGGCGCGGAACGGCTGCCCATCAGCTTCTCAAAGTTGGCGCTGGTGAAGGTGGAGGGCCACCACACGGGGGTAGTTGACATAATGTCCTGCTTGGTCTTGAAAGCGCCGGTGATGATCCAGTACAGGGGGAAGGCGAACAGGAACGCGAGGATGAAGACCAACACGAAGGAGAAGATATAATAGGCCTTGGATTTGGCCTGGCTGGCATCCAGCCGATCGGATTTACTCACAGTTCACCCCTCCTTTACTTTTCCTGACCGACCTTGAACTGGACGGCAGAGAGAATGGCGATGATGATGGCCAGGATCACGCCCATGGCGTTGCCGTAGCCGTAGCGGTACAGCTTGAAGGCGTTGTAGTAGATGTAGTACATGATGGTCATGGTGGAGTTGTTGGGTCCGCCGGAGGTCAGCAGCTGGATCAGCGCGAAGCACTGGAAGGAGTTGATGGTGGTGATGACCAGGATGTACAGGGTGGTGGGCATGATCTGGGGCCACTTGATCTTCCAGAAGGCCTGCATCTGGGTAGCGCCGTCCACTTCGGCAGCTTCCACCAGAGACTTGTCCACATTGTCCAGGGCAGAGACATACAGCACGATGGGCTGGCCCACGGAGGTGGTCAGCAGGATCAGGATAATGCAGCCCAGGGCAAACCGGGGATCGCCCAGCCAGTTGATGTTCTGGTCGATCAGGCCGGTGGAAGTACCAATGTAATTGAAGATGCCGTAGTAGTTGTTGAACATCCACTTCCAGACCATGGTGACGGCCACGGAGCCGGTGACCACAGGCAGGTAGAAGATGCAGCGGAAGGCGGAGGTGGCAGCCACGGGCATCTTGCTGATGGCGGAGGCCACCCACAGGGAGAACACACAGGTGACGGGCACGGACACCACCACGATGATCATGGTATTCCACAGAGCCTTCCAGAATACGGGGTCGGCGAACAGCTCTTTGTAGTTGCCGAAGCCAACGAAGATGTCCTCCCGTCCCATGGTGGCATCAAAGAAGCTGGTGATGATACACATGACCATGGGGTAGAGAACGAAGCCCACGAAGAAGATCAAAAACGGCAGCAGGAACAGGTAAGAGGTCACCGTTTCATGGATCATCAGCCGACGGGACTTGGAGTTGACGGAAATCTTTTTGTTTGCCAAGGATATCCGCCCCTGTTATGTGGGAGGGGGCTAAATTGTGGCCACCCGAAATAATTATTTCGTAGGGCGGGGTTATGACCCCGCCGACCCGGTTTCGATGACATCCTGCTTTCGATGGATGGTATTTGGCGGGTTGAATTTCACTGGTTCACCATATGAACGGCAGCGTTATCCATATCCAACGTGGTCGGCGGGGTCATGACCCCGCCCTACGAACCCGTACGTTAAAACAGCCCCTCCCCTCACCCAGAAGAGAGGGAAGGGGCTTTTGTCTACACTACTGAATATTCAGCCGGGAAATTACTTGCCGGCGGCAGCGTTGGCGGTAGCCACGAAGGCGTCAGCAGCTTCCTGAACAGGAGTGCCGGTGCCGATCTGCTGCAGCATATTCCAGGCGGCAGCACGGGCCTCGGTCCAGCCGGGAATGACGTTGTAGTAGTCACCCATGTACTGCATGAAGGTGCCGTAAACGCTCTTCAGAGCATCGTCAGCGTAGGGATCGGCAACGGACTGACGGACAGACCAGAAGCCGGAGGTGGAGACGGACTCAACGGTGTTCTCATCGCAGACCCACTTGATGAAGGTCTTGGCAGCCTCGATCTTGGCAGCGTCGCCGTTGTCGAAGATACCGAAGCCCCAGATACCGCCGCACAGCTTGGTGTCAGTGCCGTTGGGGGAGGGGAAAGCCATGGGGAAGACCTCGAAGCTGTCACCGATGACCTCGGTACGGGCAGCGTGGGTAGCAGCGTTCCAGCAGAAAGCCATCTGCAGCACGCCCTGAGCAAACAGGTCAGCCTCTTCGCCGCCGTTGATGGAAGCGTCGAAGTTGATGCCGTCCTGAGCGTACAGAGTCTCCAGAGCCTTGACGTTCTCAGCGGAGTTCATGGTATACTCGGTGTGCTCGGCGTTGGTGAAGGTACCGCCGTACAGGTTGTTGTACAGAGCGCGGGTGCCCTGGTCACCGCCCTGAGCGGAGCAGAACACGGCGCCGACATTCTTGTAACCGGCATCGTACAGGGTCTGAACAGCCTTCAGGAAGTTCTCGGTGGTCCAGGTGTGGGTGTCAGCATCCACATACTGCCAGGCGCCGGTCTCCTCGAAGACGGTCTTGTTGATGGCCATGCAGTGTGCGGTCATGCACAGGGGGTACTCGTAGTAAGCGCCGTTGCCATCGTTACAGGCAGCCTCGACGGAAGCGTAGATGTCGGCCTTGGTCTCGTCGGTCCACAGGTCAGCCAGATCGACCATCTTGCCCTTGGCGCCCCAGTTGGCGACCAGACGCTCGGGTCCTTCCATGACGATGTCGGGAGCGGCGTTGCCCTCGATGGCGGTGTTGACCTTGTCGTCGCCGTCGGTGTAGGTCAGGTACTCAACCGTGACCTTGATGTTGGGGTAAGCGGCGTTGAACTCAGCCAGAAGCTGGTCAACGGTCTCCTGGGTGCCCCAGTTACCGATGGGGTAGGTCCACAGGCTGATCTCCACAGGAGCAGCGGTGGTCTCAGCGGGAGCAGCGGCCTCGGTTGCGGCGGGGGCGGCAGCCTGAGTGGCGGCGGGCTCAGTCTTCTCAACGGAGCAGGCAGCCAGAGACAGCACCATGACAGCAGCCAATGCCAGAGCGATCAACTTTTTCATTGTGTTTCCTCCTAACAATATGATAAACGATATATGCTTCACGGTCAGTGCCGTAGGAGCCGGATTCGGGTGGGGTATTTTTTGTGTGGTAATCCCCACAATTTCCGAGGATATCTTACTACACCATTTCAGCAATGTCAACAACAGTCTGAAAAGAATTTTCCAAAAAATCGTCTTTTCGAAAAAGATTTCTGTTTTGCACATGAAAACGTTTCCAATTTCAGCACATTGACGAAACTGCTCCACCGCCCTTGACGCGTGTCGAAAACATGGTATGCTGTTATATAAGAAAGGAGACGTATCTGTATGAAAAAGCACATTCTCTGCTTTGGCGATTCCAATACCCACGGCTACTGCGCCGACCCTGCCGACTGCCTGGATGGCGGCACCCGCTTTACCGAGGACCAGCGCTGGACCCGGCTGCTGCAAAGCGCCCTGGGACAGGACTATCTCGTCATCGAGGAGGGCCTATCCGGCCGGACCACCTGCTTTGATGACCCCATCCACGAGGGCCTGAACGGCCTGGACTACATCTATCCCTGCCTGAAAAGCCACGAGATCATCGACCTGCTGATCATCATGCTGGGCACCAATGATACCAAGGACCGGTTCTATGCCAGCGCCGCCTGCATCGCCCTGGGCATGGCCCGGCTGGTGAAGAAGGCCAAGGACACGGACTGCTGGGGCGAAAAACAGCCAAACATTCTGGTCATCGCCCCGCCCCCAATCGGTGAGGGGATGCTCACAAGCCCCGTGGCTGCCACCATGGGGGAGCTTTGCGTAGAAAAATCCCGGCAGCTGGCAAGTTGCTACCGGGAGCAGTGTGAACTTCTGGGGATAAATTTCCTGGACGCCGGGGCAGTGGGCTGCGAATTCAACCAGGTGGACTACATGCACCTGACCAGCCGGGGACACGCACAGTTAGCTGAGAAACTGGCCCAGTTAGTACCGGAGCTGGTGAGATAAAAAGCCTTTCCCTTCGATGTGAATCAAGGTTTGAAAATGTAAAATACAGAAAAAACACATGTCATTCCGACTGGAGCGCAGCGGAATGGAGGAATCTTTCCCGTTCGTTCTTCCTTTGACGTCCCCACAAACAGTAACGTGGAAGATTCCTCCACTCGCTTTGCTTGGTCGGAATGACAAATGGGGTGCGTTCCCTTTATTTTCCGAACATTTCAACTCTTGATTCGCATCTTCGGGGAAGGCATTGGCCGCTTTATTCCTCCGCTTCCTGCGGCATAAAGGGCTTAAACATGGGCTCCACCAGCAGGCTGTCCACCAGCGCCGCCAACGCGGGCAGGAAAAACAGCGGGAACACGAACCGGGCGCACAGAAAAACCGCGGCAGTGCTGACGATGCCCAGCCCAATGGTCCGGGGCAGGTTGGCAAGGGCCAGCAGCAGGGTGTTTTTCAGCAGCCCGCCCAGAGAATTTTCAAACCGGGACAAAACAGGAAACGTCAGGCTCAGGATGCCCAGCGCGGTGACGCCCAGAAATGCCGCCCCGGAGAAAACCATCCAGCTCAAAGCGCCCGTGGCCGCAGCGTTCCAGACGAAAATCATGACCTTGCCCAGCAGGCACAGCAAAACAAGGAACAGCACCGTGGGCACCAGCCCCGCTTTCCAGTTCTCCTTGAACACCTGCCAGAACCGCTGCCAGGAATGCTTGTCTCCTTTGCGGAAGCCCCGGTAGGCGGCGTCGTAGAGGGCCGCACAGGAGGTGCCGATGGTGACGATAGGGAAGCAGCCCAGGAGCCAAAACAGACTAAGGAAAATGCAGTCAGTGAGCTGGCCCATGGTGATCATCAGACCGCCCTCCGGGTTCAAAAGATTGCGAAACATGGGAATTCCTCCTTTTGATCCCATTGTAGCACAGATTTTCCTGCCTGTCAAAATAACGCATTCTGTAGGGCTTATGTCATGACCCCGCCGAGCCGGTTTCGATTATACGCAGCTTTCGGTGAATGGTATTTGGCAGTTTTCCTCTAAGCGTTCTCCGTTGGACGAAAGCACCACGAATATCCAACGTGATCGGCGGGGTCATGACCCCGCCCTACGGTAAAACAAATTCTAATTTTATTTTTATTGAAATCATTTTCCAGCAGTGGTATGATGATTCTATCAAACGACAAATTTTAGGAGGTAACTTCAAATGGATCGTGAAAAATTTCTGGCTGAGCGTCAGTGGGTCCGCGACCAGCTGGCAAACGTGGCCGACTTCTGGCTGAAAAATGGCATGGATGCCGAGCACGGCGGTATCTACACCTGCCTGGACCGCACCGGCAAGA
>JAUNSH010000072.1 GCA_030539285.1 Eubacteriales bacterium
GACACAATTCATCCTCGGAAATCTTTTAAAGCTTTCAATCAGGTTTTAGTATTACTTTCTCCCCACCCTTCACTCCTCGCTCCCTGCAATTCCCGCACTTTCCCTGTCCGATTTGCCCAATCCCCTTCTTGCAATTTGCGTTTTTTCAGTATATAATGAACTTGTTAATCACGCGGGAAAGGGGGGCGCTTCGTAATGCAATCCGATTACATTATTGAAATGCTCAACATCAGGAAAGAATTCCCCGGCATTGTGGCCAATGACGATATCACGCTCCAGCTCCGCCGGGGTGAGATCCACGCTCTGCTGGGAGAAAACGGCGCGGGCAAATCCACGCTGATGAGCGTTCTGTTCGGACTTTACCAGCCGGAAGCGGGCGTCATCAAGAAAAATGGCGAGGTCGTGAAGATCCACAGCCCCAACGACGCCACGGCCCTCCACATCGGCATGGTGCACCAGCACTTCAAGCTGGTGGATGTGTTCAGCGTGCTGGACAACATCATTCTGGGCGCTGAGGACACCAAAATGGGCTTCCTCCAGCGCAAAACCGCCCGAAAAAAGGTTCAGGAGCTGTCGGAAAAGTACAAGTTGGCTGTTGATCTGGATGCCAAGGTGGAGGACATCACCGTTGGTATGCAGCAGCGGGTGGAAATTCTGAAAATGCTGTACCGGGACAATGAGATCCTCATTTTTGACGAGCCTACTGCTGTGCTGACTCCTCAGGAAATTGACGAATTGATGGAGATCATGCGCTCCTTCGCGAAAGAGGGCAAGTCCATCCTGTTCATCACCCACAAGCTCAACGAGATCATGGCGGTGGCCGACCGCTGCACTGTGCTGCGTAAGGGCAAGTACGTGGGCACCGTGGACATCAAGGACACCAACAAGCAGGAACTGAGCAACATGATGGTGGGCCGTCCCGTTCAGCTTCAGGTGCAGAAAGGCCCGGCCCATCCCGGCGAGGTCATTCTGGATGTGCGGGATCTGACGGTGCCCTCCAAGACCAGCAAGAAAAACGCCGTCAACCATGTTTCCTTCCAGATCCACGGCGGCGAGATCGTGTGCATCGCGGGCATCGACGGAAACGGTCAGACGGAGCTGGTCTACGGCCTGACAGGTCTGGAAAAGCCCTCCTCCGGCCACATTACCCTCTGCGGCCACGACATTTCCCACAGCTCCGTCCGCAAGCGCAGCGAAGCGGGCATGAGCCACATTCCCGAGGACCGGCACAAGCACGGCCTGGTGCTGGACGACACTCTGGAAAACAATCTGGTGCTGCAATCCTTCCAGGACCCCCGGTTCCAGCATATGGGCTTCATCCGCCGGGACGCGGTGCGGCAGTACGCGGAAAAGATCATCGACCAGTACGACGTCCGAAGCGGACAAGGCCCAATTACTACGACCCGGAGCATGTCCGGCGGCAACCAGCAGAAGGCCATCATCGGCCGGGAGCTGGACCGGGAGAACCCCCTGCTGGTAGCGGTCCAGCCCACCCGTGGCCTGGACGTGGGCGCCATCGAGTATATCCACAAGCAATTGGTCGCCCAGCGGGACGCGGGAAAGGCCGTGCTGCTGGTATCGCTGGAGCTGGACGAGGTCATGAACGTCTCCGACCGCATTCTCGTCATGTACGAGGGCGAGATCGTAGGCGAGCTTGACCCGAAGACTACCACCGTGCAGGAGCTGGGCCTCTACATGGCAGGCGCCAAACGCAGCGGGAAAGGAGAGACGCAGCAATGAAAAATTCCCTTCTGAACCTTTACGAAAAGGATGCCACGAAAAAAGTCCTTGCTTCGCTGATCTCCATTCTCATTGGTCTGCTGGTAGGCGTCGTGGTGGTCGTCATCGTGGGTCTGAGCAAGGACACCATCACGGGTGCGGGCATCTGGGACGGCGTACGGCTGATCTTCGCCGGCATCCTGTCCAAGGGCCGCAACGCCGCCGGTCAGCTGACCTGGGGCTACAACGCCCAGTCTCTGGGCAATATGCTCTTCCGGGCAACGCCCCTCATTATGACGGGCCTTTCCGTGGCAGTGGCCTACAAGACGGGCCTGTTCAACATCGGCGCGCCGGGCCAGTACCTGATGGGCACCCTGGCTTCCCTGATGATCGCCCTGGGCATCCCCTCCACTTCTGTCCCCGCGGGACTGATCTGGATCCTGGCTTTCCTGGGCGGCTGCCTGGCAGGTGCCCTGTGGGGCGCGATCCCCGGAATGCTGAAAGCCTTCCTGAACATCAACGAGGTTTTGGCCTGCATCATGACCAACTGGCTGGCGGCAAACCTGGTCACCTGGGCCTTTGATGTCAGCAACTTCAAGAACGTTGTGGAAAACACCAAGTCCGGCTATATTTACAAGACCTCTTTCAACGGCGTGGCGACTCCCAAACTGGGTCTGGACAAGCTGTTCCCCAACTCTCAGGTCAACGGCGGCATCCTCATCGCCATCGTCATTGCCATCCTGGTCTACATCCTCATGACCAAGACCACCATGGGCTACCAGCTGAAAGCCTGCGGCTCCAACCGCCATGCCGCCCGGTACGCGGGCATCAATGACAAGCGCAACATCGTGCTGTCCATGGCCATCGCCGGATGTTTAGCAGGCGGCGGCGCGGCGCTGTACTGGCTGTCCGGCAACACCGAGTTCTACTGGTCCACCTACCAGTCCCTGCCCTCCACCGGCTTCAACGGCATCCCCGTGGCACTGCTGGCGGTGAGCAACCCCATCGGCGTTATCTTCACTGCCATCTTCATGGCCATGCTGGACATCGTGGGCCAGCAGCTCACGGGCCTGACGGCGTATAACGAGTATATCACCGATGTGATCATCTCCGTTATCGTCTACCTCAGCGCCTTCTCTCTGGTGATCCGGATGCTGATCACCGGAAAGCCCAAAACCGCTTCCAACGCCAACGCGGAACCTCCCATGAATGATCCCCAAAATACCGAAGAAGGAGGAGAGCAGGCATGAGTTTTCTGATCCAACAGACCCTTTTATACGCAGTGCCCCTGATGGTGGTAGCCCTGGCCGGTGTGTTCGCCGAGCGCAGCGGTATCATCAACCTGGCACTGGAAGGCATCATGATCTTCGGCGCTTTCATTGGCGTATTGTTCGTGCGCTCCATGCAAAGCTTTGACGTGTTCACCGAGGCCGCGAAAAACGGCGACTGGCTGACCTTGCAGGGCTTGGAGATCCTGGCCATGCTGGCTTCCGCCGCCATGGGTGCGGTATTCTCCCTGCTGCTTTCCTTCGCCTCCATCAATCTGAAAGCCGACCAGACCGTGGGCGGCACGGCTCTGAACATGATGGCCCCCGCGTTGGTGCTGTTCCTTGTGCGGATCCTCGCCAACCAGAACACCCTGCAAATGGCTACCGGTGACGCGGCCTCCTGGTTTATGATCAAGAAGTCCACCTTCGGCATCAAGAAAAATGTGGACATCGGCTTCCTTGGCGAGACTTTTATCCATAAGGTCTACCTCGCCACCTATATCTGCATTCTGGTGTTCGTCATCCTCTCCATCATCCTGTACAAGACCCGGTTCGGCTTGCGGCTGCGCTCCTGCGGTGAAAATCCCCAAGCGGCGGACAGTCTGGGCATCAATGTCTACAAGATGCGCTACGCCGGCACCACCATTTCCGGTGCGCTGGCAGGCATGGGCGGCTTCGTGTACTCCCTGACCACCGCCAACTGCACCGCCAACGGCGACGTGGCAGGCTTCGGCTTCCTTGCTCTGGCAGTCATGATCTTCGGCAACTGGAAGCCCCTGAACATTGCGGGCGCGTCCCTGTTGTTCGGCCTGTTCAAGTGCATCGCCGCGGCCTACAGCTCCATCGACCTGAACGGCGACGGCATTTACACCCTGGCGAACTTGGGCATCAGCTCCCACCTGTACCGGATGCTTCCGTATCTGGTGACGCTGGCGGTGCTGGCCTTCACATCCAAAAAGTCCCGCGCCCCCAAGGCCGAGGGCATTCCCTACGACAAGGGAAGCAGATGAAGTAAAATGTTGTCCGGCACCAAACGGTGCCGGACTTTTTTAATTCGTAGGACTTATGTCTGACCCCGCTCTAGTTTGTCAAAAAAGTACCCCGTAGGGGGCGATGCCCACATCGCCCCTTTCGTAGATGTTCCGAATTCGCCGAAGATTTGAAATAATCGTGCACTTTTACTGTGGGCCGATGTGGGCATCGGCCCCTACGGTGAGGAAAATTTAGATTTTTCGGCAGTCTGCGGCGGGGGCATGACTCCGCCCTACGATTATGCTGTAAAAAAGGGTGCCCCGCCTAACGGTGGGGCACCCCTCAGACACATTTTTACTTAAAATACTTGACAGCGGCCTTGAACATCTGGATATCGTACTGGCCGGGGACGTTCTTGTACAGACCCGCGCCGATACGCTCGCTGTGGCCCATTTTGCCGAAGACCCGTCCATCGGGAGAGGTGATACCCTCGATGGCGCAGACGGAGCCGTTGGGGTTGAAAGCAGCGTCCATGGTGGGGTTGCCGTCCAGATCCACGTACTGGGTAGCGATCTGACCATTTGCGGCCAGCTGGGCGACCAGCTCGGGGCTTGCCAGGAACTTGCCTTCGCCGTGGGAGATGGGCACGTTGTAGATGTCGCCCACATTGGTCAGGCTCAGCCAGGGACTCTTGTTGGAGGCCACCCGGGTGCGGACAATGCGGCTCTGGTGCCGGGCAATGGTGTTGAAGGTCAGGGTGGGGCAGGTGTCATCGGTATCGATGATCTTGCCGAAGGGCACCAGACCCAGCTTGATGAGGGCCTGGAAGCCGTTGCAGATACCGCACATCAGGCCGTCCCGCTCTTCCAGCAGCCGGGTCACCTGCTCGCGGATGGCGGGGTTGCGGAAGAAGGCGGTAATGAACTTTGCGGAACCGTCCGGCTCGTCGCCGCCGGAGAAGCCGCCGGGAATGAAAATCATCTGGCTACTCCCAATTTTCGCGGCAACAGTTTCCACGCTTCTCGCCACATCGTCGGCGGTCAGGTTGCGGATGACTACGATGTCGGCTTCACCGCCAGCCGCAATAACGGCCCGGGCGGAATCGTACTCGCAGTTGGTGCCGGGGAACACAGGGATCAGCACCTTGGGCTTGGCTACCTTCACGGCAGGAGCCAGGTTGGACACGCCGGGATTGGAGAAGGTGGGAACGGTTTTCTCAGTCTCTACCGTCTTGGTGGGATAGACCTTTTCCAGCACCGCGGTGTTCAGCTCGTACAGCTCCGCAATGGTGGCAGTCTCGTCGCCAACGGTGATGACAGGCTCCGCGACGGTGTGGCCAATACGGAAGCCAAAGTCGACGTCCTCCGTCAGCTCCGCCACGATGTCGCCGTAGGCGGCGCCATACTGATGGACCGCACCCGGCTCGGACACAAAGCCAATGGAGTTACCGAAGGACATCTTCATGACGGCTTCGCCCTCACCGCCGGCATCGATAGCCCAGGCGGCCTTGACCTTACCGGCCTGGCACAGGGCGTGGAACTTCTCCCAGCTCTCCCGCAGCTGCTTGCAGCTATCGCTGGAGGGGCCGAAGCGGTAGACGGGGTGGCCCGCTTCCTTAAACTCGTTGGAGATCACGTCACCGGCCTTGATGGGCGCAATGGCAAAGGAGATGACCGTAGGAGGCACGTCCTTGTCGAGGAAGGTGCCGGACATAGAGTCCTTACCTCCGATGGCGGCGGCGTCCAGACCCAGCTGGGCATCCAGCGCACCCAGCAGCGCCTGGAAGGGCTTGCCCCAGCGCTCCGGTTCGGTTCTCAGCTTCTCGAAGAATTCCTGCAAGGTGAGGTACGCTTTCTTGTAGTCCGCACCTGCGGCGACAATTTTTGCCATAGAGGAAATGACGCTCATTTTCGCGCCCGTGAAGGGATCGGCGGACAGCAGGTCGGGGTCACAGCCCCAGGCCATGACGCTGGCGGCGTCGGTCTCCTGACCGGGCAGGACCGGCAGCTTGGCGGCCATGGCCTGCTCAGGGGTGGCCTGATTTTTGCCGCCGAAGGGCATCAACACAGAGCCTGCGCCGATGGTGGCGTCGAACCGCTCTACAAGACCCCTTTGGGAAGCGTACCGCAGGCCGGAGGCAATACCCCGGAGGTTGGGCTGCTCCTCGATCGTTCCGCAGCGTTTTGCGGCATTCACCTTCACCTCGGCGTGCTTCACCGCGCCGTTGGTGTTCAGGAAGTCTCGGGACAGGTTGGCAATCTCGTGGCCCTTCCAGCTCATGACCATCCGGGCTTCCTCGGTGACCACCGCCACCCGGTAGGCTTCCAGATTTTCCTTTTCCGCGGCGGCGATGAAGGCGTCGGCATCCTCGGGGGCCACCACAACGGCCATCCGCTCCTGAGACTCGGAGATGGCCAGCTCGGTGCCGTCCAGCCCATCGTACTTCTTACGCACGGCATCCAGATCGATGCGCAGGCCGTCGGCCAGCTCACCGATGGCAACGGACACGCCGCCCGCGCCAAAGTCGTTGCAGCGCTTGATAAGCCGGGTGACCTTGCTGTCCCGGAACAGCCGCTGGATCTTCCGCTCCTCGGGGGCGTTGCCCTTCTGGACTTCGGAAGCCATGGTGGTCAGGGATTTCAGGTTGTGGCTCTTGGAGGAGCCGGTGGCACCGCCGATGCCGTCCCGGCCGGTGCGGCCGCCCAGCAGGATCACCACGTCACCGGGGGCGGGGCATTCCCGGCGGACATTTCCCGCGGGAGCGGCAGCGACTACCGCGCCGCACTCCATGCGCTTGGCGATGTAGCCCTCGTGGTACAGCTCGGCAACGTGGCCCGTGGCAAGGCCAATTTGGTTGCCGTAGGAGGAATAGCCCGCGGCGGCAGTCTGGCAGAGCTTGCGCTGGGGCAGCTTGCCGGGCAGAGTATCCTTCAGAGACTTCCGGGGGTCGCCCGCGCCGGTGACACGCATGGCCTGATGGACATAGGCACGGCCGGACAGGGGGTCACGGATGCAGCCGCCGATACAGGTGGCCGCGCCGCCGAAAGGCTCGATCTCGGTGGGGTGGTTGTGGGTCTCATTTTTGAACATCAGCAGCCAGTCCTGGGTTTCGCCGTTGACCTCCGCGTCCACGTGGATGGAGCAGGCGTTGATCTCCTCGCTCTCGTCCAGCTCGGGGAGCAGGCCCCGCTTTTTCAGAGTCTTTGCGCCGATGGTGGCAATGTCCATCAGAGTCTGAGGACGAACAGCGGCCTTCTCCTCACCGTAGACCTCCACCCGGGCAGCAAGGTACTGCTCGTAGGCTGCCTGCACGGCGGGATCTTCAATGTCCACCTTGTCCAGATGGGTGGAGAAGGTGGTGTGACGGCAGTGGTCGGACCAGTAGGTGTCCACCACCCGGATCTCGGTGATGGTGGGATCCCGGTGCTCCTGCTCCTTGAAGTAGGTTTGCAGGAATTTAAGATCGTCCAGGTCCATGGCAAGGCCCAGCTGGTCGAGCAGTTCCGCCAGGGCTTTTTCGTCCATGGTGATGAAGCCGGTGACGGTGGCTACGGTCTCAGGGATCGCGTACTGAACCGCCAGCGTCTCGGGCATATCCAGGGAAGCTTCCCGGCTCTCCACAGCGTTGATGACGTACTTCTTGATGGCAGCCAGCTCGTCCTCGGTCACATCGCCTGTCAGCACATACACCTTGGCGGTGCGGATGGTGGGGCGGTTGCCCTGAGAGATGATCTGGATGCACTGGGCAGCGGAGTCGGCCCGCTGGTCGTACTGACCGGGCAGTGGCTCCACGGCAAAGACGGTCTGGCCCTGGGGCACCTCGTAGCTGACGTTGTCCACCTGGGGCTCGGAGAAGACGGTGTTCACGGCATAACGGAACAGCTCCTCGTCAATATTCTCCGCGTCATAGCGGTTCAGCACCCGCAGTCCCGTCAGGCTGGAGATCTGCAAAAAATCCCGAATTTCCTTCAAAAGGCTGGACGCCTCATGGGTCTGGCCTTCCTTTTTTTCTACGTAAACGCGATAAACCATGGGTTTTCCTCCTTGATTTATTTCAGAGCCAGCAGTGCCCGCTGGCCGATGTCGCTTCTGCGGTAGGCTCCTTCAAACTTTACGCCGTCGGACAGGCGGTAGGCTTCCTTGATGGCACCTTCCAGCGTATCCGCAATGGCGGTGGTGCCGGTGACCCGGCCGCCGGAGGTAAGAAGCTTGCCGTCAGCCAGCTTTGCGCCAGCCACGAAGGTGTGGGCGGCGGCTTCCTCCGTCATAGTGATCTCGAAGCCCTTCTTGTAGCTGACTGGGTAGCCGTTGGAGGCCAGGATCACACAGCAGGCGTTCTTATCAGAGAATTTTACCTCGGTGTCCGCCAGAGTACCACCCGTGCAGGCGCGCATAATGGTCAGCAGATCGCTCTCCAGCAGGGGCAGCACCACCTGAGTCTCGGGGTCGCCGAAGCGGCAGTTGTACTCGATGACCTTGGGCCCCTTGGGGGTCAGCATCAGGCCAAAGTACAGACAGCCCCTGAAGGTGCGGCCCTCTGCGTTCATGGCGGCGATGGTGGGCAGGAAAATTTCCTTCATGCAGCGGTCAGCAATTTCAGCGGTGTAATAGGGGTTGGGGGCCACGGTGCCCATGCCGCCAGTGTTCAGGCCGGTGTCGTGGTCGCCGATGCGCTTGTGATCCATAGAGGACACCATGGGCTTGACCACGTTACCGTCGGTAAAGGCCAGCACGGAGACTTCGGGGCCGGT
Organism: Eubacteriales bacterium; assembly: GCA_030539285.1. GTDB lineage: Bacteria > Bacillota > Clostridia > Oscillospirales > Oscillospiraceae > Faecousia. Next base: position 8,711 of record JAUNSH010000072.1, read on the forward strand.
AAGGAATTCCTCGATAACCACCCGGCTGCCGGAAGCCCCAAACATACCGCCCTCCATCATATCCCGGACAGCCTTCCTGGCTTCCTCCCGGGTCTGGGCAATGATGACGCCCTTGCCCAGAGCCAGACCGTCGGCCTTGACTACAGTGGGCACGGCGGCAGTGTCGAGGTATGCAAGCGCCGCGTCCATGTCCTCAAAAACGGCGTATTCCGCAGTGGGAATGCCGTATTTCTTCATGAGATTTTTGGAAAACACCTTGCTGCCCTCGATGATGGCGGCGTTGGCACGGGGGCCGAAGCAGGGAATGCCCTTTGCTTCCAGCGCGTCCACGCAGCCCAGCACCAGCGGATCGTCCGGGGCCACCACGGCGTAATCGATGGCGTTTTCCACGGCAAATTTCACGATGCCGTCAATATCGGTAGCCCCGATGGCAACGCAGGTCGCATCCGCGGCAATGCCGCCGTTGCCGGGCAGGGCGAAAATTTCGGTGACTTCGGGATTCTTTTTCAGGCAGCGGATAATGGCGTGCTCCCGCCCGCCGCCGCCGACAACTAAAAGCTTCATAAATCAATACCCCTTTTGTGTAGATACAA
>JAUNSH010000073.1 GCA_030539285.1 Eubacteriales bacterium
ACCCTGCTGGCCCAGGCCATCACCCGCGAGGGCCTGAAGAACCTGTCCGCCGGTGCCAACCCCATGGTCATGCGCAAGGGCATCGACAAGGCCGTTGCCGCCGCTGTTGCCGCCATCAAGGCCAACTCCGAGCCTGTGACTGACTCCGCCGCCATCGCCCGTGTCGGCACCGTTTCCTCCGGCGACGAGGAGATCGGCCGTCTGATCGCCGAGGCCATGGAGAAGGTTGGCAAGGAAGGCGTCATCACCATCGAGGAGTCCAAGACCGCCGAGACCGGTCTGGACGTGGTCGAGGGTATGCAGTTTGACCGGGGCTATATTTCCCCCTACATGGTCACCGACACCGACAAGATGGAGGCCGTCCTGGACGACGCCTACATCCTGATCACCGACAAGAAGATCTCCTCCATTCAGGAGATCCTGCCCATCCTGGAGCCCATCGTCAAGTCCGGCCGCAAGCTGATGATCATTGCCGAGGACGTTGAGGGCGACGCGCTGGCTACCTTGCTCCTGAACCGTCTGCAGGGCCGTTTCAACATCGTCTGCGTCAAGGCCCCCGGCTTCGGCGACCGCCGCAAGGAGATGCTGCAGGATATCGCCATCCTGACCGGCGGCACCGTGATCTCCAGCGAGCTGAATATGGAGCTGCCTGACACCCAGATGACCGACCTGGGCCACTGCCGTCAGATCGTTGTCACCAAGGACAACACCACCATCGTGGACGGCGACGGCAGCGAGGAGGCCATCAAGAACCGTGCCCACATGATCCGCTCCGCGATTGCTACCACCACCTCTGACTATGACCGCGAGAAGCTCCAGGAGCGTCTGGCAAAGCTCAGTGGCGGCGTGGCCGTCATCAAGGTTGGCGCGCAGACCGAGGTCGCCATGAAGGAACAGAAGCTGCGGGTTGAGGACGCGCTGAACGCCGCCCGGGCTGCCGTTGAGGAAGGCATCGTGGCTGGCGGCGGCACCGCTCAGGTCAACGCCATTGCCGCTGTGGAAGAGCTGATTGCCACCCTGCACGGCGACGAGAAGACCGGCGCCAAGATCATTGCCGCCGCGCTGCAGGCGCCCATCCGTCAGATCGCCGAGAACGCCGGTGTGGACGGCAGCGTGGTCTACGAGAAGATCCGCTCTTGCGGCAAGGTTGGCTACGGCTACAACGCCTACACCGAGGAGTATGTGGACATGATTCCCGCCGGTATCGTGGACCCCACAAAGGTTACCCGTTCCTCTCTGGAGAACGCCGCTTCCATCGCCGCCTGCGTGCTGACCACCGAGTCTCTGGTGGTTGACAAGCCTGATCCCGCTGCGGATGCTGCCGCTGCCGCAGCTGCCGCTCAGGGCGGCGGAATGTACTAAGATTCCAGCCTGATATAACAAAGGCCCTCCGGCGTGAGCCGGAGGGCCTTTCCAGTCTGTCAAAAAAAGCTCTCTGTTTGTGATATAATGATCACAAATGGGGGGTATTTTTGCCATACAGAGGACATCGAAGCAACGGTACCGGGCAATACCCAAAGGCACCCGGCACCCGCATTGGCTGGCAGCTCTGCCGCCTAGAATTTTCCGCTCTTACCGGAGAAACTGTCGGAGGAATGGGAATGGCCGCCGGAGGAACCGGAGGGGCCTTTGTCCGTTTCAATCTTCTGCCGAATTTCCGTGGAATGGGTGTACACATCCCGCCGCCGGGTGATGTTGACGGAGCCGCCCTCCAGATAGCCAAGAGCGCCGGTCTGCAGGCGCACCTTCTTCTTCATGGCGGCCCGCTGGATCAGGCACACGATGGCGGCAATGGCCGCGCCCAGCACCAGGCTCCACAGCCACAGGGCGCCGCTGGTGATCCAGTTGCCCCGGTCATAGATATTCCCTGCCCGGGCCTGAGCCAGCAGTTCGTCGGTGCGGGCAAGATAGTCAAGACACCCGCCGTACCAGTCGTTGTCGGCGAAATTGTCCAGAAATTCCCCGCTGATGTAGTCCTTGCCGTAATCTGTCAGGGCTGTGTCACCGAAGCCGTGGGCCAGCAGGCAATAGTCCCGGTCATCCATGGACAGGATCAGCATGACACCGTCCCCGTCTTCGCCCATGCCGAATTCGTTGGCAAGAAAGATCTGCCGGGCCACGTTGTAAATATCGCCGTCACCGTAGTCCCGGTAGTCCTCAACCGTTACAAAATACACGGCACATTGCTGTACCTCCGAAATTTCCTGGGCATAGTCCTCCAGCGTCCAGTATTCGTCATCGGTAAGAAGCTCCGCCACGTCGTAGACGCAGTATTCCGGGTCGTCCGCCGCGGAGGCAGGGACGATCAGGATGGCCAGCAGGAAAACCGCTGTGATCATGGATACAAGCCGTTTCATATCCCCACCCCCTTAAAAGAAGCCCAGCAGGAACCGGGTGATGCCGGAAAACCGCAGGATCAGCGTCAGGATCAGGGTCAGAATTCCCAAATTCCGCCAGAACAGGGCGTTGTCCGTAGGCAGTTCACCGACGAATTTTCCTGTCTGTCCGTTCATGGCGAACAGGTAGTTCTTATCCCGCCATTTTGTGGTCAGCATCCACACGGGAAGCAGAGCGTAGTGGGCTTCTTTTTTCTCCACCTTCGCCTGAAAGCCCTCGGGAACCACTACCGCGTGGTCAACATCCCGGCGCAGCAGGTCCTCCAGCGTGTCCTTGCAGCGGGCCTCCATTCTGGGGCTGGCTTCCTCGGCGGACACGTCGAATCGGTCGGCGAGGAATCCCGGCAGGTAGGCGGTGGAGAAATCTTTAAGCTGGGTGTAGTCGAAGGGTTCCAGGGAGTCCATGTAGTTGTCGGGCATCTTTTTGGAGCCGTCCACGGGGACCCTGTCGAATTTGGCGGTGCCCGCCCGCTCGACCTTGTAGTGCATGGTGGTAGTCACGTTGTAGTCGCCCTGCCGCCGGGTCACGCTGTCCTGCCCCTCATATCTGCCGGAGCCGGACACCGTGGCATCAAAGAGCCAGAAGGGCACGTAGACCCCCTGTACCTTTTCGATGTGATTGTCCGAGCGGAACAGCCGGGGCAGGTAGAAGTTCCGCTTGCCGTAGTGCCTGTGCAGGGCCTGCACCACCGCGTCCTTCTCGATCTGGAAGGGAAGCACGAATTCCGGCTTCAATGCCCCGGACAGCTGCCCCGGCACCACTGTGGGGTTGCCGCAGTAGGGGCAGGATGTGGCGGCGGTGGTCTTCTCGGTTATCAGCTCCGCGCCGCAGGTGGGGCACTGGTAGGCCCGCAGGTTTTCGTCCGTATCCCAGCCGGCGGGCGTTTCCACGGCCTTTTTAGAAGCTTCCGCCGCGGCCTTGTCCTTTTCGGCGTAGAGAGTCTCGATTTCCTCTACGGAATAAGTGCTTCCGCAGAAGTCACAGACCAGTTTCCCTGATTCGCCGTCAAAACGCAGGGGCGCGGTACAGGCCGGACATTGGTAGTTGGTAATTTCTGTTGCCATAATACTCTCCTCAGCAGCCAAAAACTTCAACTTTCAATTTTCAACTTTCAACTTAAATGATGTCCCCGTCGTCAAAGGGGTCACCGCATTCGGGGCAGAATTTCGGCGGTTTCGTGCCCTTGGGCGGCTCCCAGCCGCACTTGTCGCAGCGGTACTGAGGGATGCCGGCGGGCTTTTTCGCCCCGCACTCCGGGCAGAATTTGCCCTTGTTCACCGCGCCGCAGGCGCAGACCCAGCCCTCAGCTTCCGGTTTTTTGGTGCCGCATTCGGGGCAGAACTTTCCCGTGGCCTCCGCGCCGCACTTGGGGCACTTCCAGCTTCCTGCCGCCTTGAGTTCCGGCTTTTTGGCCCCGCATTCAGGGCAGAACTTGCCGGTGGCGGTGGCGCCGCAGGCGCATTTCCAGCTGTTCGCGGCGGGAGCGGCCTGCTCCTGACCCATCTGATAGAGCTGGGCGGCGGTTCCCCCGGTCTGCTGGGCCATGTTCATGCCCATGAAGCCCATGACGGCCCCGTTGGGATTGGCGGCGGCGGTGCGGGTGGCGTCAGCCTGCGCGCTGAACAGCTGGGCGGCGGCGTTCCGGGGGTCCCGGAAGGCGGAAGCGGCCTGATACTGCTGCACCCGCTTGGCGTCCTCCTCCACGGGGGTCAGGCTGGAAATACCGATGTTGACGATCTCCAAACCCCGCTTTTCCCGCCATTTTTTGCTCAGGACATCATTAAGGGTGTCCGCCAGCTCCATGGTGTGCATTTGCAGGGCGCTGTAGCGGATGCCCATTTCGGAAATGCGGCCGAAGGCCATGCCCAGGGCACTCAGCAGTTCTGAGCGGAGCTGGTCATCCAGCCGGTCCCGGGTGTAGGCATCGGAGATGTTGCCGCAGACATTCTTGTAGAACAGCACGGGGTCACAGATGCGGTAGGAGAACAGGCCAAAGCAGCGGATGCCTACGTCCATGTCCAGGCCGATGTTGTTGTCAACCACCCGGAAGGGTACCGGGCTGGGGGTGCCGTACTTGTTGCCCGTCAGCTCCTTGGTGTTGAAATAGTAGATGCGCTGATCCTTGGGCGCCTCTCCGCCGAAGGTAAAGCGCCGCCCGAACTCGGTGATGGATTTTGCCACGCCCTCACCAAGGTCACCGCAGAAAATGGTAGGCTCTGTGGAGGCGTCATAGGTATATTCGCCGGGCTCAGCGGCAAATTCCACGATCTTGCCCTGGTCCACGATCATCATGCACTGGCCGTCGGCAACCAGGATCACGGAGCCGGTGGTGATAAGATTGTCGCTGCCGCGGTTGACGCTGCGGCGGCCGCCGGACTTCCGGCCCTTCAGGGCCAGCACCCCTTCGGGAATTGCCTCACAGGTAAAAAATTCCTTCCACTGATCCGCCAGCACGCCACCGGCGGCATTCAATCCCGCACGAATAAGTCCCATAATCATTCTCCTTTGCTGTAATATGGTGGGTTTGCTTCTGGTTTCAGTATAGCAAAGTCAGTTCCCCATTGCAAGGGGAAAAGATAAAATGTAGGGGAGGGTCACTGACCCTCCCCTACGATACTCAATCAAACACGTACATCCCAAAGAATGCCAGCAGCCCGCTGCCGCAGTCGTAGTCGATGCCGCAGTGCTCTGCCAGTTTCTGCACGAAAATGCAGTAGGCGGACATGCAGGAATACCGCTCCAGCGGGTGGGGGCAGGGTTCCCCGTTTTTCAAGTGGCAGGGAGAGCACAATGCGCAGCCGCTGGCCCCCACCAGGAAGCCGGGGACGCCGCCTTCCCGGAACTTCTTCGCCAGACGGAGCTGGGCGGCATTGTGGGCCTTCTTGGCGGGCTTGGTGGCGGCGGTGTCGGACATATCGGGAATCTCCCAGATGGTTTGCAGCACCAGCGCCTTTTTATGGGCGCGAATCTTCTGCTCCATCTCATCCGGGGTGCCGCAGTCCGGGGGACAGGTGTAGTTGACACCATACTGCCCGCAGAGGTTTTCCTCACAGCAGGGCCGGAAAATGGGGTCAAAGACGATATCCTTCGTGTCCACTATCACCGCGGCAGAAAAACGTTCCTCCAGAGCAAGATCGATCATGGTTGCTTCCGTCATTTCGATTGCCTCCTAATTGTCATATATCGTAGGGGACGGCCTCCCGGACGCCCCGCACATCAGCAAAAACACGGGAACGGGACGTCGAAGACGCCGTCCCTTACGGATTATGCCGGTAAACCCAACACGCCGAACAGCACCAGTCCCGCTGCGGCGCTGAAAACCAGCACCGTGGGGATGCCCACCTTGCGCTTTCGCAGCAGGTACAGATCGATCAGGCTGATGGCAATGCCCGTCAGATTCAGGGCGGTGCCGCTCCAATAATTGCTGATGCTCAGGGAGATCAGCACGCCCGCCACCATGCCCAGGCATACGGGCCGAACGCCTGTTAAGATCCACTGTATCACCCGGCTGCCATGGAATCTGTGGAAGAAAATGGCGGCTACAGCACACAGGGTCAGGGTGGGGGTCAGCACGCCGAAATTGGCGGCAATGGCCCCGGGGATCCCCGCCGCCTGCATCCCGGCAAAGGACGCGCAGTTCAGTCCCAGGGGGCCAGGGGTCATTTCGGCGATGGCCACAATGTCCGTCACCTGTTCGGCGGTCATCCAGCCGTGGGTCAGCACTTCGTTGGAAATCTGGGGGATCATGGACAGGCCGCCGAAGCTGCCGAACCCGATGAGCAGGAAGCTCCAATACAGCTTAAGCAGGATCATGGGGCTGCCTCCTTTCGTACCAGCTGCCAATGACCATCCCCAGCACCACACCCAAAATCACGAGAACGATGGGGCTCCAGTCGGTAAAGAGGTAGGCTGCCACGGAGAGGATGAGCAGCAGCACACAGGGAGGGTAAGGCATACTGCCCTTCACCAGATTGACGGCGGCGCTGAAAATGATAGGAACCACCGCCGCCTGCATCCCCTCCATGGCGGCGTTGACCCAGGGGTTGGTGCGGAAAGCAGCGTAGAAATAACTGATGACCAAGATAACGGCCAGGGGCGGCAGGATCATGCCGAACACGGCGGAAAAGCCCCCGGCCAGCCCTCCGACACGGTAGCCATAGAGCATGGCAACGTTGGAGATCATGGTGCCGGGCAGGCTTTTTGCCACGCTGGCAAGGTCGAGAAGTTCCTGAGAGGTTATTTCCTTCCGCTTGTCCACATACAGCTGCTGCATCTGGGCGATAATGCTCCAACCTCCGCCGAAGGTAAAGCAGCCGAATTTGGCGAATTCCAGAAACAGATGGAGTAGGTTTCTTTTTTTATTCGTAAAATCACCTTCAAAAATAAAAGATAAAGTCACTGTAGGGGCGGCCATTGGCCGCCCGCCGTTTTTCAGGCAGGTATCATTCGGGCGGCCAATGGCCGCCCCTACAGAATACCACGATTTGATCTCTATTGCAAGATTTAGAAAACCCCCGGTGCCCACTTGGGACACCGGGGTAAAAGTAAGGAGGAAGGTAGCAAAGTTACAGGGGCATGATGCCGATGACGATGGCGAACAGCATGCACAGGATCGAGAATCCCCAGACCCACAGGAAGGAGCTCTTGATGTGATCCTTGATGTCCACATCGGCAAGGCCGGTGCCGAGCAATGTGGCGGGGACCATGGGGCTGATGAAGGTGGCGCAGTTGCGGCAGACCACCATGGCAACCGCGATGGGCAGAGCGGCAACGCCGAAGCCCTCGCCGATGGCGATGATGACGGGCAGCATACCGTAGAAGTAGGAGTCGGTGTCGAAGGCCAGAGCCAGAGGCACGGACAGGATGCCGATGACCAGAGGCAGGTGCTGTCCGATGGCGGCGGGCAGGATGGCAGTGACCAGACCAGCCAGGCAGCGAACCACGCTGGGCACGTCGGCGGCAGCGGTGCTCTTGGCAGAGGCGGCTACCAGACCGATGATGTTGCCGGCGTCATCGAGCTTGTAGTTGAAGCTGGTGGTCAGTACGCCCATCAGGACGGCGGCGCCCATCAGGGTGGAGCACATCATAAGGGCGGGGCCGGCGTGCAGGTTGATGATCTTCTTGTGCATCTTGGCGGAAGCACCGTAGTTGACGAACAGAGCGATGGAAACGCCCAGCATGAAGGGCACGTAGCTGGGGAACACGTCCCAGATCAGCATGGCGATGACGGCGATGGTCAGGATGATGTTGAACACGAACAGCTTGGGACGGGCCAGCTCATTTGCGTCAGAAGAAGCAGCGGCGACCTCCAGGGTCTCGCCCTCGGCAAGGCCCGCGCCGTTCTTCTTCTCGATGATGCCGGTGACAACAGCCACCACGAAGGCCAGGATCAGTCCGAAGATCTGAATGGGGATCAGGGTGGACCACAGCTCACCGGCCTCAATGCCCAGCACGGTGGCGGCACGCATGGTGGGGCCGGCCCAGGGCATCAGGTTCAGCACGCCCATGGCGAGAACCGCGATGCGCAGGAGGCTGGTGGGCTTCATGTTCATCTTCTTGAACACAGGCAGCATGGCGGGGACAACGATGCAGAAGGTGGAGGCGCCGCCGCCGTCCAGATGGCCGATGGTGGCGATCAGGCAGGTCATGACGCACACGCCGATGACGTTGTTGCCGATGAGCTTCATCAGCTTGCCGATGATGGTATCGAACATTCCTGCGTCAGTCATGATGCCGAAGTACAGGACGGAGAATACGAACAATGCTGCGGTGGGGGCGGTGGAATTGAAACCAGCCTTGATCATGGCTGCCAGATCGTCGAAGGAGAACCGGCCGCCCAGCACCAGCACCAAACCCAAGATCGCGGGGAAGACGATGAAGGCGATGGCGGGCTGGGTCTTGCTCTTGAACAGGGTAACGACGATCGCTACGATGGTAACAATACCGAGAATGCCAACTACGGTGTTGCTCATGAGTGATACCTCTTTCTTTTTATTTATGGTTGTATTTGGGGAGAAAGCGGCTGGCGGTGACAAAAATGAATACTTAATATAGTATGGATGCCAGCCGCTTAATCCTGCCTATTTCCTCCGGGGGAGTGGCCCCCGGTTAAGGATGGGATTCCGTAGGGGCGGGTCATTGACCCGCCCGTCGGCGCAGCCGCTCGGACAAGTGCCGCTTCGCGGACGGGAGGGTCAGTGACCCTCCCCTACGATGGTGGAATTACAGCGCCAGGGGCTTGATCTTGCGGACAACATCCAGAATGGTGCCGTCACGGGCTTCCAGCACGGCAACGACTTTGTCTTCCCATTCCAGATCATCGGGCCGACCTACGAGGGAGTAGGCTTTTTCCTTCAGGCTCTCGATGGTGACGTGGGGGATGCCAGCGTTATCCAGACACTCGATGAGGTCAGGCCGCAGGGGGTTCACGGCGATGCCGTAGTCGGTGACCAGCACGTCCACGCAGTCGCCGGGGGTGGTGACGGTGACGACCTTCTCGCACACAGTAGCCATGCGGCCACGGGTCAGAGGGGTCACGATAATGCAGACCTTGCTGCCCGCCGCGGTATCGGGGTGTCCGCCGGGAGCGCCGCGGAGCACGCCGTCGGAGCCGGTGAGCACGTTGACGTTGAATCCGGTGTCGATCTCCAGCGCCGCCAAGACAACAAAGTCCAGCTTGTTGACAAAGGCGCCCTTGTTGGCGGGGTTGGCGTACTGGGAAGCGGACATTTCATAGTGGCCGGGGGTCTGGTTGATGGAGTTCACGCCGTCCAGGTCAAAGTCCTGCACGTCGATGACCTTGCCCACCTTGCCCTTTTTCAGCAGCTCCACCATGGGGCCGCAGATGCCGCCGATGGCCCAGCCCAT
>JAUNSH010000018.1 GCA_030539285.1 Eubacteriales bacterium
TATCTTGTATCTCGTATCTTGTATCTTAATTGATTGCGTTTCCGTGTTGGATCTGAATCGTTTTGCCCAGCTTGGTAAACCTTCCTTCCTCGCAGCAGGTGATGAACACCTGTCCCGAGGAGATCTGGTTGAGCACAAAGTCCTGCCGCCCGGGATCCAGCTCTGACAGAACATCGTCCAGCAGCAGCACCGGCTCCTCGCCCCACTCCCGTCCCATCAGCTCCCGCTGGGCAAGCTTTAAACTGATGGCGGCGGTACGGGTCTGGCCCTGGGAGCCGTAGGCCTTCAGGTCGATGCCAGAGAGTGTCACGGTAAAGTCGTCCTTGTGGGGGCCGGTGAGACATTGGCCGGTTTCCAGTTCCGCCCGGTGGTGACGGCTCTGGTGGTCCAGCAGGTTTTCCGTCAATTTGGATACCGGGGCAAAGGGGTCTTCTACCGTGGACACGGTTTTGTATTGAAGCCTGAATTCTTCCGCGCCGCCGGAAAACTGATTATGGTAAACCGCTGCCGCTTTGCCCAGCGCGTCATAATACCGGGCGCGGTAGGAGATCAGCAAGGCTCCAACCTGACACAATCGGGTATTGAATTCCGGCAATATTTCCAAAATTGACGGATTTTCAAAATGATCCTTGAGAATTCGGCTCTTCTGGTCGAGGATGCGGTGGTACTCCGTCAGAGCCGCGTCATAGTTGGGCCGCAGTTGACATAATCCTGAATCGCCAAACCGCCGCCGCTGGGATGCTCCCATTTTCAGGATCATCAGATCCTCCGGGCAGAACAGGACCGTGGGCAGCACCCCGGCGATGTCGGAGAGGGCCTTTTTCTTTGCCCCGTTGCGGAAGATCTGCCGGGGACGGCTGCCGGGAAACAATAGAAACCTTAGAGATTGTTCCCGTTCCTGCGAAAAAACAGACCCGGAAATCTCCCCAAAATCCGCTCCAAACCGAATTAACTCCGCGGTTTTCTGGGCCCGGAAGCTTTTTCCCGCGCCAAGGTAGGCGATGGCTTCCAGCAGATTGGTTTTTCCCTGGGCGTTGTCCCCCACGATCAGATTCACGCCGGGGGCAAATTCCAAATCCGCCTGCGCATAGTTGCGGAAACTTTGCAGAGAAAGGGTGTTCAGTCTCATGTCTTTTCCGTGATGGCGTAGATCTGGCCCGCAAAGGCGAAATTGTCACCGGGACGCAGCTTTTTGCCCCGCATGGTGCAAACCTCGCCGTTGACCTCCACCTGACCCTCCTGGATCAGCACCTTGGCCTCGCCGCCGGAGTATACCGCGTTGGCATATTTCATGGCGTCCTGTAATTTAATAAATTCCGTGTCAATGGGCACCGGCATGGAATTGTCCTTCTTTTTTACGACTACTTTCATAAAAGCACCTTTCGTAGGGCGGGGTCATGACCCCGCCGACCACGTAACATTTTTGTATTCACGCTCGTCCAACGGCAATAGGTTGGTTATTTTCCAACTTATTCCATTCATCCAACACTCCGGGTAATCGAAACCAGGTCGGCGGGGTCATGACCCCGCCCTACGGTGTTAACCGTTCTTGATTCTGACCGGGAGCACCATGTAGGCAAAGTCGTGTTTCTCGTCGGCGGGGGTCAGGACGATGGGACTTAAGCCGTTGGTCAGCTCCAGGGTCACCTCGTCGCTGGGGATCACCCGCAGGGCATCGGCGAGATACCGCACATTGAAGCCGATCTCCAGCTCCTTTCCGTCGCCGGCAAAGCTGCACTTGTCCTCTGCCGCGCCGATGGTGGTGTTGGTGCGCATGAGAAGTTCATTGTTTCCGAACACGCAGCGCACGGGGCTTTTGTATTTTTCGGAGACGATCAGGCCAACACGTTCCACGGAAGAAGCCAGATCGCTGACGCTGGTGATCAGTTTAATGGGGCAGTTGGTGGGCACCACCCGCCGCCAATCCAGAAATTCGCCTTCCAGCAGGCGGCAGACCAGGGTGGCCTTGCCGATCTGGAATAAAATATGCTTGGGGCCAAGGGTGAAGGAAGCCATGTCTTCCACATCGGAGACGATCTTCTCCACTTCCTTCAGTCCGGGGGAGGGCACCACGAAATTCATTTCCCTCCCGGTGCCTTCCTCAGGGTGATAGGTCCGCCGGGCCAGCCGGAATCCATCCACAGCCACGGCGGTGATGGAATCGTTAGTAACTTCAAACTTGACACCGGTGTGGATTGGCCGTCCCTGATTTTCGGACACGGCAAAAATGGTACCGGAGATCAGCTCCTTCAGCTGGCACTGGGGGATCAGAACAGGCCGTCCACTGTTGACATCCGGCAATTCCGGATAATCCTCGGCAGATTCCGCGGAAATCGTAAAGGAAGCGTAACCCGCCCGGATGGAGACCTTATAATCCTCGCCCACCACCACAGTGACAGGCCCCTCCGGCAGCCGCCGGATGATGTCGCCAAAGAGCTTGGCCGGCAGGATGCACTCGCCGGGATCAGTTACCTCTGCCTCAATGTCATAGGTGATGGCAGTCTCCATATTATAGCCCGTCAGGCTCAGGCCCACCTCGGCCTTACAGAGGATGCCCTCAATGACGGACAGGCTGCTCTTCTGAGCCACCGTCCGCCCGGCGATATTCAGTCCCGAAACCAGCATACTTTTTTCACAGGTAAAGCGCATATCGTTCATCCTTTCTTTTGAAAGATAAGGAAGATCATATTATCTTTCATAGGTTTGGGTAGTATTAACAGTATTAGTAGAAACTTATGTGGAAAAGTGGCATTTGCCCTAGAGCCGCAGCAACTTTTTTTCCACAGCCCCCAGTGAAAATTTCCACAGCCATCCACAGCCCGGTGTGGAGAAAATTTTGGGCCCGGTTTTTCCACAGAAAAAAATTCCACATTCCACAGCCCCTGTGGAAAAATAGAAAAGTCAAATGTAGGGGCGGGTCAGTGACCCGCCCTTCCGCGAATCGGCTGCGCCGACGGGCGGGTCGGTGACCCGCCCCTACAGATGGGGTTAAAGACAGGAGTTAATGTTGGCGGTAATGTCCCGAACGTTGTTCTGCACATTGCTGTCGCCGTTTTTCAGGGCGACCTCCACCTTGCGGATGGCGTACAGGACGGTAGAGTGGTCCCGGCCGAATTCCTTGCCGATGTCCGGCAGGCTCAGGTTGGTGAGCTTGCGGATCAGATACATGGCCATCTGCCGGGCCTCGGCGGTGCCCTTGTTCTTCTGGGTGCCCCGGAGGACGGACTCGTCCACGTTGTAGAATTTGCAGACCTGGGTGATGATCAGGTTCGGGGTGGGCAGGGCGTTGCCCTCGCTCTTGAACATATCGTCAATGGCCCGGGAGATATTGGGAAGATCCAGGGGCATATTGTTCAGGTCCCGGTAAGCCAGGATCTTTTTCACGGTGCCCTCGATCTGACGGACGTTGCTGGTGATGTTCACGGCAATGTAGTTGCACACGTCGTCGGGCAGCTCCAGACCCAGCTGCTTGGCCTTGTTTTTCAGGATGGCCATACGGGTCTCGTAGTCCGGGGGGTTGATGTCCGCAGTCAGACCCCAGAGGAAACGGCTGCGCAGACGTTCTTCCAGAGTCAGCATATCGTCGGGCTTGCGGTCAGAGGTCAGGACGATCTGCTTGTGTTCTTCATAAAGCTTATTGAAGGTATGGAAGAATTCCTCCTGGGTGGATTCCTTGCCGGCAATGAACTGGATATCATCCACCAGGAACAGGTCCGCTTCCCGGTATTTACTGCGGAATTCGATATTTTTGCCGTTTTTAATGGCGTCGATCAGTTCGTTGGTGAACTGGTCGCCCTTGATGTAGACGATGTTGGCGTCTGGGTTTTCCTTGCGGATGCCGTTGGCGATGGCGTAGAGCAGGTGTGTCTTGCCAACGCCGGGAGGGCCGTAGATGAACAGGGGGTTATAGACCTGTCCCGGAGTCTTGGAGACGGCGATGGCGGCGGAGTGGGCAAAGCGGTTGCTTGGGCCTACCACGAAATTATCGAATGTAAATTGGGGATTGAAGTCCATGGCGGTGGGATTCTTGCCCTTGGCCTTCCGGGCGTTCAGCTCCTCGTCGCCGAAGACCAGCAGCTTTGCGTCGGAGTTGAAGATCTCCTTCAGGGCGTCCTGAATGAGGTCGGTGCACCGGCGGCGGATGATCTCCCGGCGGAAATCCGAGGGGGAGTAGAGGATCAGGTTGGTTTCATTCAGCTCCACCACCTCCGCGTCGTCCAGCCACGCCGAGATGGTCACGGCACCCAGCCGCTCTTCAATGTAACTCAGGACCTTCGCCCAGACATAGGCGGATGAATACATAATCCGGCTCCTTTCCGTACATTTTTTGTCCCGGAAAAAAGGAGCCGCAGGCCCATTTCGGGACATAATCTTTCACCCTAAATTTTATCATATTTCAACAGAAAACACAAGGAGATTTTAGGGAAAATTCAGAAAAGAACCACGCTTTTCTACACACTGGGGTTATTTTTGTATGGACAGATGTATGTATATCGCGGACGGGTGGACATACCCCCCACAAAGAGGGAAAAACCCGCCCTGTTTTTCGTCAATTTGCGCCTTGACCGGGTAAATAAGCTATGTTAAAATCTATCAAATAGCACCGTAGGGGACGGCCTCCCGGACGTCCCGTGGTGGGATGTGGTATCCTATATTCGGCTATTATAAACGTGACCCTGTATCGATGGGACGTCGAGGACGCCGTCCCCTACGGGGGATGAGGAAATATATGCAGACAATGAAAAAAGCATGGACCTACCTCGTCATCGCTCTGGTGGCGCTGGTGGCCTCCGTGAACTACGAAATGTTCATTTTCCCCAACCAGTTTGCCCCCTCCGGCGTCAACGGTATCTGCACCATGATCCAGTACGTTTCCGGCATCAGCGTGGGCTATCTGAGCCTGCTGGTCAACGTGCCCTTGGCGATCTGGTGCTATGTGGAGGTCAGCAAGCCCGTGGCTCTGCGGAGCATGGTGTATGTCATCACCTTCTCCCTGGGCCTTCTGATTTTGGATCACGTGGATCTCAGCTCCTACGCCTACGTCACCGAGAACGGGACCAGCAAAATTCTGGGACCGCTGGTGGCCGGTGTCATTCAGGGCTACGTCTACTCCATTCTGGTGAAGGGCAGCGCCTATACCGGCGGCACGGATTTTGTCTCCGCAATCGTCCATAAGCATTCCCCGGAAAAAAGCGTCTTCGGCATCAGCTTCACCCTGAACGCTGTCATCGCCGTGGCCAGCTACTTTGTCTACGGCAACCAGATGGAGCCGGTGATCCTGTGCATCCTCTATAGTTTTATGTCAACCAACGTGGGAGAGCGTCTGATGAAGTCCGGCCGCTCCGCCATTGCCTTTGAGATCATCACCGATCATTCAGGTGAGATATCCGAGGACATTATCCGGGACACCCACCATACCACCACTCTGATCCCCGGTAAGGGAATGTACTCCGGGCGGGAGACCAGCGTGCTGCTGTGCGTGGTGAACAAGACCCAGATCGCGGCGGTGAACCGCATCATCCGCAGCTATCCCAACACCTTCGCCATCGTCCACCCCGTCAGCGAGATCGTCGGCAACTTCCATAAGCGCAGCTCCACCGGAAAAGAGGTGGCCGAGGTGCTGGATTCGGGAGACGGAAAGACCCTTTAAAGACCCATTGTAGGGGCGGGTCATCGACCCGCCCTTCCGCGAAGCGGCAGTTCAGTAAATGCCAGCGGCTGCGCCGACGGGCGGGTCAGTGACCCGCCCCTACAGAATTCTGTATCATAAATACTTATATATAAACAGGAGGAACCCCCCAATGGCTTACTACTATCCGGAACCCAGCCACACCTTCAGCGAGTACCTGCTCATCCCCGGCTATACCTCCGAGGACTGTATCCCTGACCGGGTCAGCCTCAAGACCCCTCTGGTCAAGTACCGCAAGGGCGTGGAGGAGCCTGCCATCAGCCTGAATGTGCCTCTGACCTCCGCCGTCATGCAGTCCGTGTCCAACGATACCCTGGCCATCGCTCTGGCCAAGGAGGGCGGCATCAGCTTTATTTACGGCTCCCAGTCCATTGAGAATCAGGCCGCCATGGTGGCAAAGGTCAAGGGCTACAAGGCCGGCTTCGTCACCTCCGCCTCCAATCTGACCCCCGACGCCACTCTGGCAGACGTGCTGGCCCTGAAGGCGAAAAACGGCTTCTCCACCGTGGCCATCACCGAGGACGGCACCGCCAACGGTAGGCTATTGGGCATCGTCACCAGCCGTGACTACCGGGTATCCCGGATGGAGCCTTCCGCCAAGGTCAGCGACTTCATGACCCCCCGGGAAAAGCTGGTCACTGCCCCCAAGGAGACCACGCTGAAGGAAGCCAACGACATCATCTGGGCACACAAGCTGAACAGCCTGCCCATCGTGGACGACGAGGATCACCTCATGTACTTCGTTTTCCGCAAGGACTATTCCTCTCACAAGGAGAATCCTCTGGAGCTGCTGGACGAGAAGAAGCGCTACCTGGTGGGCGCGGGCATCAACACCCGGGACTACGCCACCCGTATCCCCGCTCTGCTGAAGGCCGGCGCGGACGTGCTGGTCATCGACTCCTCCGAGGGCTACACCTGCTGGCAGGAAAAGACCATCAAATGGGTCCGGGATAACTACGGCGACACCGTGAAGATCGGCGCGGGCAACGTGGTTGACCGGGACGGCTTCCTGTTCCTGGCCAAGGCCGGCGCAGACTTTGTGAAGGTCGGCATCGGCGGCGGTTCCATCTGCATCACCCGGGAGACCAAGGGCATCGGCCGCGGTCAGGCTACGGCTCTGATCGAGGTCGCCGCGGCCCGGGACGAATACTTCAGGGAGACCGGCATCTACGTGCCCATCTGCTCCGACGGCGGCATCGTCCACGACTACCACATGACCCTGGCTCTGGCTATGGGCGCGGACTTCCTGATGCTGGGCCGTTACTTCGCCCGGTTCGACGAGTCTCCCACCAATAAGGTCATGGTCAACGGCGCTTATATGAAGGAGTACTGGGGCGAAGGCTCCAACCGTGCCCGGAACTGGCAGCGCTACGACCTGGGCGGCTCCGCCAAGCTGAGCTTCGAGGAGGGCGTGGATTCCTACGTCACCTACGCCGGTTCCCTGCATGACAACGTGGAAGCATCCCTGTACAAGGTGCGCTCCACCATGTGCAACGTGGGCGTGACCACCATCCCCGACCTCCAGCGGGACGCCAAGCTGACGCTGGTATCCTCCGTGTCCATCGTAGAAGGCGGCGCCCACGACGTTACCCTGCGTTCTACCTCCAATGTCAAATAAGCGGCGAGTCGCCGCAGACAATGCGTGCACGGGCTGGTGATTATCGTTTCGCCATTGGGCATTGCTCGGTATCGTTACCGTTTCTATCGTAGGGCGGGGTCACGACCCCGCCGACCACTGATAAGATAGCACTAGGGCAGGTCATTGCGGCCTGCCCTGTTTTTTTGTCATACGTCCAAACAGAAATGCAGGATGTGCGCCGTTTTTATCTTTCTGGATGACCAACCGGATCGGCGGAGTCATGACTCCGCCCTACGATGCTTGAAATAATTGAAAATAGTTTACATAATATATTTTCATAATCTTCGACAAAGTTTATCGACAGCAGTTTTCCACATTTTCCACAGCTTTTTCCACAGGCCATGCCGAAAAATCTGTGGAAAATCAAGGGTTGTTTCACTCGGTGCACAAAAAACTCCACAGCTTTGCACAAAGCTGTGGAGTTTCACTTGTTTACATAACGCCTTTAACCGAACAGCAGCCGGGCGGAGAAGACCCGTGCGTCATGTTCATCCTCTTTGCGGTGGGCATCCATGTACAGGCAGTTTTCCTCCGGGAAATCCCACCGCAGGTCCAGGGTCTGGCCCTCCCGGGCCTCGCTGAGGTAGCACACCGTGAATTCCCGAAGCTCGTGCCCCCCGTGGTAGCCGCTGGGCAGCAGGTCGGCGATCCAGTCTAAGTAGCGGCAGTTGTTCATGTGCCCATTTCGGTCAAGGTCCGTAAAGCACACCTGCCGCTCCCGGCTGCTGCGCAGGGCTTTCGCAGGCAGGCCCATGGGGACGGACAGCTCGTTGCCCCGGAGGGTGCCCACCACGGAAATGCCGCTCTTGCCGGGCAGGATCATGTTCCGGGTGTCCAGATCCATCAGCACCCACAGGCTGATGGAGCGGAAGACCTCATTGCCGCTTTCGTCGTAGGCCACCATGGAGCGGGGATAGGCGACCCTTGTGGTGGGCATGGGCCATGTCTCCACGTGGATGGTCTGCCCCAGCCGGGGAAGACGGGAGATCTGCACCTTGTGCCGGGTGACGGCCCAGAACATCCGCCGCTTTGCCAGCACATCATAGCCCACGGTCATCTCCGTGCTGTGCATCCCGGCCACCTGCTGGGCGTAGAAAAGGATCATGGACGGCTGAAGCCGCCCATAACAGTCCACGTCCCGTTCGGTGATCTTAAAATCCGCTTGATAAATTGGTTCCATTGATAAAGACCTCGCTTATGATACTGTAGGGGCGGGTCATGGACCCCCCGCAAAATCTTTCCCCACGGGGAAAGTGATTCCGCTGCGCGGACGGGCGGGTCACTGACCCGCCCCTACAGGAATTTATGAATCAACCATAGTTGGGCACGTCTTCACCGAGAGTCAGCTCAACGTGGTACTGCTGGCCCCGGTGGTAGATGATGACATCCACGGTCTGGCCCACCTCGCAGTCATAGACCGCCGCTTTCAGGTCATCCATGCTGGTGATCCGGGTATCTCCCAGATACAGCAGCATATCGCCCTCCTGAATGCCCTTACTGTCCGCGTCACTGCCGGCTTCCACCTCAGTGATATACAGGCCCGCGGGCATCCGGTAGTAGTGCTGGTAGAAGGTGGAAAGGGATTCACCGGTGATGCCCAACGTGGGACGGCCGGAGACGTAGCCCTGAGAAATGATCTGATCGACGATCTCCTTGACCTGGGTGCTGGGAATGGCGAAGCCCAGGCCCTCTACACCGGCGTCATCGGTAAAGGCGCCGATCTTCATGGTGTTGATGCCGATGACCTGGCCGTAGCAGTTGATCAGCGGGCCGCCGGAGTTGCCGGAGTTCAGGGCGGCGTTGGTCTGGATCAGGGTCATGGTACGGCCGTTCACGTCCACGTCCCGATTGATGGCGGAGACGATGCCGTTGGTGTAAGTGCCCCGGAAGGCCGCGCCCAGGGGGTCACCGATGGCAACAACCGTGTCGCCCACCCGGAGGGTGGAGGAATCGCCGAACTGGGCGGGAGTCAGGTCGGTGCAGTCGATGCGCAGCACCGCCAGATCGGAGATGTCGTCGCAGCCGACGAGCCTCGCGGTAAAGGTCCGGTCGTCGGTGAGCTGGACGGAAATGGTGAGGGCGTTCTCCACCACATGGGCGTTGGTCACGATATAACCATCAGCCGAGAGCACCACACCGGTGCCGGAGGAGCTGCTGCGGCTGCCCTGACAGGTGAGGGACACCACCGAGGGGATATTCCGGGTGTAGATCTCCTGCAGGGAAAGACCGCCGCCCTCGGGAATATTGTCGACACCCTTGGGGGCTGCCTGCAGATCCATCGTGGCGCTGGGGGTGGAAGCAGCTATGGCAGCCGGTGCCTCAGTGGGAGCGATTTGATCCATTTCGTTCTGCGTCGGCTCTGTAGTGAAGGAGATGGCCAGCTCATCCTGCTGTTTGTCGGTATTCAGTTCCTGAAACAGCCGAATGTTCATCAGTCCCAGCATGGTGACGATGCCGCACAGAAAAATGATCAGGATCAGCATCAGCGCCACCAGCGCCCCCCGGTTTTTCGGAGGATCCGTTGGCCCGGTTCCGTATACGCTGTCATCCCAGTCGGAATAAGAATGATTTCGTTCGCTCATAGGCTACCTCATAATACTGTAAGGACTGTAGGGGCGGGTCACCGGCCCGCCCGTCGGCAAAGCCGCTCGGACTAACGCCGCTTCGCGGATGGGAGGGTCACTGACCCTCCCCTACGGGGAGGTTAATTGACTAAGGGCATGGTAAAGGTAAACTCGGTTTTCCCGTCCTTGGAGGATACGGAGATATTCTCCCCGTGGCAGCAGACAATGGTCTTGACGATATACAATCCCAGACCCCAGCCGTCCCGGTTCTGGGAGCGGGATTTGTCCAGCTTGTGGAACCGGTCGAAAACCAGGGGCAGTTCCTCCGGCGGGATGGTCTCGCCGTCGTTGCTGACGGATACATAGGCCTTGCTGCCGCCCTCCCGGATGGTCAGTCCCAGGTTACCCCCCTCGGGGCAGAACTTCACCGCGTTGTCCAGCAGATTGTAGATGACCTGGGTGATGTAATCCTGGTTTGCCATGGTGTACACCGGGTGCTCCGGGAAATTCACGTCCACGTTCAGGTGCTTGTCGTTGATCTTCTTCTCGAAGGTGATGAGCACCTGCCCGGCGCATTCCTCCAGGTCGAAGTGGATCTTCTTTTCCTCGGGGATGCCCTGCTCCTTCTGCAGCTGGGAGATGTCCAGCATACTGCGCACCAGCCGGCTCAGGCGTTTGGTTTCATCGGATACGATTTGCAGATAGTGCCGATGCTTTTCCTCGGGAATGGTGCCGTCCAGGATGCCGTCCACATAACCGGAGATGGTGGTCATGGGGGTCTTCAGCTCGTGGGACACGTTGGCCACAAATTCCTGCCGCTGGTACTCGCTCTTTTGCAGGGAGGAGGCCATGTTGTTAAAGGCCAGAGCCAGCTCTTCCATTTCTTCGCTGCAATCCTCGTCGATCTTGACTCTCGCGTCCAGTTCTCCGTGACCAAAAGCGGTGGCTGTTTTGGCCAGCTCCTTCAGGGGCTTACTCTCCCGCCGGGCAAAGGCCATGACCCCCAGCACGGCGATGAGCACCACGAAGATGGAGACGGTGAGAAATATATTGGAGATTTTATTCAGGATCTGCTTTGTACCGGCGGTTGGGGTGGATACGATGACGATGCCCAGTCTTGTTTCTCCGCTGACGATGGGGGTGGAAACTACGTAGCGCTCCTCGTCATAGAGGTTGCGGATGGTACCGGTGGCGCTGTAGCCGCCGCTGTCGTAGACCTTGTCCAGAAAATCCTGATTGAGCTGCCAGCCGTCGTGGTCGCAGCCGCCCAGAGTGCCGGAGCAGAGGATGATATAGCCGTCGTGATCGCAGATAACGATATCGGCATTGGTGATCTGGGACACCACGTTCAGATTCAGCATCAGGTCCCGGCTGGTCAGATTGCCGTCCATGCCGTAGGCGCTTGCCAGATCGGCCACCACCTGAGAATCCTGGGTCAGCCGGGACACAGTGGTGTCCTCCAGAAAACTGTCGATCTGGATCTGAAAGGACGCGCCCAGAACGGTCAGCGTCAGCAGCAGGATGGTGGCAGCCGTGGAGAAGCTGCGGCTGAAGGAGCTTTTCATCGAAGGGGCACCTCTTTCTTTCCTACCACAAAATGTATGGTTTTATTATAGCATAACGCTTCCGTATTTCAACAGGAGCAAAAAAAGTTTACAATTCCTCTTTCTATACAAGAAAACTGCCATCCTGAGCATACTGTATGCCGAGGACAGCAGATGAGATTCTGAATACAGGTGGGGATTCTTATATGTGAAAAATCTCTGGTGGATTTCTGGTGAATCCCCTATTGACACTCTTTTGTGTCATGGTTATAATAGAAGTGTGGAAACCCAAAGACGGTTGCCGCACACATAAACTTATCTCATGTTTAGGTCACGCCCAAGACCTGTGAGTCGTCTGTTGCAGCAGACGGCTCACTTTTTCTTTCTCGAGAACAACCGGAAAAGGATTGCAAGAACGACGCCTACAATGCTTGCGATGCTGCCGATATCGGAAAAAGTCACTTCGCATCGACCTACTTTGGGATGTACTCTCCCGCGCGGGGCGATACTGAAACAGCCCTGCCTTCCTTGCCATAGCGGGAGGCTGGACAACCGTCTTTTCACTGCCAACTGCCTACGGCTTCAAGCTCTAATGCAAAAGCAGCTGGGTTTCCACATAAATTATTAGTATGTCGTGAAATGTCAATATAACAGCAAAGAAGGACTGTTATATTGATATGACCCCCAAATGCTGGATCTCTGTCTAACATCTGGGGGTCATATCACTCGGCCAAGTGACGGTTTCTATTCCATAGAAAACTGTTAACCTTGAGCTGACCGCTTATCGGCAGTGCTCCTTTCGTGTTTATTATACCACAACCTGCGGGGGTGTCAAGAGCGTCAAAGCACCTCGAACTTGTAGCGCACTATTCCTACCGCATTTACCGATTTTAGCTCCTTTAGCCGCATTTAACCGCATTTTCTTCGGTGGCAAACCGCATTTAACCGCATCTTTTTCCACTGTAGAAATTTAGTGTCTTTATTTTGGTAGTTTTTGTGGTAGTTTTTTTGAAAATGCGAAAAACTACCAACAGGCATAAAACAGAATTTGACATTCTTCGCATTCACTGATAGAATAAAGCCAACCTCGTTTGAGGCCGGAAAGAGCATTGCAATAAACGGATAGGCGGTCGGCTACATCTCCGAGAGGAGGTGAGCATTATGCCAATTACATTGACTGTACATATTGGTAATCTTACCATTACGATCACTGTAAAAAGCAGAAACCGCCACTCTGCCAAGTGACGGTTTCCAAGAACTCTTGTGAATCCTGAACTGAGCTGACCGCTTATCGGCAGTGCTCTTTTCATATTCATTATACCACAACCAGCGTGGTTGTCAAGTGCATTACAGCACCTCGAACTTGTATCCCACGCCCCAGACGGTTTTCAGGCTCCAGTTGGACTGCACGTTTTCCAGCTTCTCACGCAGACGTTTGACGTGGACATCCACCGTGCGGGAATCTCCGAAATAGTCAAAGCCCCATACCTCGTCCAGCAGCTGATTGCGGGTGTAGACCCGGTTGGGAGAGGAGGCAAGATAGTACAGCAGCTCCATCTCCTTGGGGGGTGTGTCGATCTTTTTTCCGTCCACGATCAGCTCAAAGGCGTCCATGTCGATGGTCAGCTTGTCAAACACCAGCCGCCGGGCCTTTTTTTCCGTGGTGACCCCGGAGCTGCGGCGCAGCACCGCCTCGATCCGGGCCAAGACCTCCTTCATTTCGAAGGGCTTGGTGATGTAGTCGTCGGCACCGGCTTTCAGGCCGTTGACCTTGTCGTCGGTTTCGCCCTTGGCGGTGAGCATGATGATGGGGGTCTGGGACTCGGCCCGGATGGCCTTGCACACGGCCCAGCCGTCCATGACGGGCATCATCACATCCAGCAGTACCAGATCCGGCTTGATGGCCCGGAATTTTGCCAGACCCTGTCCGCCGTCGGCGGCCACCGTGACGGCGTAGCCCTCCTTTTCCAGATACATTTGCAGAAGCTCCGCAATGTTGTGATCGTCTTCCGCAATGAGAACCGATACAGCCATGTCTGTTTCCTCCCTATGTTTGCTTTTTTCCTATTATAACGCATTGTGGCGACGGAACATGAACAATTTGTAAAGAATACAACCCCAATTTGTGAACATGAAAAAGGGGTTGCAATTGTGGGGCGGAGAAGGTATGATAGGAGATATAAGATAGAATGCAGAGTTAGTTTTACTGGCAAAGTACAATACTAAATATCTGATATCTTGTATCTCTGTATCTTTATGGGGGCGCATTTTTATGATTGTTGAATTATTGAAGGCTGTATTGTTCGGCATTGTGGAGGGCGTTACTGAGTGGCTGCCCATTTCCTCCACGGGACACCTGATCCTGCTGGACGAGTTTATTACATTGAATGTGTCCGACGCGTTCAAGAGCATGTTCGACGTGGTGATCCAGCTGGGCGCTATCCTGGCGGTTATTGTGCTGTTTTTCCACAAGCTGAATCCCTTCTCTCCCAGCAAAAGCGGTGAGGAAAAAAAGCAGACCTGGCAGCTCTGGTTCAAGGTCATCGCCGCTATCATTCCCTCGGGCATCGTGGGGGTGCTGTTCGACGACTGGATGGACGCGCACCTGCACAACGGCATCGTGGTCTCCATTGCCCTGATCGTCTACGGCATCGCCTTTATTCTGGTGGAGAGCCGGAACAACCGGGGAAAATTTGAGAAGGTTTCCACAAAAGACGGTGTGACGGTCTCCCGCCTGAAGGTGGAGCCTGTCAGCAATGTCTATGACATTACATACAAAACGGCCCTGATCATTGGGTGTTTCCAGTGCCTGAGCCTGATCCCCGGCACCTCCCGGTCCGGTTCCACCATTCTGGGCGCGATCCTCATTGGCGTGGGCCGGGGTGCCGGCGCGGAATTCTCCTTCTTCATGGCGATTCCCACCATGCTGGGGGCCTCCGCCATTAAGATGCTTAAGTTCCTCATGTCCGGTGTCAGCGCCACAGGAACAGAGATCGGCGTACTGATCGTGGGCTGTGTGGTTTCTTTCATCGTGAGCCTGCTGGTCATCAAGGGCCTGATGCAGTACGTGCGCAGCCATTCCTTTTCTGCCTTCGGCGTGTACCGCATCGTGCTGGGCATTATTGTTCTGATGTATTTCGCCATTTTCACGTAATAAGAAAAATTGTAGGGGCGGGTCAATGATCCGCCCGTCCGCGAAGCGGCTGTCTTTTTGCCCGGCTGCGCCGAAGGGCGGGTCGCTGACCTGCCCCTACAGATAGAAATGGGAGGATTTTTATGGACTACACACTGGAAAACGAGTACCTGAAGGTCACAGTCACCACCTTCGGCGCCCAGGTCAAAAGCGTGATCCGCAAATGCGACGGCGTGGAGCATATGTGGCAGGCGGACAAGAAGGTCTGGGGCTATCACGCGCCCATCCTGTTCCCCCACTGCGGCAAGGTGGTGGACGGCATCATCGAGGCTAAGGGAAAAACATTCAAATCCGGGCAGCACGGCTTTGCCCGTCTCATGGAGCACAGCTTTGTGGACCAGAGCCGGGACACCTTGGTGCTGGAGCTGTGCGCCGATGAGAAGACCCGGGAGAGCTTCCCCTACGAATTCCGTCTGGTGTCCATCTTCACCATCGAGGGCAGCACCCTGCACCACACCCTGTCGGTGGAAAATCTGGACAACAGCGCCTTGCCCTTCGGCATCGGCTATCACCCCGCCTTTACCATTCCCTTCGACGACAAGCATACCGCCGGGGACTACGAGCTGCGGTTCTCTGAACCGGAGTCTCCCCTGTGCGTCAACAACCTGCCCCACGGCCTGATGCACGGCAACCTCTACTATCTGGGCACCAACATCCAGTCCATTCCCATTGACGACAAGCTCTTTGCCAACGATTCCCACTGCATGGTGAACCTGCGCTCCCAGACTCTGGGGATCTACGAAAAGGACACGGGCCGGGCGGTGGTCTGCGACATCTCCCAGTTCCCCTATACCCTGATCTGGAGCAAACCCGGTATGCCCAAATTCGTGTGCATCGAGCCTTGGCACAGCCTGCCCTCCCCGGAAAACGGCAGCACCAAATGGGAAGAAAAGCCCGCCGCCGCCATTCTGGCCCCCGGCGAGGAATGGAGCTGCACACTGAGCACCGATTTCGTCCGTTAATAACCGCCTGTCATTGCGAACCGGCCCTGCGCTGGTTCGCAATGACATTTTTTGTTTACAAATCTGTATTGAAAATCAGAGACAGCGGCAGTATAATTGTCAGAAATACGTAAAAAGGACGTAAAATATGGGTAAAAACAAGATCGTCGTCTGTCTGATGACGGCAGTGCTTTTGCTGGTGCTGGCTCTGGCGGAGCTGATTTTGATACAGCGGGAAAATGTTCCCTTCTCGGTGGAGGTAGCTTCCCAGGGCGGCAGCGAAAGAATAGAATGCTGGCGGGAAGACGGCTGCTATTATGTGTTTCTTCCAACCTATGCCCAGCCGGAGCAGGTGAAGCTGGTAACAAATCCCCTGTTCCCGGTGTGGATCGAAGGAAAGCGGGTTGAAAGCGGCACGGTCTGCGGAGAATTTCCCTTTGAGGAAGCCCTGAGCCTGACCTATCAAAAGTGGGGAAAAACCTATGAGCAGACGGTTTTTTTCTGCCAGTCTACCAATGTTCCCACCCTGTACATCGATACCGCCTCCGGCTCCATGGACCATATTCATCAGGAAAAGGGCAACGCCGAAGCGGGTTCGCTCCGCCTGTACACCCCGGAGGGCACTCTGGACTGCGGCGCTCAGATCCGGGCCATCAACGGCCGGGGAAACGCCACATGGGAAACGGAAAAAAAGCCCTACAGCGTGGAATTGACCCAAAAGGCGGATCTTCTGGGGATGGGCCAGGCGAAAAAGTGGATTCTGCTGGCAAATCGCTATGATAATTCCAACATTGCCAACAAAATGTGCTTCGATTTTGCCGCCGCGGTGGGCTGTGCCTATACGCCGCAGTGCCAGTGGGTAGATCTGTACCTGAACGGGGAATATGCCGGGCTTTACCTGCTTTCCGAGCGCAATGAGGTGGATGATCAGCGGGTCGATATCGCGCAGAACGGCAGCTTCCTGCTTTCCATGGAGTTTGAAGACCGATGGGACGGGACAAATTATTCCGCCTTTTTTTCCAGATACGGAAATCTGCTCAGGATCCATCACGACGGAATGGGGGAGGACCGTTTGCGGGAGGTCTGGCAGTCTGCGGAGGATGCCATCTGTTCGGAGGACGGTCTGGACGCTCTTACGGGGAAGTCCTGGGACGAGCTGATCGACGTGGAGTCCTGGGCGCGGCAGTACCTTATGTGGGAGGTATTCGCGGAGTATGATGCCGGGTGCATCAGCAAATTCTTCTATTACGATCCTCAGGAGGACAGAGTTTTTGCCGGTCCCCTGTGGGATATGGATAACATTCTGAACCGGTGTGAACTGCATCCTGCCAATATTCTGGCGGCCCAGCGAAAGTATATCTGGAACCGGGATGAGGAGTCCCTGTTTTACCGGCTTTATCAGAAGGAGGAATTCCGGGACACAGTGAAGCGGCTGTACCGGGAGGAATACCGTCCCCGGCTCCTGGAGCTGGCGGAAAGGGGCATGGAGGAATATCTGACCCAGTGTCTGCCTGCGGCCCGGCTCAACCGCATCCGCTGGGAGATGCCTGCCCCTGCCGAGGAAGTGACGCGAATGGAGCAGTATCTGAAGGAACGGGTGGAATTTCTGGACGAATACTGGACATCTGAGGAGGATTACTGCGTCATAGAGGTATCTATGGGACCCCAGTGGCGAAGCTTTGCCGTCCGTCGGGGAGAAACGGCGGAATTTCTCCCCAGCGAGGGCGTGAACTGGGTGGATTATGAAACCGGTGAGCCTTTTGACGTTACCACTCCGGTGACCCGGGACCGGGTGATCCAGAAAATCGACGACGCGCAATGAAAATCGCGACCCAATACCTCAAAACCGGGAGACAGGTTGAAAACCGAAGATAATGGTGATACAATGTACGAAAAATATGAGAAATAAAGTTCATGAGGGGAGGGCGTTATGCGCAAGAGTAAAACAATTGTCCTGGTCATGACGCTGATGCTTTCCCTGCTGGCTGCCGCCATCCTGTTTTATCAGGAACAAAGAGCGAATTTACCCATTTCAGTGGTTTTGAAGTCAGACGGGGGGGTAAACGAAAGAATCAAATCCTTGGAAACGGGTGATGGCTTCTACGTGTTTCTGCCCAGCGGTGCTGACCTCGATCAGGCGAAGCTGGTGACCGGTCCACTATCCTCTGTACGGATCGACGGAAAAAAGGTGGACAGCGAAACGGTATGCGGTGAATTTCCGCTTTTTGAGAAATTGACGATCTCCTATCGAAAATGGGGGAAAACCTGCGAGAAATTCGTGAGCTTTTGCCAGTCCGAGGGCGTTCCCGCACTGTACATCGACACGGCTTCCGGCTCCATGGACTATATCCATGAGCAGAAGGGCAACGGCGAAGCGGGTTCGCTCCGCCTGTACACCCATAAGGGTGATCTGGACTGTACCGCTCAGATCAGTGCCATCAATGGCCGGGGGAACGGTACCTGGACCCGAGAAAAAAAGCCCTACAGTCTGGAACTGACCCAGAAGGAAGACATTCTTGGTATGGGTGCGGAAAAAAAGTGGATCCTTCTGGCAAATGCCGTCGATCCTACCAATATAAACAACAAAATGTGCTTTGATTTTGCTTCCAAAGTCGGGTGTGACTATACCCCGGAATGCCGGTGGGTGGACCTGTACCTGAATGGAAATTATGCCGGCCTGTATTTGATTTCGGAACGGAATGAAGTGAATGAACAGCGGGTAAATATTCCTGAGGAGGGAAGCTTTCTGATCTCCAAGGAGCTTTCAGCCCGCTGGGATGGGAAAAACTACTCCGCTTTTTTTACACAGCATGATTTCTTTTATCGAATCCATCATGTGGGAATGGATGAAGGTGTGATGGAAGAAATCTGGCAGAGTGTGGAGGACGCCATATTCGCTGAGGATGGGATCGATCCCCGAACGGGGAAATCCTGGGACGAACTGATCGACGTGGAATCCTGGGCGAAACAGTATCTCATTTGGGACTGTTTCATGGATGTTGACGCGGCCACCATAAGTAAGTTCTTTTACTACGATCCCGTTAGTGAACAGGTTTTTGCTGGTCCGCTTTGGGATATGGATGATATTTTTTCCGGCATTGATGGGTTCTCAATCAGTATTCTGTCATCAGGCCGCAAGTATGTCTGGGATTGGGGAAAGGAATCCATGTTCTACTACCTTTCACAGAAGGACAGCTTCCGGGAAACGTTATTTCGGTTGTATGTAGAGGAATACAGACCCTTGCTTCTGGAATTGGCGGAAACCGGAATTGACCAATACAGGCAGCAGATCAGAACAGCATCTATCCTGAACGATATCCGCTGGGATTTCCATGATGCTGATTCATTGACAGAACAGAGAAAGTGTGTTCTTCTGGAACGAATCCGATTTTTGGACGAATACCTGGGGAATGAAGCGGATTACTGCATGGTCAGTCTAGGTATGCCCTACTATCAGTGGCGTAGCTTTGCTGTCCGGCGGGGAGAAACCGCGGATTTTCTGATTACAAGCGGAAAAACATGGCTGGACTATGAAACCGGTGAGCCGTTCGATGTTACGGTCCCCGTTACCTGTGATTGGGTTATCTATCAGGCTGAAAATGAGAATGAGGAGGAATGAATCAGTGCCGCAAATATTGACGCCACCTGGGATATTGGTGAAAACAGCCACAGAACCGGCCTTTCGCCACGAGCTGAAATACCTGATCACCGATCCTCAGGTGCGGATGCTGAAAAGCAGGCTCAAGGGCGTTGCCCCGCTGGATCCCCATGTGAAAGACGGCGGCTACCGCATTCGCAGCCTGTACTTCGATGACTATGACGACCGCTGTTTCTATGAAAACGAAAACGGCGTGGACCCCCGGGAGAAATTCCGTATTCGGATCTATAACGGAAGCACCGACCGGATCTCCCTGGAATGCAAGCGAAAGGAGAGGGGCAAGACCCATAAAACCGCCTGCCCCCTGACGCTGGAACAGACGCAAATGCTGATGAAAGGGTTGCCCCTGCGGGACATTGGAGATCAGCCGCCGCTGCTGCAAAAGCTGACCATGCGGATGCTGACGAACCGGATGCGCCCGGTGGTCATCGTGGAATACGACCGCGTTCCCTACATATACCGGCAGGGAAACGTCCGTATTACGCTGGACACGAACATTTCTTCCTGTTCGGAGGTCAAATGGTTTCTGGAGCCGTCTATCCCACGAAGGCCTATCATGCCCCTGGGCCAGCAGCTGCTGGAAGTGAAATACGACGAATTTCTGCCGGACTTTCTCTACCGCAGCCTTGCGCTGGAAAACCTGAGTCAGACGGCTTTTTCCAAATATTATCTTTGCCGAAAATACACGAGATAAGGAGAATATTATGAGTTTCAAGGACATCTTCAAGAAATCCTTTCTGGAGGGCTTCGCCACCAGTGAGATCACCGGCAGGGTGGTGCTGACAGCCTTGGCCATCGCCGCCTTTCTGGCGCTGTACATCTTCTTCCTGTACCGGGTGATGACCCGCAAGACCTTCTATTCCAAGAATTTTGGCATTTCGCTGGTGGGTGTGACCCTGATCACTACCGCCCTGATCCTTACCATGCAGTCCAGCGTCGTGATCTCTCTGGGCATGGTGGGCGCGCTGTCCATCGTCCGCTTCCGCACCGCCATCAAGGACCCGCTGGACCTGATGTTCCTGTTCTGGTCCATCAGCATTGGCATTATCTGCGGCGCCGGTATGGCTGAGATCGCGGTGATCCTGTCCGTTGCCATGACCGTGGGCATTCTGATCCTCGACAAGCTGCCCGTGGCGAAAGCACCCATGATTCTGGTCGTGAACGCCGGGGATCCCGACGCGGAGGAACGGGTCTGCGGCGCGGTTGCCGGGTACGCCAAGCACTACAGCGTGAAGTCCAGAAATATCTCCGCCGGGGCGGTGGATCTGGTGCTGGAGCTGCGCACGGCCCAGGGCGCGGAGCTGGTCAGGGCCGTCAGCGCCTTGGAGGGTGTCCAGTCCGTCAGCCTGATGTCCCACGACGGCGAGGTCTCTTTCTGATGTGACACAATCACATTTTTGGACTTCCACCTGTGCATAATTCAACAGTATCTTTACACTCTGCGCTTCCTTTGCAGACATATAGAAAAAAACCTATCCTGTCCATAATTTTTTTACAGAATTGGATATTGATTTTCTTATATCGATAGTGTAAGATAGAATTGCAAACTTTGGGATACCATGTTGAAAAAACGGGAATCCCCGGAAGTTCAGCAACGCGCATCCCTGATATTATAATGAAAGAGGTTATTGCAATGATCGATCTGAGCAAGTATGGCATTAGCGGTGTTACCGAGATTGTCCACAATCCCTCCTATGAGGCTCTGTTCGAGGCTGAGATGGACCCCACTCTGGAAGGCTATGAGAAGGGTCAGCTCACCGAGCTGGGCGCTGTCAACGTGATGACCGGCGTGTATACCGGCCGCTCCCCCAAAGATAAGTACATCGTCATGGACGCCAACTCCAAGGACACCGTGTGGTGGACCTCCGACGAGTTCAAGAACGACAACCATCCCATGAGCGAGTCCGTCTGGGCTACCGTGAAGGATCTGGCTGTCAAGGAGCTGTCTAACAAGAAGCTGTACGTTGTGGATGCCTTCTGCGGCGCCAACGCCGACACCCGCATGAACGTCCGGTTCATCGTGGAGGTGGCATGGCAGGCCCACTTCATCAAGAATATGTTCATCGTTCCTTCCGAGGAGGAGCTGAAGACCTTCGAGCCTGACTTCGTTGTCTACAACGCCTCCAAGGCTGCTGTTGAGAACTTCAAGGAGCTGGGCCTGAACTCCAGCACCTGCGTGGCCTTCAACATCACCTCCCGTGAGCAGGTTATCCTGAACACCTGGTACGGCGGCGAGATGAAGAAGGGCATGTTCTCCATGATGAACTACTACCTGCCTCTGAAGGGCATCGCTTCCATGCACTGCTCCGCCAACACCGACAAGGAGGGCAAGAACACTGCTCTGTTCTTCGGCCTGTCCGGCACCGGCAAGACCACCCTGTCCACCGATCCCAAGCGTCTGCTCATCGGCGACGACGAGCACGGCTGGGACGACAACGGCGTGTTCAACTTCGAGGGCGGCTGCTACGCCAAGGTCATCGGCCTGGACAAGGAGTCCGAGCCCGATATCTACAACGCCATCAAGCGCAACGCTCTGCTGGAGAACGTCACTGTGGCTGAGGACGGCAAGATCGACTTCGCCGACAAGTCCGTCACCGAGAACACCCGTGTGTCCTACCCCATCAGCCACATCGAGAACATTGTTCGTCCCGTTTCCGCGGCTCCCGCTGCCAAGAACGTGATCTTCCTGTCCGCTGACGCTTTCGGCGTGCTGCCCCCCGTGTCCATCCTGACCCCCGAACAGGCTCAGTACTACTTCCTGTCCGGCTTCACCGCCAAGCTGGCCGGAACCGAGCGCGGCATTACCGAGCCTACCCCCACCTTCTCCGCCTGCTTCGGCCAGGCCTTCCTGGAGCTGCATCCCACCAAGTACGCCGAGGAGCTGGTGAAGAAGATGAAGGTCTCCGGCGCCAAGGCCTACCTGGTCAACACCGGCTGGAACGGCACCGGCAAGCGTATCACCATCAAGGATACCCGCGGCATCATCGACGCCATCCTGGACGGCTCCATCAATAAGGCTCCCACCAAGAAGATCCCCCTGTTCGACTTCGAGGTGCCCACCGAGCTGCCCGGCGTGAACCCCGCCATTCTGGATCCCCGGGATACCTACGCTGACGTGTCCGAGTGGGAGACCAAGGCCAAGGATCTGGCTGGCCGGTTCATCAAGAACTTCGTCAAGTACACCGGCAACGACGCCGGCAAGGCTCTGGTCGAGGCTGGCCCCAAGCTGTAATTTCCTTTCGTTAAAAAACGCTCTCGGCTCGTTGCCGAGAGCGTTTTTCAATTGAGTGATACCGTTAGATAGGCAACTGTAGGGGCGGGTCACTGACCCGCCCGACCGCATCAGCCGTATCGTGATGCTGCCGCTCCGCGGACGGGAGGGGCAATGCCCCTCCCCTACTGTCCCCAATCGAGAGAGGGGGTAATACTAAAACCTGATTAAAAACTTTAAATCTTTCCGGTCTGAATTGCGTCAGAACGCGTTATCTTCCTTGATGGGCGTCAGCCCATCTGCGTCATCTGCCTTTTTTGACACAATTCATCCTCGGAAATCTTTTAAAGCTTTCAATCAGGTTTTAGTATAAAACATCTGCTGGCAGCATCTTTCCTCTTACAGCAATAGCATAAGACTGCGCTTATTTGGTGTACGGCTTTTTTGTCAAGCCGCAAATATGAACAAGATTTGTACAATGAATCTGAACAATCTTCACAAAACTTAATATTTACTTAACAACTCCCCCCTTTTTTCCTTAATATTTGACAGGTATAATAAGGCCATAAAGATCAAGCGAACAACATCCAGTCCGAACCCCGGACGGTTTTCATAAATTGCTACCTACCATCTTTTTCATTTTTCCTCTCCTCTTTTCTTGTTGCAAAAACCGCGGCGAACGCCGCGGTTTTTGCATTGTTAGGAAAACGCCTTCCCCAAAAGGCTTGTGTCCGTCTGGCAGTTAACAGTCACAGCCAGTTTCATTTCTGCTGGAGATATTGTTGATAAAGGAGTAAAATTCTATGGAATTGATATATCTACTCATTGCATATTTGCCAATAATAAGAATCGTGATTGGTATAGGGTTACTGATTGCCGGATTTACATTGCGAAAGTCCAAAGAGAAAATGTCACAAGGTTTCTTCATTGCAGGCAGTTTGTGTATTGGTATCTGCTTGCTTATTGGTATTGCACTTTTTCTCTTGGGCGCATTTGGAGTTGGACCTGTTCCAAACTAAATAAATAATCAACTCTGATTTCTCTGTCAAGCGGATGACGCACTTCTATACGGCGTTCGCCGTATGTGCACTCTGCGTGATCGAACACCCCGGACACTTGTCCGGGGTGTTTTTCGTCTCTTTGTGCTGTAAAAGGGCGCCACTTTGCAGCCATCCTCATAACTGTCTTACCCACACTCCGCTAACGGGAAAGCTTTTTATTATAGAAATAAGGAGTGTGAAGTTTTCACTCCACACTCCTTATTTCAAACTACTAATTGAATCATTCCGCTCCCATCAGGATCTTTGCCAATTCGGAATTTCCGTCCAGAATGACAGTCTTCTCATCGCCGTCCAGACTGGATTTTAACGCGTCCAGAGCCAGGGTGAATTCGTAGAATTCCTGCTTGTCCTTTGTGTCGTAGGCCTCCGCCAGCAGGCGCATATACTCCTGCTCACCCTCGGCCTCCCGCTTGGCGGCTTCGGCCTGCGCGTCGGAAACCATGATGTTCACCTGTTTATCCACATCGTTTCGGATGATGGAGGCCTCATAGTTGCCGTCGGCGGTGTATTTTTCCGCCATCTGGTTCCGCTCGGAGATCATTCGGCTGTAGACCGCGTTCAGGTTGCTCTCCGGCAGGTCGAACTGCTTGATCTTTACATCCTCCACGCTGATACCGTAGGTCTTTGCCAGAGCATTTACGTCAGAAGCAATGTTGCCGTAGATGTCGTTGCGCTTGGCGCCATCCTCCATGTTGATGATATCGCTCTGGGCAAGG
The DNA here is from genome assembly GCA_030539285.1 of Eubacteriales bacterium. Taxonomy (GTDB): domain Bacteria; phylum Bacillota; class Clostridia; order Oscillospirales; family Oscillospiraceae; genus Faecousia. Next base: position 24,217 of record JAUNSH010000018.1, read on the forward strand.
GTGCCCATGACGGTCTTCAGTTCGTTGTAGGTCAGAGCGTCCAGCCGCTGCTCCGCGACGGAGGTGGAGCCAAGGGTCTGATAGAACAGCTTGGGATCGGAAATGCTCCACAGAATGTAGCAGTCCACGGTCATATTCTGCTTGTCGGAGGTCAGCACCTCAGAGGGCGGAATATCATAGAGCTGGGTTGCGCGGCTAAAATACTTTACGGTATCCAGGAAGGGAACCTTGAAGTGCAGCCCCGCGTCGGAGGTGGTGCTGATGATCTTCGAGAAGCGAACAGTACAGGCGTACTCATTTTCCGCTACCGTAAAGCAGGACCCGGCCAGGATCACCGCTGCCAGAAGAACAATTATGATTGCAATACCAGTCTTTTTCATGGATCACTGACCTCCTTCCACGGTCGCCATAGGCTCCAGCGGCAGCAGCGTCTGCATGTTGTTTCCGTCTCCGGTGTTGATGTACAGCTTCACCCCGGGCAGCACGTCGGAAATGGCCTCATAATACATTCTCGACTTGGTGATGCCGGGATTCTGGGCGTATTCCTCATACATGGCGTTGAACATGGCTACCTGCTCCACTGCCTCATTGATGCGTTTCTGTTTCAGATACTCCGCGTTCTGGATCAGCTTATCGGCCTTGGCTTGGGCGTCGGGGAGTTGGGCATTCTGATAGGCCTTGGCGTCGTTGATGACTGTCTCCGCCTGCTGCTTGGCTGTTTCCACCGCCTTGAAGGCTTCGATGACCTCCGCCGTGGGCGGCTCCGCGTCCTGGATCTTCACGTCCACCAGGGTCAGGCCAATGTCGTAGTCCTGTAAGATCTGGGTGACCAGCTCCTTGACCTGCATCTGGATGTTTTCCTTGCCGTCCGTCAGCACCGCATCCACGCTGGAGGAACCGACCACATTACGCACCTGACTTTGAATCAGATTTCGCAGGATCAGTTCCGGCTGATCGGAGGAAAACAGGTACTGCACCGGATCGGAGATCTTGTACTCCACGAAGAAATCCACGTTGACGATATTGTAATCGCCGGTGATCATGGTGCTTTCACTTTCATTAAAATTGTTTCCACCGCCGCTGGAATAGCCCAGCTCGATTTTCTGGTACACATTGGTGCTGACCTTGTGGGCCTGCTGGATGCCGAAGGGCAGCTTGAAGTGGATTCCCGCGTCCACAACGTCCGTGACCTTGCCGAAGGTGGTGACCACTGCCTGCTCCTTATCGTCTACGGTGTACCAGCAGGTCCCTGCCAATCCGATGACGACCAGTGCCAGCAGCACGGCAAGAATGGTTTTCCCTGCCCGTTTGAAGCCTGGCTTTTTCTTCTGTGGCTTCTGTTGGGGCGGCGTTTCCGGCGCCCAGTGATAGGTTCCGTTTTCGTCCATGATTGATTTCTCCTTTTCTGTCAGGTATTCGATATGAATTTCCTGATTGAATTATAGCACAGCTTTCTGATACTGCCAACCTCATTTCGGACACACTCCGTGAACAAACTGTAAAGGTTTTTTGTATATGGACTCCTTTTCCGGGCGGATAACGGAATTTTGCTCTTTACGAACCGGCAAAAGTGTTGTACAATACTGCATATGACTTTTGGGAGGTGCGGGCTGTGTATTGTCTCAGGTGTGGCCGGGAAACGGATGAGGATCAGTCCTTCTGCCTGGATTGCCAGAAGGAAATGTCCAAGTATCCCATTGATCCCAATGCGGTGGTTCTGCTCCCTGTCCGCCGGCAGTCCCCACCGAAAAAGCCGGTGAAGCGCAGGATCACTCCTGAGGAACAGGTGAAACTTCTCAAACGCCGTGTACGCATCTACGCCTGCCTGCTTGCTGCGGCGTTGATCGCTGTGGTCTGCCTTTCCATTCCTCTGATCCGCGACTACGGAAAACAGAAATTTCAGATCGGACAGAATTATTCCACAGTGAAGCCCAGCACGGAGCCAACGGTAGTTGAGACTTTGACCGAGTGATTGTTTCACGTGAAACAATGTGCTTGCAAAGAAAAAAGATGTTTCACGTGAAACATTAAGTTAGGAGAGAAAAATGGGAAAGATCATAGCGGTGGTCAACCAGAAGGGCGGCGTGGGCAAAACCACCTCCGCCGTGAACCTAAGTGCAGCGCTGCACGAGCTGGGGCTGAAGGTTCTGCTGTGTGACTTCGACCCCCAGGCCAACGCCACCTCCGGCTTGGGACTGGACAAACGAAAAATCAAATACTCTGCCTACGATGTGACCATCAACGATGTTCCTCTGGAGGACGCGGTGGTGCACACGGAGTACGGAGATGTGCTGCCCTCGTCCTCGGATCTGGCGGGCGCGGCGGTGGAGCTGATCGGCACGGAGCACCGGGAACGGCAGCTGGAAAAGGCCCTGTTCCGGGCAAAAGAGAACTACGACATTATTTTTGTAGACTGCCCCCCTTCCCTGGAACTGCTGACCCTCAACGGCCTGTGCGCCGCCGATGGTATTTTGGTGCCGGTGCAGTGCGAGTATTTCGCACTGGAGGGCCTCAGCGACCTGATGAGCACCCTGCGGATGGTAAAGAAGCGGATGAATCCCCGATTGGAGATCTTCGGCGTGGCCCTGACCATGTTCGACGGGAGAACGAATTTCTCTACCCAGGTAGCCCAGGAGGTCCGCAAGCACTTCCCTGGCAAGGTGTTTACCACGGTGATCCCCCGAAATATCCGCCTGGCGGAGGCACCCAGCCATGGAATGCCGGTGACGGTCTACGACCGGAGCAGCCGGGGCGCTGTAGCATACAGAGCAATGGCTGAAGAGATTAAAGCAAAGCTATGATCGCAAGCAGAGAAACTGTAGGGGCGGGTCATCGATCCGCCCGTCCGCGAAGTGGCATTTCCTCGTGGCTGCGCCGAAGGGCGGGCCGGTGACCCGCCCCTACAGAATAGGATAACCAAGGAAAGGATGACACAATGGCAAGCAACAAAGGCTTAGGCAAGGGCCTTGGCGCGCTGCTGGGGGACTTTTCGGAAGAACTCGTCAACGAAAGCGCCTACCGGCTGCTGCCAATTTACAAGGTAGAGCCAAATCCGGACCAGCCCCGGCACGACTTTGATGAGGAAGAATTGCAGGCCCTGTCCGAATCCATCGCGGTGCATGGGGTGATCCAGCCCCTGACCGTCCGGGAAATGCCCAACGGCTACTACCAGATCATCGCCGGTGAGCGGCGATGGCGGGCGGCCCGGATGGCGAATGTCAGTGACGTACCCGTCATCGTGGTAGAGGCCGACGATAAAAAGGCCATGGAGCTGGCGCTGATCGAGAATTTGCAGCGGCAGGACTTGAATCCCGTGGAAGAAGCACTGGGCTATCAATCCCTGATCGAGGAATATGGCCTTACCCAGGAGGAAGCGGCGAACCGGGTGGGTAAATCCCGTCCCGCCGTTGCCAACGCTCTGCGGCTGCTGGGCCTGTGCCCCGAGGTGCTGGAACTGCTGAAAACAGGCGCCCTGTCCGCTGGTCACGCCAGGGCGGTGCTGACCCTGAAAACGGAAAAGCAGCAGCTGGAAGCGGCGAAGAAGATCATCGCCCTGTCCCTGTCCGTACGGCAGGCGGAGACCCTGTGCAAAAACATGGGCAGGCCCCCTGCCCCGAAGAAGGAGCCGGTGTTCGAGGTCAATTATGTCGCCGAGTGCGAGAAAAACCTGAGCAAGCACCTGGGCCGGGGCGTCAAGATCGTCAACGGCAAGCGCAAGGGCCGGTTTGAACTGGAATTCTACGGCGAAGAGGATCTGCAAAAGCTCCTGGATGCCCTGATGAGTCTCCAAAAGTGAAATGTTGGGGCGGGTCATTGACCCGCCCGACGCGAAGCGGAAAAAGTGAATGAGCGGCTGACGCCGACGGGAGGGTCAGTGACCCTCCCCTACAGAATCAAATAACCAAATGAGAGGTAATGAAAATGCTAGACATCAAACGTATCAAGGAAAATCCAGATGCCATCAAGGCTGGGCTGAAGGCCAAGGAAGTGGACTGCGACGCTACTATCGACCGCATTCTGGAATTGGACGTGCAGGTCCGGGGCCTGAAGACTGCCACCGAGACTGCCACCGCCCAGAAGAACAAGCTGGCCAAGGAAAACGGCAAGCTCTTCGGCCAGAAGAAGGGCATGGAGAAGCGGGGCGAGGACACCGCCGCCATCGACGCCCAGATCGAAGCCAACAAGGCTGAGTCTGTCCGTCTGGACGGCGAGATCGCCGACGACGCCGAGAAGCTGAAGGTGCTGAACGCCGAGTTCCGCACTGCCATGCTGAGCCTGCCCAACATGCCCGATCCCGACCTGCTGCCCGGCGGCAAGGAGAACAACCAGCCCCTGCGCTATATCGGCGAGAAGCACTCCTTCGATTTTGAGCCGAAGCACCACGTGGACCTTTGCCAGGATCTGGGCCTTATCGACTACGAGCGGGGCGTGAAGCTGGCTGGTTCCGGAAACTGGATGTACACCGGCATGGGCGCACGGCTGGAATGGGCGCTGCTGAACTACTTCATCGACACCCACATCGCCGACGGCTACCAGTTCATCCTGCCCCCTCACATGCTGGAGTATATGTGCGGCGAGACTGCCGGCCAGTTCCCCAAGTTTGCCGACGAGGTCTACAAGATCGCCAACCCCACCGACGACCGGGTGCACTATATGCTGCCCACTGCGGAAGCCGCCCTGTGCTCCATCTACCGTGACGAGATCCTGACCGAAGCAGACCTGCCCAAGAAGCTGTTCGCCTACACCCCCTGCTTCCGCCGGGAGGCCGGTTCCCACCGTGCCGACGAGCGGGGCATGGTCCGCGGCCATCAGTTCAATAAGGTGGAGATGTTCCAGTTCTGCAAGCCCGAGGATTCCGACGCGGCCTTTGACGAGCTGGTGACCAAGGCCGAAAAGCTGGTAGCCGGACTGGGCCTGCACTTCCGTACCGTGAAGCTGGCGGCAGGTGACTGCTCCGCCTCCATGGCCCGGACCTACGACATCGAGATCCTGATCCCCTCCATGGACGGCTACAAGGAGGTCTCCTCCGTATCCAACGCCCGGGACTATCAGGCCCGCCGGGGCAACATCCGCTTCCGCCGGGAAGCCACCGGCAAGCCCGAGTTCGTCCACACCCTGAACGGCTCCGGTCTGGCAACCTCCCGCATCTTCCCCGCCCTCGTCGAGCAGAACCAGCGGGCCGACGGCTCCATCGTGGTCCCCGAAGTCCTGCGCAAATACCTGGGCGGCCTGGAAGTCATTGAGAAGAAATAAGACAACGTGTTTGAAGGTACAAGATACGAAGATACAAGATAAGGAAGAACGAAACAAAATATCTTGTATCTGGTATCTAGTATCTTGTATCTCAGTATCAAAATTGTGGGGTGTACATTATGAAGAACCACGTTACGAAACCCAAGTGGTGGGATGAATTCATCGCCTTTGCCGTGAAGGGCAACGCCATGGCGCTGGCTGTCGGTACCATCATCGGTGCCGCCTTCTCCACCATTACCAAAAGTCTGACCGACGATGTGATCATGCCCATCGTTGCCATCTTCATGGGAGGCATCGATTTCTCCGAGCTGAAGATCACCCTGCCCCGGCTGTTCAGCGAGCCGGTGCTGGATGAGTCCGGACACGAAATTCTGAATACTCTGAACTATGGTAACTTCATCTCCGCCATCATCAATTTCCTGATCCTGGCGCTGGTGGTGTTCTTCCTGGTGAAGGGTCTGAACAAGCTGTCTGAGGTGGGCAAGAAGAAGGAAGAAGCGGCCGCCGCTGAACAGCCTGCCCCTCCCGAGCCGAGCAACGAGGAAAAGCTGTTGACTGAGATCCGGGACCTGCTGAAAAACCGCTGACAATATTCGCGGGAGGAATATCCATTCCTCCCGCTTTTCCGTTGAGGTAAGAAAATGAAATATCTATCCCAATTTCTGCGCATTACCGCCTTCACGCTGGCGGGAGAATTGCTGCAAAGGCTCATTCCCCTGCCGGTGCCCGCGTCGGTGTACGGTCTTGCGCTGCTGTTTGCCGCCCTGTGCGCTGGGCTTGTCAAGCTGGAACAGGTGAAGGATGCCGCCGGATTTCTGGTGTCCATACTTCCCCTGCTGTTCGTCTCCCCGGTCGTGGGGATCGTGGAGAATTGGGGCCTGATCCAGGACGCGGTGATCCCCATTCTCCTGCTGATCGTGCTGAGTACCATCGCCACCTTCGGCATTGCGGGCCGGGTCACCCAGTGGGTCGGAAAGAAGGAGGGCAGCCATGAAGCTTCTGCAGAGCATTGAGGTGTTTCCTGTCCTGCTGACGCTGGCGGCTTTCCAGGTGGGCCGGCTGTGCCAGCAGAAGTGGAAAAAGCCGATTTTCAATCCCACCCTGATCGCCGCCGCGCTGGCCATCGCCTTCCTGCTGGCCACCGGGTTTGAACCTGCGGTGTATAACGCGGGGATGGGAAAGCTGTCCTGGCTCATGACGCCGGCAACCATCTGTCTGGCGGTTCCCATGTATGAGCAGTTTCAGGTGCTGAAAAAGAGTCTGAAAGCCATTGCGGCGGGAGTCGCCGCAGGAGCGGTCAGCTGTATGCTGGTGGTGCTGGCGCTGGGGACGCTGCTGCGGCTTGAGGATACGCTGCTGCTGTCCATGCTCCCCAAAAGTGTGACCACCGCCATCGGCGTATCCTTAAGCGAGCTGTTCGGCGGCATGGGCAGCGTGACCACCGCGGCCATCATCATTACGGGCATCCTTGGAAACATGCTTGGTCCAGTGTTATGTAAACTATTTGGCATCACCGATGAAATTGCCCAGGGTGTGGCCTTCGGCGCCTCTGCCCATGTCATCGGCACCGCCAAGGCAAATGAGCTGAGCCAGCTCACCGGCGCGGCCAGCAGCCTGTCGCTGGTGGTGGCCGGTCTGCTGACGGCGGTGCTCATGCCCGTCCTTGCGGCGCTGGTGCAATACTAATACCAGATAAAACCATTTGGTTTTATCAGGTAGACACCGCCTTTGGCGTTGTCGTATTCATGATTTTCGAAATAGAAAATCATGAATACCCGTCTCATTATGATCTTCATATAGAAAACTTCAATTTGTTCCAAATTAAAGTTTTCTATTGAATATCAGTATAACAGTTCACCGAAGGTTTACGAATTTTTGATACTTCCTTTACCGATATCCGGGGAAAATCCGATACAATTTCCTAAAAAGTGGAAAATGGAGGAAGTATTCATGGAGCAGCAGAAAAAACAGGTGCCGCTGGTTGAAAGCCGTCTGCGGCACAACATTCTGGAAATGCCCGCCGAGATCCGTCAGGCCAGCGGCATCGTGATCTATGGGCGCAGGATCAAGAGTCTGGTGTTTACCACCGATCTGGCCATCATCAAAAACTGTGACGCCGACGCGGTGTTTGCCGTCTACCCCTTCACCCCCCAGCAGTCCATCAGCGACGCCATCATCAAGGCCTCCTATATTCCTGTGTTCTGCGGTGTGGGCGGCGGTACCACCCAGGGCCTGAGGACGGTGAGCCTTGCCAAGGATGTGGAAAGTCAGGGGGCCATGGGGGTGGTACTGAACGCACCTATCAACAATATGAACCTGCTGGCGGTTGCAAAGTCAGTGGACATTCCCGTGGTCATCACCGTGGTGGACGAGAAGACCGACATCGGCGCCCGTCTGGAAGCCGGGGCCTCCATTCTCAATGTGGCCGCCGCCGCTCAGACGCCGCAGCTGGTGCGGTCCATCCGGGAAAAATTCCCGGAGGTGCCCATCATCGCCACCGGCGGCAACCGCCCGGATACCATCACAGCCACCATCGAAGCCGGGGCCAACGCCATCACCTACACCCCGCCGTCTCCACAGGAGATGTTTAAAACCATGATGGCAAAATATCGGGAACTGTGATTCCCGCAAAGGAGAGAAGAAAAATGGAGTACAGAATCGAGCACGATTCCATGGGTGAGATCCGCGTCCCTGCGGACAAATACTGGGGCGCCCAGACCCAGCGCAGCGTGGAGAATTTCCCCATCGGCGTAGGGCTGGAAACCATGCCGAAGGAGATCATCCGTGCCTTTGGCCTGCTGAAAAAAGCTGCCGCCATGGCAAACCACGCCATCAAACCCGAAAAAATGACGGACAGGAAACGGAAAGCGATCAGCGAAGCCTGTGACCAGATCATCCGGGGAGAGCGCTATGACCAGTTCCCGCTGGTGGTGTGGCAGACCGGCTCCGGCACCCAGTCCAATATGAACGCCAACGAGGTCATTGCCCACATCGGCAACGAACTTCTTGGGGAAACCCTGCTTCACCCCAACGACGATGTGAATATGTCCCAGTCCTCCAACGACACCTTCCCCACCGCCATGCATATCGCGGCAGTTCTGGCACTGGAAGATCAGGTGCTCCCCGCCATCGACGAGCTGATTGCTACCTTTGCCCGTCTGGAGGCGGAAAATCAGGGCGCCATTAAGTGCGGCCGCACCCATTTGCAGGATGCTACCCCCATTTCCTTCCCGCAGGAAATATCCGGCTGGCGCACCTCTTTGGAGCAGGATCGTGAGCTGATCAAACGCGCTCTGCCGCCCCTGCATGAGTTGGCCCTGGGCGGCACCGCTGTGGGCACGGGTCTGAACGCTCCCGCAGGCTTTGACAAAGCCGCCGCCGACGCGCTGACAGAACTGACGGGAAAGCCCTTCGTCACCGCTCCCAACAAATTCCACGCCCTGACCTCCAAGGACGAGTTGGTCTTCGCCCACGGTGCCCTCAAGGCCCTGGCCTGTGACCTGATGAAGATCGCCAACGATGTCCGCTGGCTGGCTTCCGGTCCCAGACTGGGCCTGGGAGAGATCACCATTCCCGCCAACGAGCCAGGCTCCTCCATCATGCCCGGAAAGGTCAACCCCACCCAGTGCGAGGCGCTGACCATGGTGGCTGTGCAGGTCATGGGCAACGATGCCGCCGTGGGCATCGCCGCCAGTCAGGGCAACTTCCAGCTGAATGTGTTCATGCCGGTACTGATTTATAATTTCCTGCAGTCCGCCCGACTGCTGGCAGAGTCCATGACAGCTTTCAACGAGCGCTGCGCCGTGGGGATTCGGGCGAACCGGGAGAAAATGCGGGCGAACCTGCAAAACTCTCTCATGCTGGTCACGGCGCTGAATCCCTACATCGGCTACGAAAACGCGGCAAAAACCGCGAAAAAGGCCTTTGCCGAAAATATCACTCTGAAAGAAGCCTGCATCGCCCTGGGCTTTCTGACGGAAGAACAGTTTGATAAGGTCTTCCATCCGGAGCAGATGGTCTGATACTATTACCTGATAAAACCATTTGGTTTTATCAGGTAGACACCGCCTTTGGCGTTGTCGTATTCATGATTTTCGAAATAGAAAATCATGAATACCCGTCTCATTATGATCTTCATATAGAAAACGTCAATTTGTTCCAAATTAAAGTTTTCTATTGAATATCAGTATGACATACCATCTGTAGGGGAGGGTCATTGACCCTCCTGTCCGCGAAGCGGCTTATGGAACGAGCGGCTAACGCCGAAGGGCGGGTCAATGACCCGCCCCTACAGCAGAATCTGGATAATGACAGCCCGGAAACCTTTTGGATTCCGGGCTGAACTTATGAAGTTTTACTTCCACAGACCGTCGGGGTACTTGCCCTCGTCGGTCATGGCCTTCAGGGCAGCCACCACCACGGGCTTGTCCGCAGCGTAGGTCACGCCGAACCAGCGGTCGGGGGAGGTCAGCACCTTGACGGATGCCTTGCCCTCCTTAATGAGCTGGGACACGGGCAGGGGCAGGAAATACTCGCACTTCAGGGGATTGGTGGGGATGGCTTCTTTCAGGAATGCGCCAAACCGGGCGTCGATCTCGTCCAGGAAGCCGGGCATAAAGCCCCACATGTTCATGGAAACGGTGGTCTCGGCGGGCAGGTCGGTGTATTCGCCGTTTTCCTGGAAGCGGATGCCGCCCTCGTAGGTCTCGATGCTGGTGCGCTCGATGACCTCGGTGAGATAGCCGTTATCATCGATCTGGCACACGCCCCGGGCCACACTGCCGTTTTCGGTGACGGTCTTGCCCAGCTCGTAGCCAACCATGCAGTAGCCGCAGGGGTCGGTCATGGAAGCCAGGGCGTCGTAGATCACCTTGAAGGCGGCCTTGCCGTAGTAATCGTCGGCGTTGATGACGGCGAAGGGGGCACCGTCGATCTGCTCTCTGGCGCAGAGCACCGCGTGAGAGGTACCCCAGGGCTTGGTGCGGCCCTCGGGGATGGTGATGCCGGCGGGCAGCTTGTCAAGCTCCTGATAGGCATAGCGGATCTCCACGGGCGCCTTTTCCAGCCGCTTGCCGACGGTGTCCATGAAGTCCTTACGGATGGCTTCCTTAATGATAATGACAACGGTCTCAAAACCGGCCTGATGCGCGTCGTAAATGGAGTAGTCCAGGATCGCCTCGCCCTGAGAGCCGACGGGGTCGATCTGCTTCAGACCACCGTAACGGCTGCCCATACCGGCGGCCATGACAACGAGAACAGGTTTTTTAGCCATAAAAGCATTCTCCTTTGCGTTTTGTTGCAGCTTCATTATACGCGTAAGCGCCATAGAAAGCAAGAGGTCACAAAGAAATAAATAAAATTTTACATGATTTTGGAGGAATTGTATAAAAGGATCAGTTCTGTAGGGGAGGGTCATCGCTCCTCCCGCCGGCGTTAGCCGCTTTGCAGAAGGGCGGGTCAATGACCCGACCCTACAGTGTGGAAAAATGCGCATAATCTCCCCGGATCCGGGCAGACTGAGGTGGAGGTGAGCGCATGATTCTATCCTATCTTCGCACGCTGTTTCTGTATCTGGTGCTGATCTTCGCCGTGCGGCTCATGGGCAAGCGGCAGATCGGGGAAATGGAGCCGGCGGAATTTGTGGTGACCATGCTGGTGGCCAATCTGGCGGCCATCCCCATGCAGGACGGGGCAATCCCGCTGTACTCCGGTCTGGTGCCGATCTTCACGGTGCTGGGATTGGAGCTGGTGCTGTCCGGGGCGATCTTAAGGAGCGTGAGGCTGCGGCAGCTGCTGTGCGGCAAGCCGGTGATCCTCATTGACAACGGGGTTCTGCTGCAGGACAATCTGCGCTCCGCCCGCATCACCCTGGACGAGCTGACGGGTCACCTGCGTGAGAAGGACGTGCTGGATATCCAGACGGTGCAGTTTGCCATTCTAGAAACCAACGGCAATTTGTCCGTGTTCCCATACCCAAAGGAAAAGCCTGCTTCCGCCAAGGACGCGGGCGTGCAGGCGGGGAAACAGTACCTGCCGGTGACCATTGTGGAGGACGGTTATCTGTCCAAAGAAAATCTTCAGCGGGCAGGGAAGGACGAAGAATGGCTAAAAAAGATGCTGGCTCAGCACAATACGGATATTATGTCAACCTATCTGCTGACGGTGGACGAATCTGACCACGTGCTGTGGCTGGGAAAGGAGACAAAATGAAGCGGTGCTGGTTTGGGGCGGGACTGCTGATCGTCCTGCTCATTGTGAGTCTTGGGGTGACCTGGGGTATGGACAAGATCCACGAGCCTATCGCCGCCGATCTGAAACAGGCGGCGGAGTGCGCGGAATTCGGGGACTGGCACAACGCCGAGCATTTTTCCCGCCAGGCAGAGGAAGCCTGGAACAAATGGGAGCACTTCCGGGCCTGCTTTGCCGACCACACCCCCACGGAGGAAATTGGCGCGGAGCTGGCCGCCATGGATACCGCCCGTCAGGAGCGGGAGACCGGGGATTTTGCAGCATCCTGCGCCCGGGCGGCGAAAATGGTCCAGGCGGTGGGGGATGCCCACGCGCTGTGCTGGTGGAACCTTTTGTAAAGTGTGGAGTTAGGAGTGGGAGTTAAGGGCCAGGAAAAAAGCTCTGCGGCAAAGGCAGAGCATTGACAAATCGTCCCCGTTGGGCTATACTAAACATAGGAAAGGTGCTGCCGGTAGACGGTTCACCCCTGTTTGCTAAGAGAAGTAACCGTTAGCTGGGGAGCTTGGGCGGTTACTTCTTTTTATCATTCGCCTGGATTACCAGGGAGATCAGTGCGATAAGGAAAATGCCGAACTGGAACAGTTCCTGCCATGTAACCATATCCACCACCCCCTCTCTCTCGATTGGGGGCAAAGAAGCATTACCCCCGATAAAGGGGGAACCGCCTACCGTGGCGCGGCAGCACCAAGGACAGTATATTTCAAACAGCAAGAAAAGTCAACATAGTTCGCTTTACACTCCACACTTCTAACTCCTCACTCCTCACGGGCGGTTCCCTCTGCCAGTGCCACAATGGCCTTTGCCAGCTGTTCGGCGGCCCGTTGGGCTTCCGGATGGGTGTTGCCCGCCGCGCCTACCTCCACCAGCAGGGCACCGCTGGATAGATCCTGGTTGAACCGGGCGGCCCGGAGCTGTAAGGGGCGGGTGATGCCGGGGCACTGGGCTTCCAGCTGGGCGTGGACCTTTAGGGCAAGGGACAGGTTTTCTTCATAGGTGTCGTAGTTGGTGCCCATCACCAGCATCAGCTGGGCGGAGGATTCGCCGTCCACCGTAGCACTGGTGCGCATCTGATTGCTGCCCTCCCCTGCCGCGTCCCGGTGCAGGTCGAGAATGAGCAGGATGCTGGGATATTGGTTTACATAATCCTGAATCGTGGATCGGGTGCGGGTGTAGGAGCCGTTGTAGGAGGGGTAGTCGTGAAGCTCCCGGTCGTGGATCACCGGAATGCCGTTATCTTCCAGAATGTCCTTGACAGTCTCCCCAATGGATACCATATTGTAGCTTTCGTCGGTGGTGCGCCAGGCGGAGGATTCCTTATAAGGCTCGTCCACCCGGGTGTAGCTTTCTGTGGTGTGGGTGTGGATGATCAGCACCGTAGGTTCCTCTCCCCGCAGATCCCAGGTTAGCGGCTGGGCCAGCAGAGCGGGGATGTCGGGGTCCTTTGTGGAGGCGTAGTATAATTCCAGCCCATCGGCATCGGAAAAGGACGGAAGAAGGGCTTCCGTGGCCGGCAGGGTCGCCGCCGGGGGAGATTCCATGAAATCCGGCGAAAATGCCGGTAAAGACGGCGAAAACCGGACATCCCGTCCGGTTTCCAGATAGAGATAAAAGGCGGCGGCATCGGAGCTGGTCACAAGCTCCAGAAGCCTGTCCCCATAGCCCCCGCTCCACAGCCGCAGCACAAGGGCGCACAGAACGGCGGTCAGCCCCACCCGCCGGGCACGGCTCAGTTGCTTCAATCCTGTCGTCCCCTCCTTTGTAGGGGCGGGTCATCGACCCGCCCGTCATGTTTACCGCTTCGCGAAAGGGCGGGTTAGTAACCCGCCCCTACAATGAATACAATCATGCTTTCGGCCTCCATTTGGGCCTTGTCCGCAGTTCTATGCGCAGTTTTTGGAAAAACTGGGTCAGCAGTTCCCCGCATTCTGCTTCCAGCACCCCGGCTTCCACCTCTGGGTGGTGATTGAACTTCATGTCAAATAAGCCGCACACGGAGCGCACTGCGCCGCATTTACCGTCCGACGCGCCGTAGACCACCCGGGGAATTCGTGCGTTGATGATCGCCCCGGCGCACATGGGGCATGGCTCCAGGGTCACGTACAGGGTGCACTCCCACAGCCGCCAGCCGCCTAAATTATTGCAGGCGTCGTTGATGGCCTCGATCTCCGCGTGGGCCAGGGCATTTTTTGCCCCCTCCCGGCGGTTTCGACCCCTTCCGACAATTTCTCCGTTTCGTACGACCACACAGCCCACGGGCACTTCTCCGTCGTCAAAGGCTTCCTTTGCCAAAACCAGCGCTTCTCTCATGAATCTGTCGTCCATGTCCGCCCCTCCGTTTTGAAATGCGAATGTAGGGCGGGGGCTTGCCCCCGCCACAGGGTTTCACCAAGCTGCTTCGCAGATGGCGGGGGCAAGCCCCCGCCCTACAGATGCGCTCGCCAGTGATTTTCCCTCTTTTCGTATATCATACCGAAAACCGGGGGAAGCGTCAAGGACATGATACCGCAGCCGGCCTGAAAAGATTGTCGGACGCCGTCCGCGGGACAAACAAAGTCCTCCTTTGCTATAATTGGGGCAAATCCAAAAGGAGGAACCCATTATGGAAGGAACTTTATTTTATGATCCCCAGCAGGCAGTACCCGCCTGTTTCTGCCCACGGTGCGGCGGCGAGTGCTACGCGCCCACCTTCACCTGCATCTACTGCGAAAGGAGGGCCACGGCATGACACTGGAAGAACTGAGCGAAACCTATCGGGAGGCGGCCAAGCCCCTGCGGGCACGGCTCAAGCAGCTGCGGGCGGAGCTGGTGATGGAGACAAACCCGGAAATTGCTTTCTGCCTGAAGAGCCGCATTGCCCAGATGACACCGATCCTGACCCAGCTCAACGAACTGGCAGAGCTGACGGAGCACTACTATGAAAGGGGATACTGGCGAAATGAGAAATATACCCAATGAATTTGAGGGGAAAATGGAGCTGGTCCGGAAGATCATGGACCGGGAGCTGACGCCGTTGCAGCGGGACGCGGTGGAAAAATACTATTTGCAGGACTGGACCCTGGCCCAGATCGCGCAGGAACGTTATGTCAACGTCACCACCGTCTGGCGCACCCTGCTGGGGGCCATGCGGAAAATCCGGCGCTTTCTGCTGCTGGACGAGGAGGAGTGTGAAGAAACCGTAAATTCCGTCCGAAAAAACCGGGTCAAGGGTTGAAATCGTCCGGGAAAATGATATAATGTCCAGCGAAAGGATGATGGAAAAATCCATGAAAAAAATGCTCTTCATTATGAACCCCTTTGCCGGACAGAAGCGGGCCAACCGGGTGCTGCCGGACATCCTGCTGCAATTCAGTGAAGCGGGTTACGAGATAAATACGGTCATGACCACCGGTACCGGCGCGGCCACCCGGGCGGCGGAGGAACGGGGCGGCCAGGTGGACCTGGTTGTCTGCTGCGGCGGCGACGGCACTCTGAACGAGACCATTACGGGCCTGCTGCGGGCCGGGGCCGAGACCCCCTTGGGCTACATCCCCACCGGCACCACCAACGATTTTGCCGCCAGCATGGGCCTGTCCCACAACCCGGTGCAGGCCGCCAAGGACATCCTGGAGGGCAGGCCCTACGACTATGACGCGGGGCGCTTCGGCTCCCGGAACTTTGCGTATGTTGCCTCCTTCGGCGCTTTCACCCGCTCCAGCTATATCGTTCCCCAGAACATCAAAAATGCCCTTGGGCACACCGCTTACGTGCTGGGGGGCATCTCTGAGCTGTCCCAGATCCGCAAGGAGCATATCCGCATGGAGATCGACGGCGAAGTGGTGGAGGACGACTTCCTTTTCGGCGCTATCTGCAACTCCACCTCCATCGGCGGCATTCTGACGCTGGACCCGGATCAGGTGGACATGGGTGACGGTCTGTTCGAGGTCATGCTGGTGCGCAGGCCCTACAGTCTGGCTGAGCTGTCCGAGTGCATCCGGGCGGTGCAGGCCCAGGACTACAACTGTGAGATGATCACCTTCCGCTCCGCCCACCACATCCGGGTGGAGGCCGACCCGGAGATGCCCTGGTCATTGGACGGCGAAAAAGAGGAGGGTCACGCGGTGGTGGAGGTGGAAAACCTGCACCACGCCATTCACCTGATCCGGAGAAAGGAAACCGATGCTTAATACCACACTGTGTTATGTAACCCGTGGAAATGATGTCCTGATGCTCCACCGGGTGAAAAAGAAGAACGACATCAATAAGGATAAGTGGATCGGCATTGGCGGCAAGTTTGAGGGCGAGGAAAGCCCCGACGAGTGTCTGCTGCGGGAAGCCAAAGAGGAAACGGGCCTAACTCTGACCAGTTGGCGCTGCCGGGGCGTAGTAACATTTTTAAGTGATACCTGTGAAGGCGAGTACATGTACCTGTTCACCGCCGACGGCTTTGAAGGAGAGCTGGGGGACTGCCCCGAGGGGGACCTGCAATGGGTCAGCCGGGAGTTTCTGGACAGCCTGCCCAAATGGGAGGGGGACAAAATTTTTCTGGACCTTCTGTGGCAGGACGCACCCTTCTTCCTGCTGAAGCTGCGCTACCAGGGTGACAAACTGGTGGAGGCCGTGCTGGACGGAAAACGGATACGATAAATAGATACTCTGTAGGGGCGGGTCATTGACCCGCCCCTACGATGGAATTGGGGAACGATACCGAGCGATACCCAATGGTGTAACGATCATCATCCAGCCCGGGCACGCATTGGCAGGCGGCCCTGCTACCAAATCTTAAGTAAATCGAAAAGACTTTTCCCTCCTTTTGTGCTATAATGGCGCAAAGGGAGGGATTTTGTTGAAGACAAAGAGACGTATCATTACTGTATTCCTCGTTCTGCTTATCACTGCGCTGGCGGCAGTGTTGGGGAAGAAGCCCCTTTACTATCTCTACCGGGACGTTTCCTACTATTTTGGGGAACGCACCGAGGCGGAGCAGACCGTCAAGGCCTTTGCGGAGGAGCACCATATTTCCTACGGCCGTTATCCCGAGGATTTGATTGAATTATTGGAAATCAATCCGGAAACGGAGGATTTTATCCTGAATTATCCCTTCCGGGAGGAAATGGACATGGATTTATCAGGCTACAGCCGGGATACCGTCCCCCTGTTTCTGCAATGGGATCCCATGTGGGGCTATGAGCCCTACGGCAGCGGCTGCATTGCCCAGACCGGTTGCGGCCCCACCTGTCTTGCCATGGCGGGCTACTATCTCACCGGGGACGATACCTTCAACCCAAAAACCATCGCGGATTTTTCTGAGGAAAACGGCTATTACGCCGACGGCTACGGTTCTTCCTGGACCCTCATCAGCGAGGGCGCGGAGAAGCTGGGGCTGACTGTAGAGGAATTACCCCTGGTCGAGGGAAAGCTGGTGGAGGCGGTGGAAGCCGGGCACCCGGTGATCCTGGCCCTTGGCAAGGGAGACTTCACCTCCTCCGGGCACTACATCGTCCTCACCGGCTGGGAAGATGGCGTGTTCCAGGTCAACGACCCCAACAGCCGTATTCGTTCCGAAAAACTGTGGACATATGAGGAATTGGAATCTCAAATTCGTAATATTTGGGAAATTTCCGTATCATAAATCGTAGAGGCGGCCATTGTTATACTAAAACCTGATTGAAAGCTTTAAAAGATTTCCGAGGATGAATTGTGTCAAAAAAGGCAGATGACGCAGATGGGCTGACGCCCATCAAGGAAGATAACGCATTCTGACGCAATTCAGACCGGAAAGATTTAAAGTTTTTAATCAGGTTTTAGTATTAAATAGTGGTATGATTGCCACTGGCAATCATAATCATTTCAGGTTCGCTGCGCGGAGCACCACGCCCGCTTTGCCTCCCCTGAAAGGGGAGCCTTGCGGGTGCCCCAATGGTTTTTCTTTACAATAATCTGAAAATCTGCTATCCTATACCATATAGAAAGGCGGTGGCGTGATGAAAACCAGAAAACTGACCCTTTTGGCGCTGCTCACCGCCATTGCATTGACCATCTTCATGGTGGAAGCCCAGATCCCCGCCCTGGTGCCCATTCCCGGCATCAAGCTGGGCCTTGCCAACATCGTCACGGTGTTCGCTGTGTTTGCCCTGGGGCCGAAGGACGCTGTGCTTGTCCTTGCCGCCCGGATCTTTCTGGGGGCGGTGTTCGCGGGGAATTTCAGCACCATTTTCTACTCTGCCGCCGGCGGGGCCTGTGCCATTTTGGTCACCATCGCCTTACGCCGAATCCTTACCAAAAAGCAGCTGTGGGTGGCGGGAGCTTTGGGGGCCGTGGCCCACTCCATCGGCCAGATGACCATGGCAGTGCTGCTGACGCTCACGCCGGGGCTGATCGCCTACCTGCCTGTGATGATCGCGGTGAGCATCGTGACGGGCACCTTTACCGGGCTGTGCGCCCAATTTCTTGTGAACCGGGGGAACCTATGGAAAACTATTTCCAGATGAATCTATCCAAACAGCAGATCGACGCCATCTCCAATCTGGGCCTTGCCCACATGGGGGACTGTGTGTTCGAAATTCTCTGCCGGGGCTATCTCTGCGCCAAGGGTGAGACCACCGTGGACCGGCTCCACCGGGACACCATCCACATGGTCAAGGCCACAGCCCAGGCGAAATTTGTGGACAAGCTGCTTCCCCTTTTGACCGAGGAGGAAATGGCCTACTACCGCCGGGGCAGAAACGCCCACGTCCACGCGGTGCCCAAGTCCGCGACACCTGCCGAGTACGCCAAGGCCACGGGGCTGGAAGCGTTGTTCGGGGCACTGTACCTCGCCGGGCAGACCCAGCGGATCAACGAACTTTTCAAAGCCGTAATGGAGTGTTTATATGGCATTTGACGCTTATTTTCTAACTGCCGTGCTGGATGAGGTGCGGCAGAAGTGTACCGGGGCGCGGGTTGATAAAATTCACCAGCCCAGCCGGGATACCCTGATTTTGCACCTTCGGGGCCGGGAAAGCCGGGAAAAGCTGCTCTTCGCCGCCAACCCCACCGCCCCCCGGCTGCACCTGACCTCCGCCTCTCCGGAAAATCCGCCGGAGCCGCCCATGTTCTGTATGCTGCTGCGCAAGCACCTTTTGGGGGCCAAGCTGACGGAGATCACCCAGCCCCCCATGGAGCGGGCGGCAGCGTTTACCTTCGACTGCACCGACGAAATGGGCTTTCCCGTGCAAAAAAAGCTGGTTGCCGAGCTGATGGGCCGTACCTGCAACCTGTACCTGCTGGGACCGGACGGGCGGATCCTGGACTGTCTGCGGCGCATCGGCCTGGACGAAAGTGCCCGCCGCCCTGCCCTGCCGGGGCTAAACTATCAGGAGCCGGAGCCGGTAAAAAAGGAAAATCCCCTCACGCTTGAGAATTATGTCAACCTATTGACGGAACCGGGAGCGGATATTCTCTCCGACCGGCTCATGGACAGCTTGGGCGGACTGTCGCCGCTGGTGTGCCGGGAAGCCGCCTTGTTTGCCGCAGGAAGTACGGACGCCAGAATCAGTGGGCTTGACGTGGACGCCACGGCGGACAAGCTGGGCCTGTTCTTCCATGAACACCTGCACCACCCCAAGCCCTATGTCTACACGCTGGCTGACGGCACCCCAAAGCAGTTTGCCTTCTGTCCCATTCGGCAGTACAGCGGCTGTCAGGAGGCCCCCTCCTTCGGCGCACTCCTTGACAGCTTCTACACCCTTCGCGACCGCAAGGATGCCATGCGCCAGAAAAGTCAGGCGGTGCGCAAAACCGTCCAGAACCTGTGCACCCGGCTGACGCGAAAAATGGCCCTGCAGGAAAAGGAGCTGGAAGCCACCTACGACCGGGAGCGGCTGCGCCAGCTTGGCGACATCCTCACGGCAAATATCCACCGCATCACCAAGGGCCAGACGAAAATCACCTGTGAGGACTTCTACGACGAGAACATGGCCCCGGTGGAAATTGCCCTTAGCCCCATCCTCTCTCCCCAGCAGAACGCGGCGAAATTCTACAAGGACTACGCCCGGATGAAAAACGCCGAAAAAGAGCTGACCCGCCAGCTGGAACTGGGGGAAACGGAGTTAAATTACCTGAAAAGCGTTCTGGAAGAACTGAACCGTGCCCAGACCGACGCGGAATTGGAGGAAGTCAAGCAGGAATTGCAGGAGCAGGGCTACCTGCGCGCCGAGGGAAGCCGCAAGCGGCCCAAGCAGGGAAAGCTTGCCCCCATGCGCTTTGAATCCACCGACGGCTACCCCATCTACGTGGGTAGGAACAACCGCCAGAACGAGGAACTGACCTTCCGCCTTGCCAGAAAAGACGACATCTGGTGCCACGCCAGCAAGGTCCACGGCTCCCACGTCATCATTTCCTGCGGCGGCGCCACCCCTCCCGACGACACCATCACCCAGGCCGCCCAGCTGGCCGCCTACTATTCCGAGACCGGCGACGGCCAGAACGTGCCGGTGGACGTGACGGCGGTGCGGCAGGTGAAGAAAATTCCCGGCGGCAAGCCCGGAATGGTGATCTACCACACCTACAAGACGGTTATCGCCAACCCCTACGCCGACATCGTGGTGGACGAACTGAACGCGGAGAAGAAATAGGAAGACCCGGGCCAAACGGCCCGGGTCAGTTTGTTTAGGATCAGCCCCAGGGATTCTCGGTGGGATAGGGCATGCTCTTGGGCTGGTTGTAGGCGATGTCGGAAATGCCGAAGTATTTCAGCACCTCGAACAGGGCCTTGCCGCAGTGGGCAAAGGCTACCGCGCCGTGGTGGGGATACCGCTTCTGGATCAGCACGTGGCGGTAGAACCGGCCCATTTCAGGAATGGCGAAGATACCGATGCCGCCGAAGCTGCGGGTCGCCACGGGCAGGACTTCACCTTCCGCGATGTAGGAGCGCAGGTTCCCCTCGCTGTCGCACTGCAGGCGGTAGAAGGTGATCTCGCCGGGGGCGATGTCGCCTTCCAGCGTGCCGCGGGTGAAGTCGGGAGTGCCGCCGTTTTCCAGCAGGCGGTTCTGAATGAGCTGATATTTCACGCCGCAGCTAGAGCACATTTTGCAGCTGGGGGTGTTGCCGCAGTGGAAGCCCATGAAGGTCTCCTTGATGTCATAGGGGAACTTGCCCGCGATGTCCTCGTCGTAGATGTATTTGGGCACGGAGTTGTTGATGTCAAGCAGAGTTACGGCATCGTTCGTCAGGCAGGCACCGATGTACTCGGACAGAGTGCCGTAGATGTCCACTTCGCAGGCCACGGGGATGCCCCGGGAAGCCAGGCGGGAGTTGACATAACAAGGCTCAAAGCCGAACTGCTCCGGGAAAGCGGGCCAGCATTTGTCGGCAAAGGCGACGTATTTCCGGGCACCCTTGTGCGCCTCGGCCCAGTCAAGCAATGTCAGCTCGAACTGCGCCATCCGCTCCAACAGGTCGGGGTAGATCTTGCCGTCCATCTCCTTCTGCATATCGGCGACCACCTCGGGGATCCGCTTGTCGCCGGCGTGGGCCTTGTAGGCCACCAGCAGGTCAAGCTCGGAGTTCTCCTCCACCTCGACACCCAGCTCATACAGACCCTTGATGGGGGCGTTGCAGGCGAAGAAGTCCTGGGGCCGGGGGCCGAAGGTGATGATCTTCAGGTTCTTGACACCAATGATGGTGCGGGCGATGGGGATGAACTCCCGGATCATCTGGGCGCACTCCTCGGCGGTGCCCACGGGATACTCGGGGATGTAGGCCTTCAGATGGCGCATACCCAGATTATAGGAGCAGTTCAGCACACCGCAGTAGGCGTCGCCACGGCCATTGATCAGGTCGCCGTCGCCCTCGGCAGCCGCCACGTACATGACAGGGCCGTGGAACTTCTGGCACAGCAGGGTCTCGGGGGTCTCGGGGCCGAAGTTGCCCAGGAAGACGACCAGGGCGTTGATGTCGTTGGCCCGCAGGTCGGCCAGCGCCGCCAGGGCGTCCTTCTCGTTCTCCACGGTGATGGGGCACTCGTAGATACCTTCACCGTAGGCGGCTACAATGTTCTTCCGGCGCTGGGTAGACAGCGCAATGGGGAAGCAGTCACGGGAAACGGCAACGATGCCAAGCTTTACTTCGGGAATGTTCATATGTATCTTCTCCTTTTCAAATGAAAATTATAAAATTATCAGCTCAACAGACAGTAGGGCGGCTTGCCCTCAAGCCGCCGTCTACGAAGCAGCAATATGCAGTGGGCGGCGGGCTGATGGCAGATAAGCCCTGCGTTACGTTTCAAATGAAATTAGCGATATCAATGTTCTGCCCGGCAAGGCCGATGTGAGCGCCTTGTTTGGCTTCGCCCGACTCCGGGTGAGCCAGTAGCCACTTGTTTCTTGCCCACAGAAGCCTGTCCTCCGTGGACTTGTTCACGATCAAAGGCTTGTCCGTATTGGTGCCCATGGGCAGGGCCACCAGCACCCGGAAGCCCTTGTTAGGGTCACAGTGGCAGGGGGCGTAGTGTAGGGACGTGGCGTAGACCTCGATCAGCACCCCGGCGGGTACCCGGAAGGCCTTGACGTTAGCGGTGTCAAATATGCCGCTGACGATCTGGCTCTGTAGGCCCAGCAGGAGGATAAAGTCCTCAGTGCCCAGGTTAAATTCGCTGTCCCGGTGGTATTCCAGACAGTTGAGCTTGGTGTTGAAGCCACTGCACCAGCCCAACTGCACTGGCATTCCGCCGTAGCAGTGCTCGCTGACCTCCACCATGGCGGGCAGCTCCTGTAACGGCTCATACTCGGGAACGTAATCCACGCCGGGGCCTTGAGGAGCGTCCTTCAAAACGGACAGCAGCTCCGCCACGGTGTCGTCCATGCCGGTGACCACCTGACCGTAGGGCTTGAACTCGGGATCGAACACGGAATAGATTTTCATTTGTATCACTCCTTGGCAAATTCCGCAAACAATTGCTTGCAGGCAGGATAAATTTTTTTGAACTGCTGGTAGCGCTTTTCGTACTTTTCCGCCAGCGCAGGCTCCGGCTTGACGGTAGAAGCCACATGGACAATCGCGTTACAGGCATCCTTGACGCTTCCGTATTCTCCGCAGGCAACCATGGCAAGCATTGCGCCGCCCATGCCGGGGCCCTGCTCGGATTCCAGACATTGCAGCTCGATATTCAGGACATTTGCCATGATCTTCTTCCACAGGGGGCTTTTCGCGCCGCCGCCGCAGATCTTGGAGGAATGGATCTCGATGCCCAAGCTTCTTGCCACCTCCACGCTGTCCCGGATGGCGTAGGCCACGCCCTCAAGAACCGCCTGTGTCAGGTCGGCACGGGTGGTGTCCATGGTCATGCCGATGAAGGTGCCACGGGCATTGGTATCGTTGATGGGGCTGCGCTCGCCCATGAGGTAGGGCAGGAAGTACACATGATTTTCGCCCAGCTTATCATCTGTAACAGGAACCTGTTCGGCGGCATAGTCGGTGGTCTTGAAGATCTCATCCATCAGCCACTTGTTGCAGGAGGCGGCGGAGAGCATACAGCCCATGAGGTGATAGCCGCCGTCGGCGTGGGCGAAGGCGTGAAGGGCATTGTGCTTGTCCACGCCGAATTTCTCAGAGGAGATAAACACGGTACCGGAGGTGCCGAGACTGATGTTGCAGCCGCCCTCCCCTACCACGCCGGTGCCTACCGCAGCGGCAGCGTTGTCTCCCGCGCCCGCGCAGACCTTGACGGTTTCGGGAATGCCCAGAGCCTTGGCAATTTCTGGCTTCACGGTGCCGATGCACTGGAAGGATTCAAAGAGCTTGGGCATCTGGCTTTCGGTCACGCCGCAGATGTCCAGCATTTCCTTTGACCAGCACTTATGCTCCACGTCCAGCAG
>JAUNSH010000098.1 GCA_030539285.1 Eubacteriales bacterium
TTGCCCTTCTTGGTCTCGGTCATCTGGTCGGCGTTGCCGTGGTCGGCGGTGATCAGCACGGTGTAGCCGTACTTGTCAGCAGCTTCCAGAATAGCCTTCAGGCCGTTGTCCACGCACTCCATGGCGTAGACCACGGCTTCCATAACGCCGGTGTGGCCCACCATGTCGCCGTTGGGGTAGTTGCAGCGCAGGAACTGGAACTTCTTGGAAGCCATGTTGGCAACCATCTTCTCGGTGATCTCTTTGGACTTCATGGCAGGAGCCTGCTCGAAGGGGATCACATCGGAGGGCACTTCCTCATAGACTTCCAGATTTTCGTCCACCTTGCCGGAGCGGTTGCCGTTCCAGAAATAGGTGACGTGGCCGTACTTCTGGGTCTCGGACAGGGCATACTCATGGATGCCGGCCTTGCACAGCACCTCGGTCAGGGTGTTGGTGATGACGGGGGGCT
Source organism: Eubacteriales bacterium (assembly GCA_030539285.1). Lineage (GTDB taxonomy): Bacteria > Bacillota > Clostridia > Oscillospirales > Oscillospiraceae > Faecousia. Next base: position 452 of record JAUNSH010000098.1, read on the forward strand.
GCACCAGATAGTGCTCGGGGATGTTCAGGTCTCCGTCGTACTGCAGCATACCGGCAAACTTGACGCCGGTGTAATCGCCCCGGTCGAACTTGTCAAAGTCCTTGCGGTCAAAGGCCAGGGAAATTTCCTGGGCACGGTCGCCCCGGAAGTTGAACAGGATCACGCTGTCGCCGTTGGCGATCTTGGCAACAGGCTCACCGTTCCGGGCCACCACGAAGGCAGGCAGGTCCTGATCGATGCAGCCGGTCTCGGCCCGGTAGACTTCAATGGCCTCCTTGGCGGAAGCGAACATCCGGCCCTGACCCTGCACATGGGTGCGCCAGCCCTTCTCCACCATGGCCCAGTTGGCTTCGTAGCGGTCCATGGTGATCTGCATACGGCCGCCGCCGGAGGCGATGGCGTAGTCGCAGCCGTCGGCGCTCAGCTCGGTCAGCACGGTTTCCAGCATCTCCACGTATTCAAGAGCGGAGGTGGCGGGTACGTCACGGCCGTCCAGCAGGATGTGGCAGTAGGCCTTCTTCACGCCCTCCGCCTTGGCCTGCCGCAGCAGGGCGATGAGATGATGGATGTTGGAGTGGACGTTGCCATCGGACAGCAGGCCCAGGAAGTGCATCGCCTTGCCGGACTTCGCGTTTGCCACCAGGTCCTTCCAGGTTTCGGACGCGTACAGCGCGCCGTTCTCGATGGACTCTCCCACCAGCTTGGCGCCCTGAGAGTAGACCTGACCGCAGCCCAGAGCGTTGTGGCCCACCTCGGAGTTGCCCATGTCGTCATCGCTGGGCAGGCCGACGGCGGTGCCATGGGCTTTCAGGTAAGTATGGGGGCAGGTTTCCAGCAGCATATCCAGAGTGGGGGTCTTGGCGACCTTAACAGCATCGCCGCTGCCGCCGTCACCCTTGCCAACGCCGTCCATAATGACCAGTACGATCGGTTTTTCCATAATGAATTACCTCCAAAAGCGAGTTTTCGCGTAGTTTTGCATTTTATTAGTCTCTTTATTTTACATCATATTGACGCAAGTTACAACTACTTTTTTATTTTTTCCGTTCCAAACAAAAAAACTCCCGGGAAATCCACGAAATGGGTGATTTTCCCGGAAGTTGTTAAGAATGTTTTAAGGGACGGTATGCCTCCCCTTTTAATGCGAATCAAGGTTTGAAAACGTAAAAAACAGAAAAAACGTATGTCATTCCGACTGGAGCGCAGCGGAATGGAGGAATCT
>JAUNSH010000074.1 GCA_030539285.1 Eubacteriales bacterium
AATGCTGCTTGGTTCCCCACCTGACATGGTTCACGGGATCCCGTTGCGCAAGACCGGTTTCTCAACACCGCTTACGCAGGACAGACAATATTCAAACACGCCCGGGTGTGGGAATTCATCCCTGCTATAGCGGATTGCAGGCAGAGGGCACCGCTATCTCCCCGACTAGTGCGACCTTGTTATAAGCCGGTCAGCTTTAACATGGTATCCTTAATTCAGTTCAGCTTGGAATCAATAAAGTCAGCCAGCTCCTGGAAGGTCGTGATCTTCTGATCCTCCAGCTCCAGCTCCACGCCCAGCTCAGACTCCAGATCCATGATCATCTCCACCACGTCCAGAGAGTCAATGCCAAGGCTTTCGAAGGTGGAATCTGGGGTGATCTCAGACGCATCCAGCTCCAGCTGCCGGGCTGCATAGCTCTTGAGTTTCTCGAACATAGATAAGTCCTCCTTACAATGTCTCTAAGCACTATCCGATAGGTATTTTAGTATAGAAACCGTTGTTTGTCAATGGTTGATTTCCATATGACCGCCTCAGCTCTCCGAAAACCGCACCACGATGGTCTTGCCGATCTGTTTGACAGAGTCCTTTCCGGGCCAAAGGCCCATCTGCGCAAAGGCTTCGCTGGAAGACAGCTCCTCCACCGTTTCCTGATCGGCCATCGGAAAGCGAAGGATATAGTCCTGCGGAACGGGGGCCGTCTGCGAAAATTGGTAAATGGGCAGTTCCGTATCATGGGTACGGTAGTATTCCAGCGTAAAATCCAGATACCGGTCAAGAAACAGGACGATCAGGTCATGGTCTGACAGGAGCGAATAATTCACCATTTTCAGCGGTCCCAGCGTTCCCAGCCCGGAAGCGTCCATCATTTCTTCCTCTGTGATCGTCCAGTTTCCGCCGATGGAGCCGATAAACGCCACATTCTCCGCCGTACCGTCATCTTCCAAATGAATTCTGGTGGAAAGCTCCGTTGCCGTGGCAAGAGACTGCTCATGACAGCGGTTTAAATAGGCATAGCAAACGTTTGCCGTCACGGAATTGTTCAGGATCACTCCGACGAGAAGAAGCATCACCAGATTCTTGCCCATTCCGTTTCCCCAGCGCTCACACAGGACACCAAGCAGAATGTATAGGACGACAATTGCCTGAAGCATCCGTGTGTAGTATTCCACGCCGGGCGAAATGAAGTAGCAAAGATAGCAGCCAAAGGGCAGGGACAGGATACACAGGAAGAACAAAACTGCTTCCACAGGGCGCTTCCGAAGTCCACCCGCGTGGAATGCAGCCCCACAGGCGATCACAAAGGCCGCCGCGAACAGACTTCCCAGCACGCTGTAGACAGAGAAACCGTATTGAAGCGGGTTTCTCTCCAGAAAGAACCAGACAAAGGAGGTCAGGCACTGTTTTGCCGCAGTAAGCAGAGTACCGGCACTGAACGCTCCTATGGAGCTGATCCCCTCATAGCTGGCGGGCGTAATTCCGGACAGCTTCATGATCAGCTGCCAGATGCCGTAATAGAGGGCGAGTCCGGCGGTGAAAACCACTGCCTGACAGGCGATCCACTTCCAGTATGCCCCGGTTTCCTGTCGGTTTTCCAGCAATTCGCACATAAAATAACAGACCGCAAGCACAAAGGTGAACGCTACAAAAGCCTGATAGATGGCACAAGCCAGGCAGATGCAGACCGCCGCTGCAATGCCGTTTTTCCAATGGATGCCCCCGGGGAGCTTGGTGAGATACACAGCGACCGTACCCAGCAGCATGGCCAGCATATAGCCGTCCGCCGTGAATTCGAAGAACATGGTCTCCGTGATGGCAGGAAAGGAAACCAGCAGGCCGCTGCTCAGCACGATCAGGCAGGGATTCTTCATTTCAAAGATTTCCGTGAGGAAAACCGCCGTCAACGCCATAAAAACAACGGAAAGAATGCCGACGATCCAGGGAAGGTCAAAGCAGGAGCTCAAGGCGCAGGCGGGGGCCAAAAGCCACCGGCCTGAGGCCACCATATTCTGGGTGCTCCAGAAATTGAACAGGCCGTCATGATTGGGGAAATAATTGGTGAATTTATAGGTATGAACCAAAAAACCAACAATTACCGCAGACAAGAAGGCAAGCTTCCACTCTTTCTTCACTTTTTCCCCGTATAGCTTCAAAATATTTTCGCCCATTATATTTCCTCGCTCGCTGCCGCCGCCATGGCCGCGGCGTGTGCCGTTGCCCACGCGATCTGCAAATTAAAGCCGCCGGTATAGGCATCACAGTCAATGACTTCTCCCGCGAAATACAGTCCCTTGACCAGCTTCGATCCCATGGTTTTTGGGTCGATTTCCGAAACCTTCACGCCGCCGGAGGTGATGATGGCCTCCGCCACCGGGCGTTTGCCTGTGATCTCCACCGGAAAGGCCTTGAGAAGCTGAACCAGTTCCCGGCGCTTCTGCTTTGTCAGGGAATTGGCCTGCATGGCCGGGTCGATCTCCAGCTTATGCAGAACGACGGGGATCATGCTCCTGGGCAGCAGGTCCGTCAGCGCGTTCTCCATAGCCCGGTTCTGATACATCTGCATATCCCTTAGGATACGGTCATCCAGCTTGTTTTCGTCCAAAGCAGGCTTCAGGTCGATGAGAAGGCGGCAGCCCTCCCCTTTCAGGTGGCAGCTGGCAGACAGAACCGTGGGGCCGGACACGCCAAAATGGGTGAACAGCAGTTCTCCAAAGTCCTGATACAGAAGCTTCCCTTTGGCGTTCACCAGCTTCACCGAGACATTACGCAGGCTCAGTCCCTGCATGGCGGGGCAGTCCTCCCCTGCCGCCTCCAGGGGCACCAGACTTCCCTGCTGTGGAACAATGGTATGTCCCAGCTCTGCGGCCATGGCATAGCCGTCACCGGTAGAGCCAGTTGCCGGGTAGGAAACACCGCCGGTTGCCAGGATCACCCAATCGGACGAATAATTCCCGGCAGCACCCGAAACGCCGCTCACCTTTCCATTCTCCGTCGAAATGTGCTGAACCCGGTCGGTTTTGACCGTTACATTCAGGCGGCGCAGTTCCTTCACAAGGCAGTCCAGAATGGTCTGAGATTTATCCGTCACAGGAAATACACGGTTTCCCCGCTCGGTTTTCAGTTCACAGCCGCACCGGCGGAAAAAGGCCATGGTTTCCGAGGGCGGAAAAGCGGTCATGGCGCTGTAGAGGAAGCGGCCGTTGTGGGGTGTGTTTTGCAAGACCTCCTGGCCGGAGCAGTCATTTGTGACGTTGCAGCGTCCTTTTCCGGTGATCAGCAGCTTCTTGCCCAGCCGGTCATTCCGTTCCAGCAGCAGGACCCGTTTTCCCTGCTTTGCGGCAGTGGTGGCGGCAAACATCCCCGCCGGGCCGCCACCGATGACGATTCCATCGTATCTCATCGTTTCTCTACCTGCTTCTCGTAGACGTCATACTCGTCCCAAATTCGTTCCAGATTCTCAAAGGTCCGGGCCAGTTCCTTCTCTTTCTTGGAGGCGATGGCGACGATCAGGGCGTTGATAACGCTTAGGGGAGCCACCAGAGAATCCACCAACGACACCATATCGCTCTTGGCGATAAGCACATGGTCACTGTTGCTGCCCAGAGGAGACAAACGGTTGTCCGTAATGCCGATCACGGTGGCCCCGGCGCTGCGGCAATACTGGGCACCCTTCGTCGCTGTGGAGGAATAGCGGGGGAAAGAGAAAGCGATCACCACGTCCTCAGAATTCACACCCACGATCTTTTCAAACATTTCCACCGTGCCAAACCCGGACACAATGTGGACATTATTGAACATATAGTTCAGATAATACCCCAGAAAATTCGCTAAAGGCTCTACAGACCGGACACCAAGGATATAAACCCGCTTGGCCTTGATGATGGCGTTGACGGCGGCATTGAATTCCTCCCGGTCCAGGATCTCGCTGGTTTTGCGCAGCTTCTCCATGTCGGAGTGAAGCACCATGGAGACAATGTCCTGATCGCCCAGCCGGTTGTTGGCAACCTCAATGCGCTGCACGGAGGTCAGACGGTTCAGAACCATCTCCTGCATAGCCTTCTGCATACTGGGATAGCCGTCATAGCCTAAGTCTACGGCAAAGCGCACCACCGTGGATTCCGATACGCCCACGGTCTTGCCCAGACGGTTGGCGGTCATAAAGGCAGCCTTATCATAAGCCTCCGTAATATAGCGGGCGATGCGCCGCTGGCCCTTGGAGAAGGTCGAGTCCTTCTCCTGTAATATCGTTAAAATGTCGTAACTCATATCTTTCTCCCAAAGCGGCAGATTCTTGTTTCGCCGCTGCGAACATAGTAGCAAAAGATGCCGCATTTTGCAAGAGCAAAAGCGGCATCATGCAATATTTATTTCAGTTCTGCAACCTCGCCGGGGGTCAGATACCGCCATTTGCCGCTGGGCAGGTCCCCCAGACACAGGCTTCCCTCCTGAATCCGGCGCAGACGGGTGCAGCGCATCCCCGCCGCTTCGCACATTCTGCGAATTTGGCGGTTGCGGCCCTCATGAATGGTCACACGGAACTTCGCCTTCCCGCCGTTGACGCTGAGCAGCGTAACCTTCGGTGGGCGGATGCGGTAGCCGTCCAGCACGATGGGGCGAGACAGCGCTTCTTCCCCGCCGGGCCGATAGCCGGACACCCAAACCTCGTAGATCTTTTCCACTTCCTGCCGTGGGTGGGTCAGTTCGTTGGCAAAGGCACCGTCATTGGTAAACATCAGCAGGCCCTCGGAGTCCATGTCCAGCCGGCCCACCGGATAGACACGCACTCCGCAATCCGATACAAGCTGGGCAGCGTTGGGCCGGCCCTTTTCATCAGAGAGAGTGGTAACATAGCCCCGCGGCTTATTCAGAAGGATGTACACAGACCGCTGCCGGGTTGGCAGCGGCTGTCCGTTCACGCAAATGTTGTCAAGCTCCGGGTCGGCGCTGTCGCCAAGGGCGGCTAGGATGCCGTTAACGGTAACCTGACCATCCTGTATCATCTGTTCCGCCTTTCTGCGGGACGCGATGCCCCGGGCGGACAGTATTTTTTGCAGTCGTTCCCGCATACAGCCTCCATCTAATGCTTCAAAATTCTCTGCCAGAAGCCCTTCTGCTCCTCCGCTTCCTGCTCCACCGTGGCGCCGTATACCACAGGCACCTTTCCAATGGCGCTTCCGTTGATCAGCACATAGGCAAAGCCCGCGTCGGCACCCTCCACCGCCGGGGCATAGACAAAGCCCGGCCCCGGGAGTACCAGCATGGGGCACTCCTCCTCAGCCAGCGCGTAGGAGAAATCCTCCGCCGCCAGAACCTGAATCCGCCCGCTGTCTCCACCCAGCACATCCAGCGTGCCCACGCACTGCCCTGCCTGAACGATCTGCCTGTCCTGATAGCGGGCAAAGCCCTCGTTTAAAAGCCGGCAATGGTCATTCCAATCATCAGGAGCATCAATGGTCACGCCGATGATCCGTCTCCCCTGCCGGGTGGCGCTGGACACCAGAATGCGGCCCGCGGCCTTGGTAAAGCCGGTCTTGACTCCATCCGCCCCCTCCAGACGCCACAGAAGTTTATTGTGGTTCGTCAGGTACCGCTCCCCGACTTTTACGTTTTTCGCGGATACCGTCTTGTAAAAGATGGGATTTTTCATGGCATAGGCCGCCAGAACCGCCAGATCCCGGGCGGTGGAATAGTGGCCGGGGCTGTCCAGACCGTTGGGATTTTCAAAGTGGGTACCCGTCAGGCCCAGAATTCTGGCCTTGTCGTTCATCAGCTCCGCAAAGCCTTCCACAGTGCCGCCGCAGTAGATGGCCAGCGCCACCGCGGCATCGTTTCCCGAGGACAGCATCAGGCCGTACAATAGCTCCTGAAGGGTCAGCACCTCTCCCTCCTTCAGGTACATGGAGGAGCCTTCGATGCCCACAGCTTCCTTGGGGATCCGCATTCTGTCCAGGACGTTGCACTGCTCGCAGACGATCAGCGCCGTCATGATCTTGGTGGTGCTGGCGATCAGGCTGCGCTCGTCCGCATTGCGGGAAAACAGTTCCCTGCCGCTTACCGCATCCAGCACATAGGCCCGGCGCGCGGACACCGCCTCTGCTTTCACAGGAATCAACAGAGCGACGGCCAGCAATGCAGCCGCCGCCCCGGCGAAAAATCGTCTCATGTATCTCACCCGGAGCTAGTCTGCCCGGATGAACGTTGGGTTATTCTCCCGTTTTTCCCGCTTTTTTGCTGTCCAGCAGGGAATTCAGCTTTTCCAGCGTGTCCGGCATCATCTCCACGATGCGGTCCGCTGTGGAGCTGGCAGGCACCGGCACGGGCATCATACGGACATTACCGTCCTGCACGATCAAAAAACACAGGGGCGTCACCTTGACGCCGCCGCCAACCCCGCCGCCGAAGGGATTCTCGCCGCCCTTGCTGTTCACAAAATCGGACCCGCCGCCGCCAAAGCCCACGCTGACCTTGCTGACCGGGATGATGGTCACGCCATCCGGGGTATGGATCGGTTCCCCGACAACAGAATTCACATCCACCATCTCACGAATTTTCTGGATGGTGCTCTCCAGCATATTGGGAAGTTTTTCACTCATTGTTCGCCACCGCCTTTTCTTTTCATAGACAAGAATTCAATCAATACACGGATGCCATAATAGACAGCCAGCACCAGCAGCCTGCCCAGCGTGATGGTGATGTCCATATGGGCAATCACGCGGGTCTCCGCCGCTGTAAAATCACATTCCACCTGAATGTCCCGCTTTTTGATCACAAACAGCCGCTCCAGCTGGGGCATCAGGTTACCAACAGCCGCCCAGGTCCGCCCGTAATTCACCGCCAGGTCACAGGGGTCGTCACAGGCCAGGATCAGGCGCAGATACAGGTTGTCCAGCCGGAGCTTCCTGCGGAAATCACCAAGGAACTTCAGTCCCAGCTTGACAAGAGGCAAAAAGCGGGTCAGGCTTCCGCCTGTTTCTTTCTGTTCCTGATTTCCTTCTACAGACTGTGAAGGCTTTTCTTCCGATGGAGCAGATGCCTTTATTTGTTCCTTTTTCTGCTTTTTCCCCTTTGGCTTCTGCTGTTTCGGTTTTTTCTTCCGGGGAAAAACCGTAATTTTCACTGGCCCTGCAATCACTTTCAACACGAAACCCGCTGCATTGTAGCGGATGCGGACACCCAGAGGAAGTATCGCCAGCACCAGCAGGACCGCCGCAGTGATCCAAAACCCCATCAGCCTTCCTCCGCCGCCGGCTGCTCCTGGGGCAGCTCGATCGGCTCGCCAAAGGTGATTTTTTCAATGGGGGGGAGTTCTTCCAGCGAGGATAGGCCGAAGGTCCGCAGGAAATCCGGGGTCGTCCGGTATTGAATCGGCCGTCCCGGAACATTCAGCCGTCCGGCTTCCTCGATGAGCTTCTTATTCAGCAGCGCCGCCACGGAATAGGCGCTGTCCACGCCCCGGATCTGCTCCACCATGGCCTTGGTGGCCGGCTGGTAGTAGGCAATGATCGTCAGGGTCTCCAATTGAGAAGAGGACAGCTTGGGCGGCTTTCGGGTTTCCATGGCTTTTGTGACATAATCTGCCATTTCCCCGGAGGATACCATCTGATAACCCTTTTCCAGCTTCAAAATGCGGATGCCCCGCCGCTGAAAAGCGTATTCATCCGCCAGTGCGTCTGTGGCCTTTTCGATCTCCGAGGGATCTGCTTCCAGCACGTCCGCAAGCCTTTGGATATCCATTCGCTCCCCGGCGGCAAAGAGGATCGCCTCAATCGTTCTTTGCATCTGTTCAAGTTCCATGGGCGATCAGCTCCTTCTTTTCTTCCTCGTCCAGCAGACGGACATTGGGATTATCCCCGTTCACGTCGTCTTCCAATGTGACAGAATTGGTTTTGCACAAATCCAGCACCGCGAGGAAGGTCGCCACGATCTCGGAACGGCTTTTATTTCCCCGGAACAGATTTTTAAGTCTCTCCACGCCCCGCAGCACCAGCTGCCGCAGCACCTCGCCGGTCTTTCTGCCAATGGGATACGGCTCCTTGCCAACGATGCCCTTAAAATTGGTGGTAGGCGGCGGCAGCTGCCGGGCGTTGCGCTCCGCGATCGTGTCCAGCGCCCGCAGCAGATCAATGACATCGTGCTGATACCGATAGCCCCGGTCCCGCTTCAGCGGCTCCGGCTGCTTGGTAAACAGGCACCGTCCGATCTCATTTCTCGGTTCCAGCACCGTCACGGCAGCCCGAATCTGCTCCATTGCTTCCTTGCGCTTGCGCTCAATCAGGGACTGGCGCAGCAGATCCAGCTCACTCTCCGCTTCCGCCTGCTCCGCGGCGGACAGGAGCATTTTGGTCTTGATCAGCATCAGGTGGGAGGCCATGGTGATAAATTCACTGGCGATCTCCATATCCAGACGCTTCATTTCGTCCAGATAAGCTAAGTACTGCTCCAAAATGGCGGTGATGGACACATCCTGGATCTCAATTTTATTCTTGCTCAGCAGCTCAAAAATAACGTCCAGTGGACCTTCAAAGTCCTCCATCGTCTCGGTTTTGGTATGGACAATGCCCTCCAGACGGTATTGCGGTTCTCCCATAACAGCTCCCTTTTCAGCATTTCACGGTAATTTAATGGGATTATACCATTGTTTTTCCCTAAGCGCAAGCATTTAGAAAAAAAATGCACTTCGGCTCAGAAATTATTGCATTTTTCGATTCCGTGTGGTAAGATAGGCATACATGAAATATCCTTGGTGGGATGATAAT
>JAUNSH010000019.1 GCA_030539285.1 Eubacteriales bacterium
TCAACGACTTCAAGCCGCTTATCAACGGTATCCAGCCGCTCCTCGATTTTATCGAGACGATTTTCCATGGATTCAAAGCGCTCATCTATCTGATCGAATCGATGGCTGAGTGCCTGAAGCAGTTCCTCGTTTGTCATTACGCTCCCTCCTTCGTCCCGCCGCAGTGACTCTATCATAGCACAGGGACTGCCATTTTTCAATCACCAGTTTTCTGCTTTTTCTGGTTCTTTCCCCCTTACATCAGCGGTGCAAACAGCCGCAGGATGTACTGCCAGGTCCGCAGCATCGCGCCCCGTCCGGCCCGATACTGTTCCGTAACCTCTCTGCACTGGGGGAAAGTGTTCTCAAAATCCGCGGCGATGTCCTGCACCGCGTCACAGCCGTAGAGCACCACATTGTTCTCAAAATGGTGGTACAGGCTCCGGTAGTCCAGATTGGAGGTGCCCACCGTAGCGATACGCCCGTCGCAGATGCACTGCTTGGCGTGGCAGAAGCCGGGGGTGTATTCGTAGATCCGCACGCCATGAGCCACAAGTCCCGCGTAGTAGGAGCGGGTCACGGCGTATATCAGCTTCTTGTCCGGGATGCCGGGGGTAATGATCCGCACATCCACGCCCCGCTTGGCGGCCAGACACAGGGCACGGTGCATTTCATCGGTGATGATGAGATAGGGGGTCATGAAGTACAGCGTTTTGTTAGACTGAGAGGTCAGATTCAGATAGACCTCCTCAGCGGCCCGCTCCTGTCCCAGTGGATCGTCCGCGAAGGGCTGGACAAAGCCAGAAGCAGGCACGGAGTGGACGATATCCAGATATTTACGGTAATCCTCCCGCTGGCTTTGCTGGACACCCCACAGCTCCAGAAAGGCGGCGGTGAGACTGCGCACGGCCTCACCCTCCAGCCGCAGGCCCGTGTCTTTCCACTGGCCGTAGGGGTGCTTGCGGTCAAAGTATTCCTCCGCCAGATTGTAGCCCCCGGTGAAGCCCACCTTGCCGTCGATGACGGTGATCTTGCGATGATCCCGGTGGTTCAGGAAGATGTTCAGCAGGGGAAGGGCGGGGTTAAAGGGACGGCAGGCGATGCCCTCTTCGTTCAGCCGCCGGGCAAAAAACATATTCACTTTGCCTACAGAGCCGATGTCGTCGTACAGGAACCGGACTTCCACGCCCTGGGCCTGTTTGCGGGTGAGAATGTCCTCGATCTCCCGGAAGCAGGAGCTGTCCTCCACGATGAAATACTCCATGAAGATGAATTTTTCCGCTTTTTCCAGATCGGCTTTCATAGCCTCAAAGGCGTATTTTGCCTCGGCGAAGAAGCGGACGTCGGTGTTTTCGTACACAGGCCAGCGGACGCAGTTCCACAGGTACCGGGCCTGGTTGGCGGCGGGCAGATCGATTTCCTCCATTTTTCGCACGGTGGCATCGGCTCCGGCGGGAATTTCGTCCTTCATGTCCGCGCGGACGGAGCGCAGGCGCTTGCCCACACCGGGATCCCCCAGAATTTCCACCAGCAGATACATGCTCAGGCCCATCACCGGCAGCACTAGGATCAGCATGATCCAGGGCATTTTCATGGCTGTGTTGGTGTACTTGCTGTTCAGCCGCAGCACCACCAGCAGACTCAGAATGGTGGTCATCAGGGACAGGGCAGTGGAGTAGGCGTTGAGCTTGATGGTCAGCGTCAGCAGCCAGGCGATCTGCAAAAGAAAGGAAACCGCAACAAATACGATGCGTAAAATGCTGTTTCCGCTTGGCTTTCGTTCTTTCATACCGACACGCTCCTTAATAAGGCAGGGCGGGGGCAAGCCCCCGCCCTACAGGTCCTGCGAAACAGATTCGCTTCCGAAACCGAATGTTTTCAGGTCAATTGTCCTCATCCAGCTCTTTCAGCAGCTCGTCCGCCAGCTTCTGGTTTTCCGCGGCCTTGTCCACACCCTCGGTGCTCTCCTTGTTGAACAGGATCCGGATGGTCAGGATCATCAGCTTGACATCCAGCAGCAGGGAGTAGTTTTCAATATACATGAGATCCAGCCGCAGCTTGTCATAGGCGCTGGTGTTGTATTTGCCGTAGATCTGGGCGTAGCCCGTCAGGCCCGCCCGGACCTTCAGCCGGTAGGCAAATTCCGGGATATCCTTACAGTATTCGTCGGCAATGATCTTCCGCTCGGGCCGGGGGCCGACGATGCTCATGTCTCCCTTGAGGATATTGATGAGCTGAGGCAGCTCGTCAACACGGAAGGGACGGATGATCCGGCCCACCCGGGTGATCCGGGGGTCGTTGTCCGTTGCCAGCACAGCGCCGGCGTATTTTTCCGCGTCTACGACCATGCTGCGGAACTTGAGAATGTCGAATTCCCGGCCGTTCCGGGTCATCCGCTTCTGCCGGAAGAACACGGGGCCGCCGTCCTCCAGCTTGATGGCCGCCGCAATGAGCAGCATCAGCGGGGACAGCAGCAGCAGCGCCACGGCGCTGATCACAATGTCCATGGCCCGCTTGGCTACCCGTTCTGCCGGGGTCAGGCCGGTGCCCTTTACCAGCAGCAGGGGGGTGTCGAACAGGGTGATGTTCCGGGCGCCCCGGAGCATGATGTCGGTCAGCTTGGGGGAGACGTAGGTGCGCACCCGGTAGCGGTAGCAGAATTTCAGAATATCGTTTCTCAGCTGAGCGGGCACATCGTTCAGAACCACCGCGTCATACTTGGGTATTTCCTGTATGATCTTGTCGAAACCCTCGTCGGAGGAGATCAGGCCGCTGATGTTGTACTTGTCTTTTCGGGCATCCATTTTGATTTTCAGCTCCACGCCCCGGCGGTGTCCATAGATCAGGAGCATATCGTGGGGGGCGTACAGCCGGTGGTACAGGCTGGTGTAGAGCAGGATCAGCACAATGGCGGTGACAATATCCGCGGCGGTCAGTGCCAGCATGGGGGAAAGCGGCAGCACGCCGTTGGCGATCAGGCACAGCTGCAGGTAGGTGATGGCGTTGACCAGACAGATGGAGATGATCTGCCCCATGATGAGGTCGCCCCGGTGAAGCTGACCGAACATGGTGCACTCGGAGTTCAGGAACAGGGCGTACAGGAGGACGGCGTACACGCCCATCAGCACATATTTTCCCTTATAGGCAAAATAGGCCAGATCGTAGCCCTTCATCCATACAATATAGTACGCCAGCGTGAGGATCATGATTTCCAGCAGGGTTTCCGCCACCCGGACGAAGCCCTTCATATCCTCATAAGCGCCGCGGCTCAGCTTTTTCATTCTATATCTGCACATCCTTTTTCTGAAATGAACGCGGGAAACTGTTCTTATGTCGGAATTTTACCATATATAAGGGAAAAATGCAAGGGGGCCGCAGGGCGGCCTGCCAATGCGTGCATGGGTGGTCTGTATTCGATACACCATTGGGTAATGCTCGGTATCGCAGCGGCAGAGAGTGGAGTGGGGCGCTGGAAGCGAGAAGTTTGGAGTTGGAAAATGCATGTCATCCTGAGCGAGCGAAAAGAGCCTGAGGATCTTCCTACATCGGTACCGCGGGGGCGGCTGCGCCTACGCCCACGAATCCAAATTCGCTCCTCACTTCTCACTCCAAACTTCACACTCTATGGAAAATCGGTTTTCGTCCCTCAAACGTGCACACATATCCGAAAATGTCCCCGAGCAGCTCACAGGCCTCCCTGGAATACTGCCCAACCCGGGCGCACTGGTGGGCATCGGAGCCTACCGTGACGATCTCGCCGCCCAGCTCCTTGAACCGGCAGAAGTAATCTTCGGTGGGGAGGTATCCGCCGCAGCGGTCCAGGCCGCTGGTGTTCAGCTCCAAACCCTTGCCCTTTTCCGCCAGGGTGCGCAGAATTTCGTCGATCAGCTCCCGGTGCTCGTCAAAGGGGACAGGCCGGGGGGCAGGGTTGGCCATGGTTTTGCCGATGTAGGTCAGGTGGGCCAGCACGTCGTAGTCCGTGTGCACCCGCACACAGGCCAGCGTCTCCTCAAGGCACCGCCGCTCCGCCTGAAACACGGTCTTTCCCTCCCAGAAGGGGGGCATATACACGTCCAGCCCGTCCACGAAGTGGATGGAGCCGAGTACAAAGTCAAAGTCCCGGCGCCGGATGTCCTTGCGGAACTGGTCAAGGTTGTCCCGGGTCATGCCGAACTCCATGCCCCGCCGAATTTTCAGCCCCGGCACCTCCAGCGCGTCGTATTCCGCGTTATATTCGTCTGTGTCAAAGGCCATGTTGCCCATGGTGCCGAAAGGGTCATAATCGATATGATCCGTAAAGCAGATCTCCGTTAAGCCCGCGTCCGCGGCGGCCCGGGCCATGGAAAGGCCGGTGTCGTGTCCGTCAAAGGACACTCGGGAATGCATGTGAAAGTCGTACATTTTCTATCTCTCCCAAAATTGGCGGAACGCTGTGGGCAGCGCCGCCTGTGTATTGATTTCCTCTTCCGTAAACCATTGAAAATCGCCGCCGGTTTCGGCGACTTCCAGATAGATCCCCTTCATGTTCCACTGGATATGGGTAAAAATGTGGATTTTTTCCACTTCCCGCAGGATTTCTCTGGGGTGCAGCCCCATGGCGGCCGCCGCGTCCAGCGCGGCTTGGGTGTCCAGTTTCCCAGCCACATTGGGAAACTGCCAGAGTCCCGCCAGAAGTCCTTTTTCCGGCCTTTTTTCCAGAGCGAACCGTCCGTCACAGCTGAGAATGAACACAGTCCTGTCCTCCTGCCGCCGCTGCTTTTTGGGGGATTTCACCGGCAGCGCTTCCGCTGTGCCCCGCCGAAAACCAAGGCAGAGACGCTGGCAGGGACAGTGTTCGCAGTCCGGTGCCCGGTTGGGGCCGCAGACCGTGGCCCCCAGCTCCATCAGGGCCTGGGTAAATTCCCCGGCTTCTCTGGGGTAGACCCCGGCAAGCAGAGCACTGACCCGGCGCTTTGTCTCCGGCAGGTCGATGGGGGAGGGGTCGTCCCTCAGCCGGGACATCACCCGCAGCACGTTGCCGTCCACGGCGGGAGTAGGCTGGTCAAAGGCGATGGAGCAGATGGCCCCGGCGGTGTACTCACCGATGCCCGGCAGGGCCAGCACCTCGTCATGGCTTTCCGGGAACACGCCGCCATGGCGTTCCAGAATGACCTGAGCCGCCTTTTTCAGGTTCCGTACCCGGCTGTAGTAACCCAGCCCCTCCCAGAGCTTGTGCAGCAGCTCATCGTCGCATTGAGCCAGCGATTGGATATCCGGCAGCGCCGCCAGAAACCGGGTGTAGTAGCCCTTCACCGCCTCCACCCGGGTCTGCTGGAGCATGATCTCCGACAGCCAGACATGGTAAGGCTGCCGGTCCGCCCGCCAGGGCAGCTCCCGGCGGTTTTTCCGATACCAGGGCAGCAGAAGCCCGGGCAGCCCGGTCAGATCCTGGGTTGCCTCCACGCGATCGCCTCCTTCACTTTTTCCGCTATTCTACAATATCCGTGCTGACCCTGTCAACCGGTGAAGGACGGCAGAAAAATATTTGGGTATTTTTGAAAAAAACACTTGCATTTTTAGAAAGGCTGTGCTATTATATTGCAGTCGCCCGGACATGCGCCGGTAGCTCAGTTGGATAGAGTGACTGACTACGAATCAGTAGGTCGGGGGTTCGAGTCCCTTCCGGCGTACCAAAGCAGAATAATCCGAACCTTATCTCCGTGGGAGAAGGGTTCGGATTATTTTTGTTCTTTGGAGAACAACATGGATAAGAAAGCTATCTCTTGTAAGTTCAATATCGAACAGCCTGTGTCGAGGTTAATTATTAGCTGCTTTTACGCCCCCCGAAACGCGTGAGTGTAACCCGCCCACAGATGCTTCACACATACGCAAAAGGTGCCGCCAAGCTGGCGGCACCCTGTGCGGTTACTTACTTGCTTTTCCCTGCCTTTCCCTCCGTCTGTTCCGCTTCGCGCTGAGCCAGCCACTCCCGGAACTCCCGCTGGCCTTCTTCGCTTTCGTAGTAGGCGAGGATGTCGGGGAGGATGCACCGGGCAATGTGCTCGATTTCGTGCTGCGGAATACCGGAATGCTCCATGAGCTTCTTTTTGCGGCCCAAGCTGGTTGTTCCCTCCGGTTCGATATGAAATTATTAAGGTTCAGTTGTGGACGGGCGGACGATCTATGTTGATGGCATGGCTCCCTTCTTAAGAAACGGAAAATGCAGGCGCTTGTCAAGCCATGGGCTTGATGGGCGTCTGCATTTTTTCCTGTATTATATCACATTGGAAGTGGGTGTCAATAGCTTGGAGAGTGATTGCAATGTAGAAAAAGCTGCGTAAAAGTGCTTGTGCCACAATAGGTTTTCCTTGCGTTTTTCTTGCAGTAAGGGAATCGTATTAGCCACTGGAAAATCCGGTTTCTATTCTTCTACACCGAAATTGAGGGCGGACAGAATTCGCAGTCAGGTGTCGACATTTTGAGTTAAAAAACCATTGTCCTGCAATCACTTTTTGCCACAATATTATTGGGACAAGAATATTGAATTCCCCCTTCGGAAAGCGCCTGTCTGATGTCGACAGGTGAGTTTTCTCCGCATTTAGAACCCGATTTTCGGCTTCCGAATATACCTATACCACCCCTCCCAAAATAGGGGTAAAAAGTCGTTGTGCCGCAACGACTTTTTGGGGTCTAAATGCGAGAGTAAGGGCGTCAGAAAATAGATGGCAAACCACTTGTTTACGATGTTATGCCTTCACATCTCGCTTTGTCAGCAGAACAATGGCAATCAGAAGAAACACGGTCAGAAAAACAGCGCAGCTCAGGAAGAATCCCCAGATTCCACCAGCCATCACATCCTCGGTGCGGTTGGAGTTCATACCCATAATCATCAGGGAGTAGGGCTAGTACAGTCCGTAATCTTTGCCGACAGCCAGCAGACCTGCCACGCTTCCTTCCAGCGCAATCAGCACTGGCAGGGCAAAATTGCGGATGACCATGGACAGCAGGAGCTGCAACGCAATGATGGCAAGTCCTCCAATAACGCCCCGGAGTAGCCAGAGAACAATCTCCGGCGGCGGGAAGCCTGCTAAGCCTGCCCCAAATTTTCCACCCATGACAAACAGCACCAGCAGCCACGCTTGCGTCAGCACTGTCATGTTCGTTACCACGCAGAATTTGGCAAAGTACAGGCAGAAGGGGCGAACCGGGGCGGTCATAATGAGATTCCAGTTGTGCCCCCGGTGCTCCAGCCGCCACAGGTAGGCGGCATAGACACCGATCAGCGGGGCGAAAAAGAAAATAGCGTAAAACAGGGTGTATTGCGTCCAAAGGTCATACCAGCCGTGGGTGAGAATGCCCAGATTCATGTTGAAATTGAAGGTGCCGTACACCGCCGAAATGGCGGGAACGGCCAGAAAAAGCAGCCAAATGGGGCTGCGGCGGAGTTTGCGGTTCTCCGCGCGAATACAGCGAAGCAGCATGGTCATACCTCCTTGTGTTTCAGCACTTGCCACGCCAGGACTACGAACAGCGCACCGAAAGCGGCGGTGAGAATCAGCAGCCAGACGGGATAGGGCGTGGGATAATAGCGGACAATCCGGGTTTCCCTGTTCCAGTCCATGCGGATGGTGCTCAAGGGAATGTAGTAGCCCCAGGGCATAAAGTAGCTGACCAGGCTCGGCATGAAGGCGGCAAACAGCCCTGAAAGGCTTCCCACCATGCCTGCTGCCAGGGTAGGCACCTGATTGTCAAAGCGGATGCTGAGCGACAGCCAGAGGAAAAACAGCATGGTATTCACGGCAAAGGTGCTGATTGCCAACCACCAGAATTGCCTCCAGTCAAGCGGTTCTGTAAACCCCAAATGCTTTCCCAGCGCCGGAATGCCCGCACTTTCGATGATGCTGATCAGCAGAATTTGCAGCAGGGCAATCGCTGTTTTTCCCAAAAACAGCTCCCCACGGCTTTGCAGGGTCAGCAGCATTCGGCAGCTATTTCCCTTACTTTCCAAATCCCACAGGCGGCTGGCAAGCACCGCCGTGCCAAGGGGCATAACCACCGTATTCATCACCGGCACGGCGTAAAACAGCCCGGAATAGCCCTGTTCCAGCCGCCCCTCCCCGGTGCCGCCGGTCTGGGTGGCCCACAGCAGGACGAACAGGGAAATGCTCACCGCCACGAATAGGTTGTGTCTTCGCCTGGCCTTTTTCAGTTCAGCATAGAGGGTTCTCATTTGGATTCCTCCCCCGTCAGGCTCAGGAAGATTTCTTCCAGCGATTTCGTATGACGGTTCAGCTCCACCACCCCGGCCTCAACAGACAATCGCCGCACCAACTCTGCCAGCAAATCCTCCCGCATAGCGGGAAGGTGGAAGACACCCGGTTCCCGGTCGGGCTTGGCAAGATTTCCAAGGATGGGCAGCGCCTTCTCCGGGCACAGCACGCGAAGGGAAATGTCCCCCTGACTGTGCTGCCGCAGGGCGGCGAGTTTCCCTTGAAACAGAAGCTGCCCGTGGTTGAGGATGCCCACCCAGTCCACCATCTGCTCCATCTCGCTGAGCAGGTGGCTGGAAATCAGCACCGTTGCGCCGCATCGATTGGGCATATCCCGGATGAGACTTCGCATCTGCTGGATGCCGGAGGGGTCAAGGCCGTTGGTAGGCTCGTCCAGAATTAGCAGCTTGGGATTTCCCAGCAGGGCCTGAGCGATGCCCAGCCGTTGGCGCATACCCAGAGAATATTGCTTCACCTGCCGCTTGCGGCTGTCTTTTAGCTCCACAATTTCCAGCACCCGGTCAATATCCTTCTTCGGCACGTTTTTCAGCTCCGCCGCGATTTGCAGGTTTTCCTCCCCAGTCAGGTGCCCGTAGCAGGAGGGCGATTCAATGAGGGAGCCGGTCTGCCGCAGAAGCTCCAGCCGGCTCCGTTCGTTCATCTGCTTTCCCAGAAGATGAATCTCACCGCCGCTGGGCTTCACCAGTCCCAGCAGCATTTTCATGGTGGTGGATTTTCCAGCACCATTGGGGCCGATAAAGCCATAGACACTGCCCTCCGGCACGGACAGGGATACCTGACTCACAACCGTACTTGTGCCGTACCGCTTGGTTAAATTTGTGGTTTCGACAATTTGCATAGGTTTGCTCCTTTCCTTGTGCTGGAAACAGCATATATCCGTAACCTTATGACAGCCTGTCATCTCCCTTAAATTTGCCTTAATTTACCGGGTGAAATCTGGAAAAAGCATCTTCTGCCCGGTATAATGGGCGCAAAGGAAGGTGAAGCTATCTGGATTCCACGGCGGAGATCGCAAAACGATTCGGTTTTTCCGAAAACAAGGTTAGTTCCATGCTGCACAGAACCCGTGGCAAGCTGGAAAAGTATTTGATACAGGAGGGCATCTGATGAAGAGTGCAATGCAATTATTGGAAGCGGTTGGGCAGATTCAGGACGATTATATTACGCTCACCTCAAATCCGAATTTCTCAATTTATCATATGCTTCAAATCCAAGAATATCAATATGTTCTTGGAAAGACGTATTCCGGCAGATACAAGAGCTCAATTTGTTATTGCAATTATGTGTGAAATTCTGGAAGAAAATGCCTGAGAAAGTGCGCACAATTCTCAGTGAGCAGTACAAAATATCAGGCCTGCGCGGATTTCTTCGCCTTCGAAGAAGAATATACGCAGAATATGGAAGCAATGATGAATAATGGCACGCTTCCTGATGGCTTTTTTGAGGATAACACTTACGGAAAGGCTATGGACGCAAAGACTGCAGAGCTGGCACAAAAGTATGGCCTAAAGCTTGAAGGTGAGACACTAGACTTCCGTACCACCAAAAATATGTGTGATGCGCTTGGAATTGAACGGTTTGTCAAGGAGTCTGAGGAGATTCACGCCAGAGTCTCCGGCGGAAGCTGCTATGATGCCGGCAACTTCTACTTGTATTTCGACTTTGATTTCCCGGAAGAACGGAACTATGAGGTGTTGAGCACATATGGATATCTCCGCTGGAACCGGGCAGACTGCTTCAGTAAGGATTATGTTGCTTTGGTGGTTACGGGTGACTGGATCGAGCGGAACTATACGACCGCTTCGGGCAGTGAAGTGCTGATCCTTCAATCTCCCACGCAGGAGAACGGATATATCCTGTGCGACAGAGGAGATGCCTTGATGAGCCTGAGCTTGAGTGTGAATATCGAGATTCTCAGTGAGGATAAAGGTGTTGTTACAGCAGAATATCAACATATGACTGACAGACAGATTGAGTTGGTAGCGGATGCCATTGATTTTGCTGTTCAGCCCAGAATCCCCACTCAGGCAGATGTGGAAAACCAGGCAGCTATTTCTCAGTCTGCAACCCAGAATGGCTGGATAATCCGTCTAAAGTCTGCGGAGACGGACGGCTATGTGGCCAGAGTAACTGTGGGTGTTGCAGCCCCGGAGGGCACGGTGATTCCAACGGAAGGCAACATTATTTTTGCCAACAATGGAGCGGAGTTGATTCCTGCGGAAGGTGAACTCGATGGAGGCGGAGGAACCATAGAACGCCTTGAGGATGGTGACGGTCTGGATAATACCTTTGATCTGCTTTTGGTGCGCGATTGTACAAGGAAGGATGGCGCAGCACCCTATGCGGATGGGACTGTCTGGAATCTTCAACTGGTAGATATTACCTACTCCTGGTGGGATGCTGCAAATACCCGCCTTGTTGATGACATTCTAGTGGAGGGTGAATGGCTTATCCCCATCAGATTCGATGAATCCAACGGCAATTACCGTGAGATCGAATTGTTGGATCACCCGATTACAGCCAAATACTGTGCAGGCTACAGGATGGACGGAAATGATATCCATAATTGCAACATTGATCTGGACCAGTCAGATTATGTTCTCCTGACTGATGACACGAAACTGCTGGTTCCTGTTTGATTTACAACCTTAATGCAAAAACAGCGAGCCTGTGGTTTTCCGCAGGCTCACTGTGATTTGTAGGGAAACAGGGGTCAGAACCGGGTATGGAGCATTTCCTCCCGGGTGGGGATGGAGGGGGAAGCGCCCTTTCGGCTGACGGAGATGGCGGCGGCAGCGGTGGCCTCCTCCAGCGCCTGTGCCACAGGCTCCCCGGCGGCTATCCCTGCCAGGAAGAAGCCAGTGAAGGTATCTCCGGCGGCGGTAGTGTCCACGGCTTTTACCTTTTTGGCGGCAACAGCCAGTCGTTCCCTGCTGTCCTGATAGACACAGCCACGGGAGCCGAGGGTCAGCACCACGCGGCTATCTGGATACTTCTGCAGGATCCGCTCGGGGTATTCCTCCTCCGGCACCTCCTCACCGCAGAGGTCCCTAGCTTCCACCTCGTTCAGCAGGAACCAGCTGACGCGGGACAGGGGCATTTTCAGCAGTTCAGGGGTCATGGGGGAGGGGTTGAAGGCGATGACCATTCCCTTCTTCCCGGCGGCTTCCATCAGATAATCCAGCTGGCTGATCTCATTTTGCAGCACAAGCATATCGCCGGGAGAGAACCGAGCCAGCGTCTCGTCGATCTGTGCCCGGGTGATCTCCTGGTTGGCACCGCCAAAGAGCAGAATGCAGTTCTGCCCCTCGGTATTGACCTGAATGATGGCGTGGCCGGTGGGGCAGGGGAGACGGCGCACCAGCGTGCAGTCCACGCCGCTGGCTTCCAGCGCGTCCACCAGCATCCCGCCGTCCGCCTGACCCACAGCGCCGGCGTGGTACACCTCCGCACCGGCCCGGGCCAGGGCGATGGACTGGTTCAGCCCCTTGCCGCCGCAGAAGGTATTCAGTTCCTCGGCGGCCATGGTTTCACCGGGACGGATAAAATGAGGCACCTGATAGACCCGGTCCAGATTCAGAGAACCAAAGCAGAGAATTTTCATATCCGACGCTCCTTTACAGATCCTGATAGGTGAAGTTGCCGAAAGCCGTACGGCCGGTCTCACGGGCGCCGCAGCCGAACATACCGTGGTCAAAGCTGCTGTCCTCAGCTTCCAGAACCGTCTGACCGTCGATCGTCAGCGTGATATGGCTGCCGTCGCAGCGCACTTCCATATCATAGGCGGTGTCCAGCGCCCAGTCAAAGCTGCATTCCGCCAGCGTGGTGAAGCCAAAGTCATTTTTGAGGATAACGGCTTTTCCCTTTTTGTCGAATCCCGCGGCGTAGCCCCGCTGGGCACCCTGCGCCCGGGCCACCAGCAGGTGGGACCCTCCGTTTTCGGGGGTCACGGAGGTGCGGAAGCGGTAATTTTTTCCGTAATAGCTGCCGGTATAGGCGAAGGCCTGCCCCATACGCATCAGCTTCAGCTTTCCGTCCTCCAGACTCCAGGCACCGTGGTCGGTGGAGAAGGGGGTGATGGAGGCAAAATTCTTTTTCTGCTTGCGAAGGTCAATGGTGTAGGCACTCTTTCCGGTAATGGAGAACTGGTCCAGATAGACCATGCCCAGGGTTTTCATGGAAGCGGGGGAGTAGGATTCCAGCACGATGCCCACTTCATCCACCTGATCGCCGTGGGTATCGGGAATGGTGAATGTCACATCGATCCACTGCCCCTGCACCAGTTTGACATATCCCTGCAAACGCTCCTTCTTGTCGCTGCACGTGCGCACATAAGGTGCTGCGCCCGGGGTCTCGTTTCCATTCCACTGATCCAGATACAGCTTCATGGAGACGGTCTGGCCGGGATAGGCCGTAGGAGTGAACACGGGGCTGTAGCGCTCGTCGGAGAAATCCTCCCTGGTGTAGAAAGGCTTGTAGTAGACCTTGCAGTTTTCCCCTCTGGACATCCGGTCCACCAGGATCTCCAGCGAGCCGGTACCGGCATAGGCGTGCTTCGTGCTGTGCCGCGCCCGACAGCGGAAGGGATCTGACAGGCGGATATTGTGGGTGCTGCCCGGCAGTTCAAAATCAAAATAGACCTCACCGGGGCGATAGGCCTGCCTGAGGGCGGCAGGCGCTTCCTCTCCGGCGATACGGTAGCCCAGCAGGGCCGTCTCCCGGCAGAAGGAGGGAATATCCAAAATGTTCAGGTATCCGGAGATGCCGGAGCAGACGATGCCGTCGTTGATGGGGTCCAGATACCTGCGGGGAATCCCATCGATGCCGCAGGCTACACCCAGGATGGTGCCCACGTTGCCGGCGTTGCAGTCAGTGTCCCAGCCTGCCATGGTAGCGATCTCGATGGTGCGGTCAAAGCGGCCGCCGCCGTAGAGCATCGCCATCACGCATACGCCGGCGTTGGGGATGATGTGGCATACGCCGGGATATTTGTCGTAGCCCCAGTCGCGGAAGAGCATTTCCATGCAGTCCCGCCAGTCCTCCGGATGGGCGGCGTGGAAAGCCCGCACCGCTTCCACCACGCTACGGTAGGTGCATATGGCGGGGATCTGCGCAAGGCCCGCGTCCAGAATGGCGTCGATGTCGCGGGTTTCAAAGGCCTTGGCAATGGCCGCGCACAGGAACCGGGCGCCGTAAACACCGTTTCCGTCATGGGAAACGCTGGCGGCGGCCTCACCGTAGTCGGCAGCTCTGTGCGGTTCGCAGGGGTTCACCAGTCCCCAGGTGTCGATGAAAATCTGACCGCCGATCTGCTCGGCAATGGTCTTACCGTTCTGCTGGATGGAGCCGGACTGGGGCGCGGGAATGCCGTTTTTCAGATTCAAATAAGCGGTATGCTCGGTGCTGATGCCGTAGCCGCCCCACCAGAACATACCCACGCCTTCCCGGGCGTAATTGAGCCAGGCCCGGGCCACGTCCTGCGGCTGAAGCGGACGATCCACAGCGTCATCGATCAGCGCGCGCAGGAAGAACACAGGGCCGTTGGCATCATCGTCAGCGGCAAAATTTTTGAATTCCTTCACATAACCGGTAATGTCACCGTAAGTGTCCCGAATACGCTGGTAGGTCCAGATGGTGGGTTCCACCGGAGCGCCCAGCCGGATACCGGCGTTCATGCCCAGAAAGCCGGCGTAAACTTTTTCCAGATATTGATTGACCATACTGTGGTATCCCCTTTATATTGTTTTTTTAGCGTGAAAGAGTAACCGGTTACTTAATTATAGACGAAGTTTTTTGAGAATGCAAGAGGAATTTTCTTTTTTTGAAAAAACTGTTGCGCAGGCAGAATAAGCGTGCTAATATAATGAAAAGGCCGGAAATGCGCCGCATGACCGGAGGAATACAGACTTTGCACCCGATATTTCAAGCTGGGACAGCGGATAGGATGGATGCGCATTGGAAAATAATCGGAAATACAGCATAGCGGAAATCGCGGAAATCTGCAACGTATCGAAAGCAACCGTTTCGCGGGTGATCAACGACAATCCCCGGGGGGTGGGGGAGGAGACCCGCCGCAGAGTTCTGGAGACCATCCGGGAATTGAACTACCGACCCAACGCGCTGGCGCGCAGTGTGGCTACCGCCCGCTCCGGCATGGTGGGGCTGATCGTGCCGGACGTTTCCAATTTTTTCTACCCCAAAGTGATCCGCGGTGTTATGGATTATATGGATACCAAGGGCTACTCTGTGATCGTAGGGAACTCCGATTACAATCCGGAGCAGGAAGCAAAGCAGCTGCTGAATCTGATCGATAAACGGGTGGACGGCATCATTCTCTGTTCCGGCGCGTCCAATAAAAAGTTTCTGACGGAGTTCCGGAAATATCATGTGCCGATTGGACTGATGGGGCGTTCTTTCGATATGGCCCTGAGTGACGTGAGTATTTCCGGCGACAATGTGAAGGGTGCTTTTAAGTCGGCGGATTATCTCATTCGTGCGGGATACCGGCGGATTGCCTTTGTAGAGGGAAATTTCGCCACTTCCGGTGGGACTCAGCGGCTGGAGGGCTACCGTCAGGCCATGGCGGCAGCCGGGATCCAGGTGGATCCGAAGCTTCTGATGGAAGGGGATTATACCATTGCGTATGGCCGGGAAGCAGCAAAGGAGATCCTGCGGAAGAAGGAACGGGTCGAGGCAATCATGACCGGCAGCGATCTGGTGGCCATTGGGGTCGTGGCCCAGCTCCAGGCATCCGGTCTGCGGATCCCGGAGGACATCGAGGTGATCGGCTACGATAATATCGAGCTGGCAAGCGTGTTCCAGCCGCCCTTGTCGACCATTTCCAAGCCGCACTATGATATGGCGCAGCACATTGCTAAGCAGTTGATCTGCGTCATCGAAGGAGCGCGTGTCCAGCTTCCTCACATGACAGTGGAACCGGAACTGGTACTGCGGGAGACCACGAGAAAAAGATAGATACGACGGAAAACCTGGGGGCTGTGATGGCAGACCCCGGGTTTTGTGTCTTTTCGGATAGGATTTTGAGATACCGATTACGCAGAATAGGCGGAATTATTGGGAGACACATGGCGAAGTACATAAAAAATTGATGCAATTACTGTGGAAATAGCCAATTGAAATCCCCAAAAAGCTGTATTATAATGACACCAGAAAAAGAGAAACCGGTTACTTTCGAGAAAAGGAGCGTATGCAAATGAAGCGTGAAAGCCCCAAACCGTCCCGCCTGCGGCGCGACCTCAATCGGATGTGGTCAGACAGACTGCTGTATCTGATGATCCTGCCCGCGCTGATTTATTTCTGCATTTTCAGAGTGTGGCCCATGATCAATATGCGCCTTGCGTTTTACGATTACAAGGCAAAAGGGCCCTGGGTGTTCGCGGGACTCAAGTACTTCAAAATGCTTTTCAAGTCCAGTGCCTTCGCCCAGATTCTGCGCAACACGCTGATTATCAGCTTCATGAAGTACGTTCTGCTGTTCCCAGCGTTTGTGATCTTCGCACTGCTGCTCAATGAACTTCGCTCCAACGCTTTCCGGAAATACGTGCAGGTGGTCTCTTACCTGCCCCACTTCCTGTCCTGGGTCGTCATTGCCGGTATCTGGATGTCTTTCCTGGCACCCAATGCCCAGGGGGCGCTGAACCAGATTCGCGGCGTGTTCGGCCTGGATCCTGTGGATCTGCTGACGGATAAAGGAGCTATCCGCTGGATCCTGTTCCTGAGTGAGGGCTGGCGCAGCCTTGGATGGGATTCCATCATCTTCTTCACCGCCATTATCGGCATCAACCCGGATCTGTATGAGGCGGCGGCGCTGGATGGCGCGAACCGCTGGAATATCATCGTCCACATCATTCTCCCGGCGTTGCTGGTGCCCATGACCACGGTGTTCATCCTGAACCTGGGCTTCTTCATGTCTGCCGGCTTCGATCAGGTTTACAACTTCTCCAATTCCGCGGTACTCAGTGTGGTGGATATTCTGGATACTTATGTAAATCGCGTCGGTATTGAGAACGCCCAGTACTCCCTTGGCACGGCCGTGTCCCTTATCAAGGGCGTAGTGGGTGTGATCCTGGTGCTGCTGACCCATGTCACTTCCAAGAAACTTACCGGAGAAGGAGTGTGGTAACCATGAAGAAAAAGAAACGCTTCAGTCTGTTCCAGATCGTTCTGATGGTTATGCTTTTCCTGCTGACGCTGACTATGATTGTCCCGCTTCTGCATATTTTGGCCAGATCGCTTTCTGACCCGCTGCAGTCCGGTTCCATGGGCGGTTTGGAGATCCTGCCCAGAGGCTTTTCGCTGATCAATTATCAGGTGCTGTTCAGCAACAAGAACGTGGTTCCTGCCATCTTCAACTCCATTTTCATCACGGTGGTGGGAACGCTGATCAACATCGGCCTGACCATTATGGCGGCCTACGTGCTGACAAGACCCGGACTGGTGGGCAAACGGGTGCTGATGGTGTTCTTTATCATTATGATGCTGTTTGATCCGGGCATCGTGCCGGAATACATCGTGATCCGGAAGCTGGGGCTTATGGGAAGCCAGTGGTCGGTGATCCTGTGCCAGGCCGTGAATGTCTACTATCTGATTATCATGATGCGGTATTTTGAGGCTGTGCCACTGTCCCTGTATGATGCCGCGAGAATTGACGGCGCGGGACATATGTGCATCCTGTTCAAAATCGTTACCCCGCTGGCAAAGGCCGGCATCGCCACGCTGACCATGTTCTATGGTGTGCTGCGCTGGAACGAGTACTATCGTGCCGGCATTTACATCTCTTCCATTTCCAAGGTGCCGCTGCAGGTCATTCTGCGTAAGTTCGTTGTGGACGGCGATGTGACCACGCTGGTGGGCACCCAGAACCTGATGGACTACAACGCTCTTGCCCAGCTGGACTATACGGCGCTCCAGTATGCGACGATCATTGTAGCAATCGTGCCTATTCTGCTGGTTTATCCTCTGGTGCTGAAGTTCTACACCAAGAATGTGATGGCCGGCGGCGTCAAAGAATAAGTGATCCCCCGAAGGAAGGTCCTTCGGTAGCAATCAACACTAAAACAACAGGAGGAAGAAAACATGAAGAAACTGATTTCCATGGCGTTGGTTTTGGCAATGGTGCTGTGTATGTTCACAGGGTGCCAAAGCTCTGAACCCACCGCAGCTACCTCGGCTGCCGCACCCGCTGCTTCCGCGGAACCTGCCGCTCCCGCAGCGGAAGGCTCTTCCGAGTGGCCGGCCATCGGCTCCCCGGACGCACCCGTGACCGTTAAGGTCGTTGTCAAGGACGTGTTCCCCAGCGAGGAAGATGTTCAGGATCTGGTTGTCGCCGTTCAGGAGAAAATGGCGGCCCACGGTCAGTACATCAATCTGGAGTTCTGCGAGCCTCCTGCCAGCGGCTATGCCTCCGCAATGCCTCTGGCGGTGATGAACGGAGAAGTGGACGCGGACCTGATCTACTTCCAGGGCGGCGACCAGGCTGTGTCTGCCCAGGGCCTGCTGGAAGATCTGACCCCCTACATTGCGTCCTCTACCTATGTCAAGTCCCTGATGGAGGACACCAACGTTGAGAAGCTGAAGAATTATCCCTATCTGCTGTGGCTGGCACCTCCCCGCACCCCCACTCCCGGTGTCCGCACCGATCTGGCGGAGCAGACGGAAAGCTATGCCGCTCTGCTGGCGGATCCCACTGTGGATAACTACTACGCGTTTATGAAGGAGCTGAAGGACAAGGGCCTGTGCACCTATGCTCTGACGGCTGACGGCGGCCTGAACCGTCTGGACAGCATTTTCAACCACGCTTTCGGCGTGACCGGCACCTGTGTTGAGGAAAATGGTCAGTGGATCTTCGCCAAGGCCAGCCAGGCGGAGAAGGCCAAGCTGGAGTTCTACGCCAAGCTGTATGCGGAGGGCCTGCTAGATCCCGACTTCCTGACCAATACCTGGGACGTAATGGAGCAGCGCTGGTATGACGGCACCGCGGCCATCGTTGCCGGTACTGCCGGTGCTACTGTGCAGATCTATGACACCAAGATGACCTCCGTCTACGGAGACAGCGCCACCCTGACGATCCTGCCTCCTGCCAAGGGCGTTTCTCAGGCGTACACCTCCGTCGATGTTACCAAGGAGTCCCGGGGCTTCGCAATCAACTCGGACTCCGAGAATAAGGATGCCGCCTGGGCGGTTCTGGAGTTCATGGCCAGCCCCGAGGGCCGCATCCTGGATAAGGTCGGCGTGGAAGGCAAGCAGTACACCGTTGAGGGCGATAAGATCGTCTTTACCGATAAGTTCCCCGGCTGGTGGGCACGCTTCTGGGACACCACCTACAACTTTGCCCCCCAGGATCCGTCTCTTGCTGAGCCAGTCCTGACACCTGCAGCTTCCGAATCTCTGGAAATGATGTACCAGTACAGCGCTATGGATCACAGCATTCTGATCCCCGACGAAATAGCACCTCAATGGGATGCTATGACAAACCTGTATAACGAGTACGCAGCCGATATCATCCGCGGCGTGAAGAGCATCGACAGCTTCGACCAGTTCGTGGAAGAGTGGAATAACGCCGGCGGAAACGACTTCGCGCCGCTGCTGCAGGAAGCTTTCGGCTGATTCAGGACAAATCACTGTAGATGAGGTAAGAAAATGCTTACAAGACAAGAATTCATTGCGGACAGGGAGAGGGTCTTTGATAAGGTGTATGGCGCACTGTCCGGTCTCGCCATCGGCGACTCCTTCGGCGATGCCTCCCGGAAGCCGGAAAACCGGGCTGCTTATCAGGTGACTACCGACTTCAACAAGGGTGCTTCCTGGAGCACGGACGATACCGAGTTCGCGCTGCTGACGGCCAAGACCCTGATCCGCTGCCGCGGAAAGCTGACCACCGAGGAATGCGTTAAATCCTGGATGGAGGACGTGTGTGTTCAGGATGAGTACAAGCGGGGCGGCGCCAGTGAGATCGAGGCGGCGAACAACCTCAGGAAAGGACTGCTGCCGCCTCTGACCGGTAAGTTCAATGTGTTCCACATGAGTGACGGCTCCTCCATGCGCATCGGTCCGGTAGGCATTATCTGTGCGGGTGATCCTCAGCGCGCCATGGAACTGGCCCGCATTGAATCTGAGGTCAGCCATTACCGTGATGGCGTGTGGGGCGCACAGGCAGTTGCCGCTGCCGTCTCCGTAGCCATGGTGGACGGAACCATGGACGAGATCATGGATGCCGCCATGGCGGCGATCCCCGAGAATTCCTGGCTGTACCATAATATGGTGGGTGCCTTTGAAATCCTGGAGAAGCGGGGAAGCCTGCTGGAAGCGTGGATGGAGATCCATGATTTCCTGTGGACTACCCAGTGGGCCACCACGGCAGAAGCCATTCCATCCGCATTCGTGTGCCTGAAGGCCGTGCATGACGATTTCCGGAAGGGCGTGACCCTGGCGGGAAATTTCGGAAGAGACGCGGATACCATCGGCGCCGTGGCCGGCGTGATTCTGGGCGCAAAATACGGCGCTTCTCAGATGCCCGCTGCCTGGATTGAAAAGACCCGCTTCCCCAGCGGTACCTGCCTGAACTTTACCAAGGGTATCGACATCAAAGACTACGCGGAGAAGATGACAGACATCATTATGGAAGGATGAGTCCTGTAGAATACCGCGGGCAATGATTATGTAACGAAACCGGGAAAACGGGCCGTTGTGTTTGCAGCGGCCCGTTTTTTCATCAGGGGAAGGTGAGCAGAATGATATTAAAGAAAAGCGCCATGGCCGGGACGCTGGAATCCAGCGACGTGATGATCACGGTGACCCCCAACGACGGCGGCGGTATCGAGATCGACCTGCGCAGTGATGTGGCGGCGCAGTTCGGCAATGCCATCCGGGAGACGGTCCGGGCAGTGCTGGAGGAGATGGAGGTCACAGATGCGGCGGTGACTGTATTGGATCATGGCGCGCTGGACTGTGCCATCCGGGCCAGGACCCGCTGCGCCGTCTGCCGGGGGGCAGAGGCGAAATATGATTGGAGCAGGGAGGACGGCTGATATGGAAAGAACGGGATTAAAGCGGACCTCACTGTATGTGGGCGGTTCCAGCCCCGGAAAAATGCTGGAAGCGCGGTTTTACCACGAGGACTGCGTAGTATATGATCTGGAGGATTCCGTCGCGGCGGATGCCAAGGATGCCGCCAGATTTCTGGTGTATGAGGCTGTGCGGTATCACCGCCCGCCGGAAAAATATGTGCTGATCCGAGTGAACGGCATTTATTCCCCGGAACTGCCGGAGGATCTGGAAATGGCGGTCCGCGCCCGCCCGGACGCGCTGCGCATCCCCAAGGTGGAGCACGCGGAGGAGGTGCGCAGGATCGATGCTGAGATCACACGGATCGAGAAAGCGGCAGGGATCCCGGTGGGCCGGACGGAGCTGTGGTGCAATATCGAATCCGCCGTCGGAGCCGTGAACGCCCGGGAAATCGCGGCAGCCAGTCCCCGCGTGGCGGCGCTGGCTCTGGGAGCTGAGGACTATACCGCCAGCATGGGCGCGACCCGGAGCAAGTCCGGCTTTGAGATATTCTACGCCCGGATGCAGGTGCTGGAAGCCTGCCGGCTGGCGGGTATTTCCGCCCAGGACGCTGTGTTCAGCGACTTCCGGGACCGGGAGGGCCTGGCCGAGGATCTGAAAATGACAAAGGGGTTGGGCTTTGACGGAAAGACTGTGATCCATCCCTCTCAGATCGATCCGGTGAACGCGGCGTTTACCCCGTCCGCGAAGGAGATCCGCAATGCCCAGCGGATCGTGGAGGCGCTGGAAGCAGGCGCGAAAAACCACACGGGCGTCGTGGTAGTAGACGGCAGCATGGTGGATAAGCCAGTGGAGATCCGGGCACGCACCGTGCTGGCGCAGGCGAAAGCCGCCGGGCTTCTGTAAAGGAGGAAACATGAGCATGATCAACGCAGTGGGCAGGGAACTGCCTGACGCAGTGGGGAGCTATGTGGTTCGGCCCTATCAGGGTCTGGGCGCGGAGCAGGCGTACACCGGAACGGCGGTCACTCGCCGCACCGTGCAGCGGGCAAAGGACCGGGAGCCGAAACTCCTCCCGGATCTGGTGTCCGCCATCCGGGCTGCCGGGCTGCGGGACGGGATGACCATTTCTTTCCATCACAGCTTCCGGGAGGGAGATTATACCGTGGGTCTTGTGCTCACCGCCATCCGGAGCATGGGTATCCGCAATCTCCGTTTCGCGCCCAGCGCCGTGGTGAATATTTCCAACTGTGACCTGTTGGAGTTCGTCAGGGACGGGACCATTACCGCCGTGGAAGCCAGCGGCATCCGGGGTGTTCTGGGTGACGGACTGATCAACGGCGAGGTAAGGCTGGAACAACCGGTGATTCTGCGGCCCCACGGCGCCAGACCCCGGGCCATTGAGACGGGAGAACTGACCATCGATGTGGCGTTCATCGCGGCATCCGCGGCGGATGCTTACGGCAACTGCACCGGGCAGACCGGCGCCAATCCCTGCGGCAGCTTGGGATATTCCTTCGTGGATGCCCAGAATGCGGGAAAGGTGATTGTCATTACGGACACGCTGGTGGAATACCCATGCGTGCCGGTGAGCATCAGCCAGCAGTATGTGGACTATGTGGTAAAGATGCCGCAGATCGGCAATCCCGAAAAAATCGGCGCCGGCGCGGCTAGATTGACGAAGAACCCCCGGGACCTTATGATCGCGGAGATGACGGCGGATGTGATCTGCGCGTCGAGCCTGTTCCGGCAGGGCTTTTCCTTCCAGACCGGGGTGGGCGCTATCAGCATTGCCTGCACCAAATTCCTGGCGGAGCGGATGAAGCAGGCAGGGATCACAGCCGGGTTCGCTTTGGGCGGCATTACCTCCGCCATCATCGATATGTACGATGCCGGGCAGGTGCGGGCGGTGGCCTGCAGCCAGTCCTTCGACGCGGTGGCAGCAAAAGCGATTCTGGACCGGCCTGGCGTCTATGAGATCGACAATTCCGACTACGCCAATCCCTTCCGTCGGGGCAGCTATCTGAGCCACCTGAATTTCGGCGTGCTTAGCGCACTGGAAGTGGATACGGACTTTAATGTGAACATCCTCACCGGCTCTTCCGGCCAGATGATGGGAGGACTGGGAGGCGGACCGGATGTGGCGGAGGGCGCAGATGTATCCATTGTGGTCCTTCCCATCGTCCGGGGACGGACGCCGTCCATCGTAAAGCGGGTATTCACCTGCTGCACCCCCGGCGAATCCGTGGCCTGTGTGATCACCCAGGCGGGAATTGCCTTGAATCCCCGGCACCGCAGCTACGCTATACTCGCACAGGATCTGGAAGCGGCGGGGATCCGGACGGTCTCCATCGGGTCGCTTCAGGAGCTGGCGCAGTCCATCACCGGTGAACCAGAACCGATCCGGACGACGGACGAAGTCGTGGCGGTGGTGGAAGCTCGGGACGGGACGGTTATGGATGTGATACGCCGTATCCGCTGAGAGAAGCATCACAGGGGAGGAGATATTGTGTTATCCAATGAATGGATTTTCCTTCCGGAGCAGACCATACTGTACGAGGTCAGGCACCGGATCATGGAGGGAGACTGTCAGGTGGAGCACGGACCGACGGCGGTTCACTTGTCTGCCTTTTACATCCAGCGCTACCCGGTCACCAACGGTCAGTATCTGGAATTTGTCCGGAATACGGGCTATGTATCCCGGGACGGAACCAACTTTCTGGCCCAGCTCTCCGGCAGACTGACCGCGGAACTGGAGGATCTGCCGGTCACCTATGTATCGCCAGCGGATGCGGCGGCCTACGCGGCCTATGTCGGCGGGAAACTGCCCACCGAAGCCCAGTGGCAGTACGCGGCAGAGGGAAGCCCCCGCCGCCAATGGCCCTGGGGCGATACCTATTGCAGCAGTCTGGTCAACGACAGCCCGGAGGGGCTGACCCCCGTTGACTGTTTTCCCGGCGGTGCCAGTCCCTTCGGTGTGATGGATCTGTGCGGCAATGCCTGGGAGTGGACACGGGACATCATTGACGATGGGGCTCACCGATTCAATCTGCTGCGGGGCGGAAGCTATTACCGCGGCGAGCATTTCTGGCACTTCACCGGAGGCCCGCATCCGATCCACAGCCACGAGAAATTTCCACTGTTTGCGGGAAATTTCAACCGGGCGGCAACAATTTCCTTCCGCTGCGTAAAGGAGGCGAAATAAAATGGCGCAAATTGCGTGTGGGGAACTGCGGATCATTGCTGACACGGGCTGCGTGACGGCACAGCTGGGCACGATGCCGCTTCTGCGGGAGCCTGCCCCTCTATACCTTCTTTATGATGAGGGGGGGGCAGACCTTTTCTTCCGCAGACTTTCCGCAGGAAGCGGCACAGGCGGACCTGCCCCAGGGAACGCTGCTGACCCTTTGCTCCCATCCGTCCATCTACGATGTCCGGGTGGATCTTCGCACGGTGCAGGGAGAGATCGCGGTTTCCTATACGATCAGTGCCCGCTGGCCCGAGGGAATCCCCGGTAACACCTGGATCTCCTTCCCCTGGCTTTCCGCACTGGCCTTGCCGGAAGCGGAAGAACGCTTTCCTTCCGCACCGACGTCCAAACGCTGCGGGGACAGCAGCATGCAGCTGAAGGGCTTCTGCTTCCCGCCTTATTGCCTTGAACGCAGGGACGGCACCGGCCTTGGAGTCTATTTTCCGGTAGCGGCAGCCAATCTGACCTGGGACGTGTGCAAAAACGCGGAGCTGGGCAGGATCACCAACCGGAAAATGCTGGAAAATCACCGTCTGAAGCTTCGGCTGGCGCAGACACCTGCCATGGTCGCGGACCTGCGCCTTTGGCCACTGACCCGGGGCTGGCAGGAATGTTTCACACGGTTTCGTGGAGAAGTGCGGCGGGATGTGGACTTTTCGCAATACCGGCGTCAGGACCTTGCGTGGATCCGTGACTGCGCCCTGGTTCATTTTACCTATGCTTTCGGTAAGGAATTTATGGATGCTTCCTCCGGCAGGCCGGATCTTCAGCGGCTGCTGGAGCAGGGCGCTGAATTCGGCGGCTACGATGCTCTGATTCTGTGGCATGAGTACCCCCGTTTGGGCGTAGACGGCCGCACCCAATGGGACTTGTTTGAGGACTATCCCGGGGGCCTGCCCTATCTCCGGGAGCTGATCGCCCAAGCCCAGGCCAAAGGCGTCAGAGTGGTGATCCCCTTTAAGCCATGGGACCGTTCCCCGGAAGAAAACGACAGACAGACGACCCACCGGATCGCCGATCTGATGCGGCAGCTGGATGCTGACGGCATTTTCTTTGATACCATGAATACTGTTCCGGCACCCTTCCGAAGAGCCATCGACGAGCGGCGGCCGGGGGTGGTGTTCATGGTGGAATCGGAACCCTGCGAGCAGCGGGCGATCGAATCCATCACCTGCTCCTGGAACCAGTACCATACGGAGCCGTCCATGCCTGAGGCGAACTTGCTTCGGTTCCTGTTCCCGGAACAGACACGGTTCGGCATAGCCCGATGGCATACGGGCAAGCTAAAGGATATGGCCATCGAACGGGCCGTGTTCAACGGAGAGGGCATAGTGATCTGGCAGGATGTGTTTGGCTGCTGGATGCCCTATTCCGAGTCCCAGAGGAGGAAAATCCTGCAGTGGAAAAAACTGCTTGGAGAATATCGGGCGGTGTTGCAAACTCCGGATGCCATACCGCTGATCCGGACAGAACAGGAATATCTCTATGCCAATTTGTTCCGGCAGGGGGACCGGGCAATCGTGACGCTCTATAACGACGCACAGACCCCCGCGGAGGGACCACTGATTTGCGCGCAGGGCTATCGCACCGTGCAGTCTCTGCGCGGCGCGGAGGGGCTCTCTGTCTCAAACGGAGTCGTCTGTGGAAAGCTGTCCCCCGGCATTGCGGCCGTCCTGCTGC
This sequence comes from Eubacteriales bacterium, assembly GCA_030539285.1. GTDB lineage: Bacteria > Bacillota > Clostridia > Oscillospirales > Oscillospiraceae > Faecousia. Next base: position 25,204 of record JAUNSH010000019.1, read on the forward strand.
TGAGCATCTGAAATCAAAGCGGATCAGAAAACATTGTTTTTTAAAACTGTCATTCCTTCGTCAAATACAGCGAAAATGTCCGGCTTTTGCAAAAAGCCGGACGCCGCAAGCAATGCATGTGTGGCCACAAACCTTGCCGCGACAAAAGTCGCAAGCAATGCTTATGGCGCGCCATATGCGAAAAACGCTCACTTCCGCCCCGGCGGATTTGAGCGTTTTCTGCTTGTTGGGAAGCATCCCAAACCCTTTGAATCACAAGTTCCTTGTGAGCAGCGCACCTAACCGGCGCTTGTGTTTCGTGTGCAACCCTCTACGAAAACAATAATGTTATGTTAATTTGAGATTGACTTAATATGCGATACAGGGTATAATGATCACACAAAGATCAGGAGGTGACAGCTATGAATACCATCGGTGTACGGCTGCGGGAACTGCGTCAAAGTGCAAAGCTGTCCCAGGCAAAAATTGCGGCTATTGTGGGTTCCAGGCAGTCGGCGGTTGCTCGCTTTGAAAGTGGCGAGGCTCATGTCCCGGCGGATGTGATGATCCGGTACGCCGATTATTTCGATGTTTCACTGGATTACATTTTTGGTCGCACAGACAAACCTCAGGGAAAGCTGTATGAGGGGAAAATGAAAATCGAGAAGGTCTATCCCGAGATGGACAAGTTCATCGAGATGTGCTTTGACCCCGGCTCTCCCATCAACGAACGGCTGAAAGAAACCCTTCGGGAAATGCTGAAGGAGGGGCAGGAATGAGCAGACATACCACTACGATTACCGTTCAGGATGTTCCTGTCACAGTCATGCAAGTCGACCAAAGTGACTACATCAGCCTGACAGATATGGCAAAAGCCCGAACGGATTCTACCCGTGCGGCGGATGTGATCAAAAACTGGCTGCGCACCCGCTCCACTCTGGAATTTCTTGGCACATGGGAGGTCATGTATAACCCAGATTTCAAAGTGGTCGAATTCGACCACTTTAAGAACGAGGCGGGATTGCACACCTTTACCCTCAGCGCAAAAGAATGGATTGAAAAAACCAATGCCATCGGAATGTATGTGCAGGCGGGGCGCTACGGCGGAACCTACGCCCACAAGGATATTGCCTTTGAGTTTGGCTCTGCCATCAGCCCGATTTTCCAGCTGTACCTGCTGAAAGAATATCAGCGGCTGAAAGATGACGAGAACGACAGACTGAAGCTGGAATGGAACGCAAAACGGTTTCTCTCCAAAAACAATTACATCATCCACACCGACGCGGTCAAAAACTATGTGCTGCCCCAGAGTAATTACACCAAAAGCAACGAATGGCTTGCCTATTGCGGATGAAGCGGATCTGTTGAATGTTGCCCTGTTCGGTTGCACGGCGAAGGCGTGGCGGGAGGCAAACCCGGAGCTGGCAAAGAAAAGCAATATCCGGGACTATGCTTCTATTTCGGAACTGACGGTGTTGTCCAATTTGGAAACCCACAACGCAGAATTGATTCGTATGGGTATAGACAAGGTGGCGCGATTTGAACACTTAAGAAGAATCGCGCAGTACCAAATGCAGGTGCTTATGGAGGCCGAGCGGATTAGGGAATTGCCGGAAGGCGGTGATACATCCAAATGAAAGCTGTGATCTATGCACGCTACTCCTCCGACAACCAGCGGGAGGAATCCATCGAAGGTCAGATTCGGGAGTGTACCGCCTTCGCGGAAAAGAACGGCATGACCGTTTTGCGGCACTACATTGACCGTGCCTACTCTGCCAAGACGGACAACCGCCCGGAGTTCCAGCGCATGATCCAGGACAGCAGGGAAAAGCTGTTTGACATTGTTCTGGTGTGGAAGCTGGATCGCTTTGCCCGGAATCGCTATGACAGCGCGCAGTATAAAAACATCCTGAAGAAAAACGGTGTTCGTGTGGTGTCTGCAAACGAAACGATTTCCGATTCCTCGGAGGGCATTCTGATGGAATCCATTCTGGAGGGCTTTGCGGAATACTTCTCCGCCGACCTTGCGGAAAAAGTCAGCCGTGGCATGACAGAGAATGCTTTGAAGTGCAAATTCAACGGCGGCAATCCCACCGTTGGGTATCTGATCGACAGCGAACAGCATTTCCAGATCGACCCGGTCAAGGCACCCTTCGTTCTGAATGCGTTCAAGATGTACGATGAAGGCTCTACCATGTCTCAGATTCGGGATTATCTGAATGAACATAACGTTTGCAATAACCGTGGCGGCAAGCACACCATCAACAGCGTTGCCAAGATGCTGAAAAACCGCCGGTACATTGGCGAGTACAGCTACCGGGATGTGGTGATTCCCAACGGCATTCCTGCCATCGTCCCGGAGGATTTGTTTGAGCGGGTGCAGGAGAAAATTGAGAAGAACAAGAAGGCTCCTGCCCGACACAAGGCCGAGGATGACTACCTGCTGACCACCAAGCTGTTTTGCGGTCACTGTGGCGCTTATATGTGCGGCGAAAGCGGCAGAGGACGGAACGGGACCGTCCACCGCTACTACAAGTGCGTGTCCGTGAAAAAGAAGCGGACGGACTGCAAAAAGAAAGCGGTCAAAAAGGACTGGATTGAAAATCTGGTCATCAGCCAGACGATGAAGTTAGTCAATGACGAGGAAACCGTCAAGGCGATTGCTGCCATGCTGCTGGATATGCAGGAACGGGAAAACACGAATCTGCCCCTTCTGACAGAGCAGCTCCGGGAAGCCCAGCGCGGTATCGACAATCTTCTGAACGCCATCCAGCAGGGCATTTTCACAAAGTCTACCGAGAGTCGTCTGGAAGAACTGGAAGCGGCGAAAGAGGAGCTGGAAGTCAAAATTGCCAATGAAAAGCTCGCCAAGCCTAAACTGACGGAAGAACAAATCCTGTTCTATCTGCACAAGTTCCGGGTGCTGGATATGAGCAAGCAGTCCCATCGGCAGCGGCTGATTGATACCTTCATCAATCGGATTTACCTCTACGACGACAAACTGGTCATCACCTTCAATCACAAGGATGGTGCCCAAACCATCACGCTAGGTGACATAGAAACCGCTCTTGCTGAAAAGGAAAATGGTTCGGATTTGGTTAGCTCCGGCGTACCAAAAATGGGAAACACCAAAAGGTGTTTCCCATTTTTGATTCTTCGGGCGGGACTCGAAAGGGCGGCCCAGCCGCAGGCTGGGTAAAAACAGTCCGGTGGACTGTTTTTAGCCCGTGGGAGAGTCCACCCAATTTCAGACGCATCCCATAGGGATGTGGATGGAATTGGGATTTGTCCGATTTCAAAAAACGCTGGTACACCGTGATTTTTCGAAAAGTCCTATAGGAATACTCGCACCCAAAATGGGAAACACCTCATGGTGTTTCCCGTTTTTTGTTTTGGTGGCACCAAAGCATCCGAACCTGATCTCGGTGGAGATTGGCTCGGATTTTTCACAGGCTGGTGTAAACCTTTTCTTTTTTTGAAAAAATGGTATGATTGGGTGTGAGGTTTTGGGTGCAAAATCGATCTATTAGGGTGAGGAACAAAAACACAAGTGAGGTGACCCAAAATGGACGACAGTAAAATCATAGACCTGTTCTTTGCCAGAGACGAGGACGCCATCCGGCACACCGACGATACCTACGGCCGGCGTCTTTACCATCTGGCGGACAACATCGTGCAGAACGGTCAGGATGCGGAAGAAAGCGTCAGCGATACCTACATGAAGGCGTGGGACACGATCCCTCCCCAGCGCCCGGAGCATTTCTTCGCGTACATTGCGAAAATCTGCCGTAATTTCGCACTGAAAAAGGTGGATTGGAAGAACGCCCGGAAACGGAAAGCGGAGGTCGTGGCTTTGACGCAGGAGATGGAAAGCTGCATCCCGGATACATACCGGGAGACGGAGGCGGACGCACGGGAGCTGGGCCGGATTCTGGACGCATTTCTGCGGACGCTGACGCCGGAAAACCAGATGGTGTTTCTGCGGCGGTACTGGTATGTGGATACCATCGCGGAAATTGCCGCCCGGTACGGAATCAGCGAAAGCGCCGTGCAGATGCGGCTGAACCGGACGAAAAGCAAACTGGCGGCATACCTTGCAAAGGAGGGCATCCGGGTATGAAGGGGAAGGACATTTTGATGGGCCTGCAATATGTGGGCAATGATTTGATCGAACTGGCGGAGTATGGACAGTTCCCCGCAGATACCGAAAAGAAAGAGAAGCCCCGTCACAAAATTCACAGGCCTTTCCTGCTGGCGGCGCTGATCGCCCTGCTGCTGATGCTGGTGGGCTGTGCGGTGGTGTATGTTCTGAAAATGGAGAATGTGAAAATCGGAGAAGGAATCCATGAACGGGAATATTCCCGGATAGACGGTGTTTATGTAGAGGACTACCACACCATTCCCACCAATACGCTGACGCTGGCTGGCGTAAAAGGGACCGCCCCCTATCAGGCCTGCGCTGAGTTCTATAGCTACCAGAGAGCGCATCGGACGGAATGCCTGAATCTGGACATGGAAGGACAGCTTCCGGAAGGTTTCTGGGGAGATGGTTTCCCGAAGGACTTGGATACCAAAGCACTGGAACTGGCTGAACGATATGGACTAAAGCCGGAAGGAGCGGTTCTGAATTTCCGCACCACGCGGAATCTGTGTGATGCTCTGGGCATTGAGCGGTTTGTCCGTGATCGTGAGGATATCAGCGTCGATATATCAGGTGGTGTGTGCTATGAATCCGGTAACTTCTGCCCAAATGTCGATTTCCGTTTCCCGGAGAATGGGGGAAACGAAGTTACCGGCACCACCGGGATCCTACAGTGGAACCGTGCCGACAGTTTCAGCCGGGACTATGTAACGATTGAAGACAGCGGCGATTGGTCAGAGTGGAACTATACAACCGCTTCGGGAAGTCCTGTTTTGATCTTGTATTCTCCCAGCCAAGAGGCATCTTACATCTTCTGTGATCGCGGAGAAGCCCTGTTATCTCTGGAAATCATTGGTAATCCCGAAATACTCAGTGAAGACGGCGGCGTTGTATCCTCGGAGCTTCGGCATATGACCAGGCAGCAGCTGGAAATGGCTGCGGATACCATTGATTTTGCCATCCAGCCTAAAATTCCCACCCAGGCCGATGTGGATGCACAGGCAGAAATCCCCCAGGAAGCAACCCAGAACGGCTATACTCTGCGGCTGAAATCTGTGGAAACCGATGGCTACGTGGTTCGGATTTTGATTGGTGTCACGGCCCCCGAGGGTACCGTGATCCCGATGGAAGGAAATCTGATTTTTGCCAATTACGGAGAAGAACTAACGCCTGCCAATGGTTCTGCCGCAGGAGGGGGCGGCACTACCGAGACCATCGACGATGGCGATGGCAGGGACGATACCGTTGACCTTCTGTTGGTACGCTATTGTACTATGGCAGATGGCAGTGCGCCCTTTGCCATGGGAACCACATGGAATCTGTATATCGTGGATATTGTCTATTCTGATTGGGATAGCGATACCAACCGTATCATAAAAGATACCCTTGCCGAGGGAGAATGGCAGTTCTCCATTCCCTTTGATGGAGAAAATGGTGACTATCGGGAAATAGAGCTGTTATCCAGTCCCATCAACCTGAAGGCCCGAACTGGCTGGCGCGAAGATGGATCGGAAGTATTGGAATCCTTCCCGGTAACCTCAGTGAAGCTTCGCAGCCAAAGCATTGTACTGACAGGCGATGTAGGCGAAAAAACTTATGCAGATTTCTTCCACCTTCAGGGTGCGGGCTCTTACGCGGTAATGAAGGATGGCAGCCGTGTGGCAATCCTGAATCAGGATTTCGAGGAGCCAATCAATTTGGACCAGGTAGACTATGTTCTTCTTGCTGATGGCACAAAGCTGCCGGTTCCCGAAGGATAAGATCCATTGTCCATATACGAAAATGGGGCCGCGGCGAACCGCAGCCCCATTTGTTTACGCAAACAGCTTTTTGAGTTTCCAGTCGGAATAAAGGCGGAACACGGTGGAACCAAGAAGAATGCCCACCGCCATGATGCCCGCGATGGCGGCGGTGTACATGCCCTGATGGGCAAACTGCTCCATCTGGCCCAAAACCGCGTAATTCATGGTGTAGTACACGCCCGCGCCGGGAATTAAGGGGAAAATGGATACCACCAGGTAGGAAATTGCCGGATATTTGCGCACCCGGGCCATGATCTCGGAGTACAGGGAGGAGAACAGCGCCGCCCAGAAATAGCACACGATGTCCCCGCAGCCGAGATTCCCCGCGACGCGGTAGACCAGCCACGACAGCCCGCCGCCCAGCATACACAGCAGAACACCGGGGCCGTGGATGTTAAAGAGGATCGAAAATCCAATACAGCCTATAGTCGCGAACAGGCACTGCACGCCGATGGAGTAGGGGATCGCGACCTGTGACACCGGCATCCCCCACAGTAGGCTACTCAGGTTCCAGGCTCCCGCCGTGCCAAGGGCGATGGCAGCGGCGACTAAGAATACCTGCACCACCCGGTTTAACCCTGAATTGGTGTCGCCGTAAATGATGTCCCGCATGGCGTTGGTAAACAGCAGCCCCGGCACCAGGATCATTAAAGCGCCAATAATGGCGGTGTCGGCCCGGCGGCAGATGCCTGCGGCTCCCAGTCCGTAGGCAAGCCACGCCATGAAGAAGGCGGCGGCGATGGTGGTAAAGAAGTGGCTGACCCGCCGGGAGCTGAGCAGATTCGTGACCAGACCCACCAGCAATCCGCAGACCCCGGCGCACAGGGCGTCCAGCGCGCTGCCGCCAAAGAACAGGCAGTAGCCGACGGCTCCCAGAAAATTTCCCAGAGCGAGGAAGGCCGGGGAATAGGTCCGGCGGTTTGCCAGCGTGTCAGCCAGCTGCTGCTGGGCATCCTGGGGGGCGGGGGTGTTTCGGCAGAAGGAGCGGCTCAAGGCGCTTAAACGTTCCACGCTGTCCAGGTCGTTTCCGTGGGTGCCGATGCGGCGCATCCGGGTGATGGGCAGGCCCTTTTTGGTCAGCACTGTGACAATGAGGTAGTTGGGAATGGCAAAGACCTCGGCGTTCAGCCCGTAGGCGCAGAGCACCCGGCTGACGCTTTCCTCCACACGGAAGGTCTCCGCGCCGCTCATAGCCAGCTCATAGCCAAGGTCGCTGGCAAGGTCAATGAGAGTAATATCGTCCATGGGATCCCTCGTAAATGTAGATTTCGGGAATAAGTATAGCATATTGCGCAGAAATAGCAAGCGGAAGGTCGTAATTCTTTGTAGGGGCGGGTCAGTGACCCGCCCGTCCGCGATAGCGGCTGTGTTCCAAAGCGGCTGACGCCGAAGGGTGGGGCAATGCCCCACCCTACAGGAAACGCTGAATAAATCGTTTGCGGCTGGTCGGCGGATCTTTTGCCCCATCTGTGCAGTTCTGAAAGTGGGAAATACATACAGTATTCCTCCACTTTCAGAACTTTCGGCTAAGCCAAAATCTTCTGCCGCCAGCTCTTGCCGATTTAATCAGCGCTTCCTACAGTGGTTACACGACATAAAAACCGCCGCCGACAGAAAGTCAGCGGCAGGTTTGCTTATCTGCGATAGAGAATGCCGATCATATCGGGGCCGGTATTGATGCCGATGATGCAGCCCACGTTGTACTCCGCCATGGGAGGCTGGTCAAAGTCGGCGCAGGCCTTTTTCAGGGCTTCAAAGGCGGCCAGGTTGCTGCCGTAGACCAGACTGTAGCTGGTGCCGGGGCGGCGCTCCTTCTTGCAGATATCCACCAGAGCCGCAATGGCCTTGGCTTCGCCCCGGACCTTGGACAGGATCTTGGCTTCGCCGTCCTCGAAGGTGATCAGGGGCTTTAAGCCAATGGCGTCGCCCACGAAAGCGGCGGCAGGGGAGATGCGGCCGGACTTCTTGACGCATTTCAGGGTCAGGGGCACGAACATGGGCCGGGCGTGCTCCACCCAGTCGGCGAGGTGGGCCTTGATCTCTTCCACAGAAGCGCCGTTTTTCGCCATCTGCGCTGCTTCCACCACCGCCATGCCGTAGGCCATGGAGTAGGTGCGGGAGTCGATGATGTGGATGTTCAGCTTGACGTCCGGGTGCTCCTCGAAGAACATGTCCCGGCTCATGACGGCGGCCTGATAGGTGCCGGAGCCTTTGGAGTTGATGGACACATGAATGAGGTCGGTGTAGCCCTCCTCTGCGACCTGCTGGTACAGGCTCAGGTACTCCGTGGCCCGGACCTGGGAGGACACGGGCAGCACGGAGGCTTCGTCCAGAATTTTATAGAACTCGGCGGGGGTGATGTCCACGCCGTCCCGGTACTCCTTCCCCTCGTGGAGGATGGTCAGGGGCAGGACGCTGATGTTCAGCTCCTCCCGGAAGGAGACGGGAATATCAGAGGTGGAATCCGTAGAAATCTTGATCTTGCTCATGGTTTCTTTCCTTTCCAAACAGTTTGTAGGGCGGGGGCTTGCTCCCGCCGCTTTCCATTGCTTCTGCTTCGCAGATGGCGGGGGCAAGCTCCCGCCCTACAATGGGGCGTATTAACGTGTAATCGGCTCGGTGCCCATCATGAAGCAGTTGGGCTCCTGATCGTGCTTTTGCAGATAGTCCGTGCCCCAGTCCCGGATGGCTACCAGCACGGGCATCAGGCTCTTTCCGGTCTCGGTGAGGGAATACTCGACCTTCGGCGGGATGACGGGGTAGACCTCCCGGTGCACCAGCTGGTCGCTCTCCAGCTCCCGCAGCTGCTGGGTCAGCATTTTTGGGGTGGCGCTGCTGATGAATCTTCGCAGCTCGGAAAACCGCAGCTTCCCCGCGGACAGATGCCACAGGATCAGGGCCTTGTACTTGCCGCCGATCAGTTCCAGCGTGGTCGACACGGGACAGGTTTCTGTTACTTCCATGCTCTGCCTCCTATAGTATCTTTTTGGGTAGTATCGCACAAAATAGTGCGTACTTGCGATTTCTGAAATGCATGGTAAGATAGTACCATACGGAGCGGGAAGAATTGTTAATAAATTGTGAACAGTAGAGAACAGCCCTTACGAAAAGTATCTACTTGATTTTCCTGCCGTTCTGGGCGATAATAGAAATAAGGAGGAATCCGCATGAAGCTAACATTTACAGTGACGGGCATGACCTGCGCGGCCTGCTCGGCACGGGTGGAGAAGGTGAGCCGGGCGGTGCCGGGAGTCACACAAGCGGACGTGAATCTGCTGGCGGGCACCATGCAGGCGGAGCTGGACTCCATGGACACGGCGAAGGCCGTCATGGCGGCGGTGGAAAACGCCGGATACCATGCGTCCCTGCCCGGAGAAACCAAGGAAAAACCAAAAAACGACGGATTAAAGGAAATGAAGACCCGCATCATCGGTTCGGCGGTGAGTCTTGTTGTGCTCATGTACTTTACCATGGGCCACATGATCGGCCTGCCGGTGCCCCACTGGTATCATGGCATCGAAAACGCATTGGTGGCGGCGCTGCTGCAATTTTTCCTGACCCTCATTCCCGTGTACCTCAACCGGGTGTACTACAGCCGGGGCCTGAAAGCCTTGTGGCACCGCAGCCCCAACATGGATTCCCTGATCGCGGTGGGATCCCTGGCGGCGCTGATCTATGGTATCGCCGCCCTGTTCCGCATGGCCTATGGCATGGGCCACGGGGACTGGGAACTGGTGAAGCAGTACAGCGAAAATCTCTATTTTGAGTCCGCCGCCATGATTTTGACCCTGATCACCCTGGGCAAATTCCTGGAAGCCCGGGCCAAGGGCCGCACCGGGGACGCTATCCGGGCGTTGATGGACTTAAGCCCAAAGACTGCCACGGTCAGAAGGGAAGCGGGGGAACAGATTGTCCCCGTGGAGCAGGTGCGTCCCGGCGATACGGTCATTGTCAAGGCCGGCGGGGCCATTCCCGTGGACGGCGTGGTGACTTCCGGCCGGGGCAGCGCCGATCAGAGCGCCCTCACCGGCGAGAGCGTCCCGGTGGAGAAACAGCCCGGGGATACCGTCTCCGCCGCCACCATTCTCTCCGAGGGCTATCTGGAATTCCGGGCGGAAAAGGTGGGGCAGGATACGACCCTTGCCCAGATCATCCGCATGGTGGAGGAGGCCGGCGGCTCCAAGGCCCCCATTGCCCGGCTGGCGGACAAGATCGCCGGCGTGTTCGTCCCGGTGGTCATGGCCATTGCGGCGGTGACATTCCTTGTGTGGATGCTTGCGGGGCAGGGGCTGGAATTCAGCCTCAACTGCGCCGTGTCCGTGCTGGTGATCTCCTGCCCCTGCGCCTTGGGTCTGGCCACCCCGGTTGCCATCATGGTTGGCACCGGCCGGGGGGCGCAGCTGGGTGTCCTCTTCAAGAATGCACAGGCTCTTGAAAATCTCCACCACGTGGACACGGTGGTGCTGGACAAGACCGGAACCCTGACCACCGGCAAGCCCGAGGTGACGGACATTCTCCCCGGTTCCGTCAGCGAAGGGGAGCTGCTGAAAATCGCGGCGGCTCTGGAAACGCCCTCCGAGCATCCCTTTGCCAAGGCGATTCTCAAGAAAAACGGCGGTTCTCCCGTGAAAAATGTGGAAAATTTCCGGACTTTGCCCGGTCAGGGCGTGTCCGGCTCCATCGGCGGCACCGTCTATTACGGCGGCAACGCCCAGCTGATGAAGCAGCTTGGGGTCACTGTCCCCGATTATCCGGCCCTTGCGGGGCAGGGGAAGACCCCATTGTATTTTGCGGACGAAAAAGGTCAATATTTGGGAGCCATCGCCGCGGCGGACGTTCTGAAAGAGGATTCCGTTGCCGCAGTGGAAGCCATGCAGAAAGCGGGCCTGAACGTGGTCATGCTCACTGGCGACAACGCCGCCACCGCCAAAGCCGTCGCCGCCAAGGCTGGCATTTCTCAGGTGATCTCCGACGTACTGCCCACGGATAAGGCAGGAGCCGTGCAGAACCTCCGTTCTCAGGGCCATCGTGTCCTCATGGTGGGCGACGGTATCAACGATGCCCCCGCGCTGGTCACGGCGGACGTGGGCATGGCCATCGGTGCGGGTACGGATATCGCCATGGAGTCGGCGGACATTGTGCTCATGCGGAACTCCCTCGCGGCGGTCAGCGACGCCATCGCCCTGAGCCGGGCCACCATCCGCAATATCCGGCAGAATCTGTTCTGGGCGTTTTTCTATAATACCCTGGGCATCCCCATCGCGGCGGGTGTCCTGTACCTGCCCTTTGGGCTGACGCTGTCTCCCATGCTGGGAGCCGCCGCCATGAGCATGAGCAGCGTGTTCGTGGTGACCAACGCTCTGCGTCTGCGTTATTTCAAGAAAAATGAGCCGGAAGCCCCGGCACCCATTATCAAGGAGGAAGTTAAAATGGAAACGATTATCACTGTCAACGGTATGATGTGCACCCACTGCAAGGCCCGTGTGGAGAAGGTCTGCAAGGAAGTCCCCGGCGTGGAGGACGCGGTGGTAGACCTGGCGGCAAAGACCGTCACCGTTACGGGAAACGCCGACATTGCCGCCGTGAAGAAGGCTATCACCGACGCGGATTACGAAGTGGTGGACTGACATGCAGGAAGATTTCTGGTATGTTTCCAAGGGCGCGGGGAAGATCCACGGCTGCCGCTGGACACCCGAGGGCGAAACAAAAGCCGTGGTGCAGATCGTCCACGGCATTGCGGAATATATCGAACGCTACGATGATTTTGCCAATTTTCTGAACCAACAGGGCATCATGGTGGTGGCGGAAGACCACATGGGACACGGCCAGTCGGTAAACGGCGGGGGCATCCGGGGCTACTTCCACGGGGGCTGGTTTACCGCCGTGGAGGACACCATGACCCTCCTGCGGGGCACCCGGGCAGCTTATCCGGACATTCCCTACATTCTCTTCGGTCACTCCATGGGCTCCTTCATGGCCCGGACCATCCTGTGCAAGTACCCGGACAGCGGTATCTCCGCTGCCGTTATCTGCGGCACCGGCTGGCAGCCTGCCGCCCTGCTGCCCCCGGTCATTAAGGTCATCGATCAGGTCTGCAAGAAAAATGGGGAAGAAAAGCCCAGCGAATTTTTGCAGAAGCTGGTATTCGGCAGCTACAACAAGCGGGTGGAGCACCCCAGGACGGAATACGACTGGTTGACCCGGGACAGTAAGCAGGTGGACGCCTACATCGCCCATCCCATGTGCGGCTTCACCGCCTCCGCAGGGCTATTGCGGGAGCTGATGAAGGGCATCTCCTATATTGAAAGGCCCGAGAGCCTTGCCGCCATGAATAAAGACGTTCCCGTCTTCTTTATTGCCGGCGGCGATGACCCCGTGGGCAGCTACGGCAAGGGTGTCCGCAAGGCCGCCCAGGCTTTCCAGAAGGCGGGCATGAAGAACGTAAGCACCCGCATTTACCCCCTGTGCCGCCACGAAATTCTCAACGAAATCAATAAGGAAGAGATCTACGGGGACGTTTCAAACTGGATTCGGGAGCAGGTACTGTAGGGGCGGGGCATCGACCCGCCCGTCCGCGAAGCGGCTGACGCCGACGGGAGGGTCAGTGACCCTCCCCTACGGTGTATTATTATCTTGCTTCCGGTTCCAATCCGATCTGCTCGATGCGTTTACGGAGCCAGTTCCCTCTTAAATAGGTAATGGCGAACACAGTGGCGCAGAGCATCCAGCTGATGGGGTAGGCGGCGGCCAGCAGCTCCACCCGGTGGAACCGGCTGACCACGGTGAAGATCCAGATCACCCGGAAAACGCACACGCAGGTGCAGGTGATGCAGGTGGGCACCACCGAGTAGCCCGTGCCCCGCATGGCCCCGCCGAGGATCTCCACGGGCATGAACACCGCGTTGAAGGGGACGATGATGGCCATGATGTAGGCTCCCGCCTGAATGACTGCCGGGTCGGTGGTGTAGATGCCGAGAATGAGGGTTCGGAAGGTCATGACCAGAGCGCTTAAGCACCCCACCAGCGCCACGCTCATGCCCAGACACACCCGGACGCTCTGGCGGATGCGCCCGTACTTCTGAGCACCGAAGTTCTGGCCTACGAAGGTAGTGATGGATACGCCGAAGGCGCCGGAGATCTGCCAGGTCAGGGCGTCGGTCTTTCCGTAGGCCGTCCAGGCTGCGATGGTCACGTCGCCGAAGGAATTGATGCCGGACTGAATGAGCACGTTGGCAAGGTCAAAGGTGACGAATTGCAGCCCGGCGGGCACGCCTACGTACAGGATCCGCTTGAGCAAATACCCTTCCAGACGGAGCTTTTTCGGCTCCAGGCGGAGGTCCTTGGGGAGCCGCAGCAGCACCAGCACCACCAGCACCGCGCTGATGGACTGAGAAGTCACCGTGGCGATGGCGGCCCCGGCTACGCCCATGTTCAGGGCAACCACGCACAATAGGTCCATAAAAATGTTGACAATGCAGGCAATGGCCAGGAAGATCAGGGGCCGCCGGGAGTCTCCCATGGCCCGCAAAATGCCCGATCCCATGTTGTACACCATGGAGGCCAGCGCTCCGGTGAAGTACAGCCGGATATAGACTTTCGCATCATGAAGGCAGGTGTCCGGGGTGCCCATTTTTACCAAAATCTGTGGTGCGGCGAACACCCCCAGACCGGTGATGATCAGCCCCAGGATCAGGGACAGGGCCATGCCGGTGTGCAGGGAATCCTGTGTCCGCCGGTGGTCACCGGCCCCGTAGAACTGGGACAGCAGCACCGTAGCGCCGGAGCTGAGGCCGATGAAGAATCCGTTGAGCAGACTCACCAGCGCCCCGGTGGAACCGACAGCGGCAAGGGCTTGCGTGCCCACGAACCGGCCCACGATGACGGTGTCCACGGTATTGTAGAGCTGCTGAAAAAAGGTCCCCAGAAGAATGGGGAAGAAAAATCGCAAAAGCTGCTTCCAGATCACCCCCTCGGTGATCTGGTTGGTGGTTTGAGACGGCACGTTTTCGCGCCTCCTTTCGCATTCGTTGGTATTCTAGCACGGAAGAACAGCGCTGTCCAGACGTTTTTTCAAGTTGACAGCAAAGTAGGGCGGGGTCATGACACCGCCGACCACGTTGAACATTGGCAACGCTTCCGTTCAACGTAAGGACGCATGGAGGTCAACTTACCAATGCCACTCACCGAAAGCTGCATATAATCGAAACCGGATCGGCGGGGTCATGACCCCGCCCTACGAAGCTTTTCATTTCAAACTCCTTAAAAGTCCGTTTTATTGGACTTTATTCACACTATACTATAGCCAGAAACCAAAAGGAAAGGTTGATGGCTATGTATCAGATGCGCAACGTTCACGGACACATTCAGGTGTACGATTATAAGGGCAATTTCCTGTTCTCCGCGGACAGCGAACGGGAGGCCAGAGAGGAACTGGAAGACTATGCGGAATCTGCGGCTTGAGATCTGCTATGACGGCACCCGCTACCGGGGCTGGCAGCGGCTTCCCGGCAGGGAGGACACCATTCAGGGTAAATTGGAGACGGCCCTGAGCCGAATTCTGGGGGAACCCATCGAGGTCTCCGGCAGCGGGCGCACCGACGCGGGCGTTCACGCAAAAGGGCAGGTAGCCAATTTTCACTCCGAAAGCACCATGCCCAGCGAGGAAATTTTGGCGAATCTGCGGCGGTATCTGCCGGAGGACATCGGCATATATTCCTGTAAGGATGTCTCGCCCCGGTTCCATGCCCGGCTGAACGCCCGGGAAAAGACCTACTGCTACCGTATCTGGAACAGCGAGGCCCCCTGCGTATTTGCGCGGCGGTTTGTGGCGGTGATGCCGGAAACACTGGACATGGAAGCCATGAAACAGGCGGCGGCGCTGCTGCTGGGAAAGCACGATTTTTCCGCCTTCTGCGGCAACGCCAAAATGAAAAAATCTACGGTGCGGGAGCTGTACGCCATCGACATCGCCCGGCAGGGGGAGGAAATTCAGATCCGCTATACCGGAAACGGCTTCCTATATAATATGGTACGAATTTTGACGGGTACCCTGATCGAAGTGGGCAGGGGGGAACGAAGCCCCGAATCTATCCCGGCCCTGTTTGGCGCCAAACGGGAGCAGGCGGGATTCCTTGCCCCGGCCCAGGGGCTGTGCCTTGAGGAGGTAGTGTATTGAATATTCAGATTTTTGGAAAAAGTAAGTGCTTTGATACGAAAAAAGCGGAGCGGTACTTCAAAGAACGCAGGATCTCCTTTCAGTCCATCGATCTTAAAAAGTACGGCATGTCCGGCCGGGAATTTGACAGCGTTCTCCGGGCGGTGGGGGGCATCGACAATCTCATCGACTGGGACAGCAAGTCCCCGGAGGTGACCCTGATGAAGTACATGGAGGACAAAACCGCCAAGGAGGACAAGATCTTCGACGATCCCACCCTCATGAAGACCCCGGTGGTGCGCAACGGCAAACAGGCCACTGTGGGGTATTGCCCGGAGATTTGGGCGACGTGGGTGTAATGTAATTGTCAACTGTCAATGTGAATCAAGGTTTGAAAACGTAAATATATAGAAAAAACGTATGTCATTCCGACTGGAGCGCAGCGGAATGGAGGAATCTTTCCCGTTCGTTTTTCCTTTAACGTTCCCACAAACGGTAACGCGGAAGATTCCTCCACTCGCTTCGCTCGGTCGGAATGACAAATGGGGTACGTTCCCGCATTTCCGAGCATTTCAACTCTTGATTCGCACTGTCAATTGCCAATTCATCTATTTGCCAGCGTTATTTTGAAAAATCATCCTTCACAAAAGCAGCCTCCCAACTTAGGGGGCTGCTTTTTTGTCGAAAGTGAAAAATTTTTGTTGCAGAATTTGTAAAGTAGTGATAAAGTAGGAGAATACCATGACGGAACTGGTTTTTTACATACAGGATGTCATTTTGGGCCTGCCTGCCGCCGCCCTGATCCTGGGCGTGGGGCTGTTTCTCAGTATTCGGCTGGGGTTTCCGCAGCTGGGGCTGTTCCCACGGGCTATAAGGCTGTTTTTCCGGCGGATGTTCGGCGGGAAGCAGGAGGGAGGCGTGTCCTCCTTTCAGGCCTTTTGCACCGCGCTGGCGGCTACCGTCGGCACCGGGAATCTGGTGGGCGTGGCTGGGGCCATCTGCCTTGGCGGGCCGGGGGCTGTTTTCTGGATGTGGGTCTGTGCCTTTTTCGGCATGGCCACCAAGTACGCCGAGGCTGCGCTGGCGGTGCGCTACCGGGTGAAAACCCCCGATGGCTACGCCGGCGGCCCCATGTATACCATGACCCGTGGACTGGGGCTTAGGTTTTGTCCGCTGGCGAAGGCCTACTGCGTCTTCGGCATCCTTGCCGCCTTCGGCGTGGGCAATGCCGCCCAGGTGAGCGCCGTGGTCACCGGGGTCAACGCGGCAGTCGTCCGCCTGGGCGGGGAGCCGAGCCGGACCGCCGATCTGCTGATGGGCCTGACTCTAGCGGTGCTGGCGGGATTCCTTCTGTTCGGCGGGGCAAAGCGCGTGGGCGCTGCGGCGGAAACGCTGGTCCCCATTGCTGCCGCCGGGTATATTTTGTTGTGCATCGGGGTGCTGCTGGCCTTCCGCCGGCGGATCCCGGGTGCGTTTTGTCAGATTTTCACGGGTGCGTTTTGTCCCCGGGCCGTCACCGGCGGGATGCTTGGCTCTGCCTTTCACGCCCTGTGCGTGGGCTGCCGCCGGGGGGTATTTACCAATGAGGCGGGCATGGGCACCGCGTCCATCGCCCACGCCTGCGCCGAGGCTGAGCCTGCGGAGCAGGGCCTCATGGGCGTGGTTGAAGTATTTTTGGACACCATCGTCATCTGCACCCTGACGGCACTGGTGATTCTCGTTTCCGGGGTGACCATTCCCTACGGCACGGATGTGGGCGGGGAGCTGACCACCGCGGCCTTTTCCCAGGTCTACGGGGCGGGGGCTTCCCTGTTTCTGGCGGCGGCGCTGATTTTATTCGCCGTTGCCACCATTCTGGGCTGGGGCCTGTATGGGGCGAGATGCTCCCAATTTTTATTCGGCGGCTGGAAAGGCTTTGCCGCCGCTCAGACTGCCGTGGTGGTGCTGGGCGCGGTGCTGGACACCGAAACGGTCTGGCAGCTGAGTGAGATCGCCAACGGCCTGATGGCCATTCCCAATCTGATTTGCCTTGCGGCCCTGTCTTCTGAGCTGAGCCGCATTACGAAAGAATATAAAAAATCCGGCGCATCTGGCAGCCGCCGGAGGAGGTAAAGACTATGCAGATTTCCATTAACGCCAACCGCTGTGAGCCGTCCCCCATGCGGAAATTCCATCCCCTGGCAATACAGGCGAAAAAGGACGGCAAAAAGATCTACCATCTGAACATCGGCCAGCCCGACCTGCCCACTCCCAAGGCCTTCTATGAGGCGGTCCACGACTTTGCCGACCAGACCCTGGCCTATGAAGCCTCCCCCGGACGGCCCGTGCTCATTGAAGCTATCAAAAAATACTACGGCACCTTGGGCGTCCCTCTGGAGGACAACGACATCCTGGTGACCACCGGCGGCAGCGAAGCCCTGCTGTTTACCTGCCTGTCCATTCTGGACCCCTACACCGAGGTCATCATTCCCGAACCCTACTATCCCAACTACACCACCTTCGTCCACGCCGCCGGCGGTGTTATCCGCGCCCTGCCCACCAACCCCTGGGAGGGCTACCGCTACGCTGACCGGGAGCGCATTGAGAGCCTGATCACGCCCAACACCCGGGCCATCCTGATCACCAACCCCGGCAACCCCACCGGCGTGGTGCTGGACGAGAGTGAAATGCGGATGATTGCGGACATCGCCAAGAAGCACAATCTGTTCCTCATCTGCGACGAGGTGTACCGGGAGTTCTGCTACGACGACAAGTTCGGCGTGCCCACCATGGCCCGGTTCCGGGACATTGACGAAAACCTGGTCATCGTGGACTCCGTGTCCAAGCGGTTCTCCGCCTGCGGCGCCCGGGTGGGCTGCGTGGTCACCCGCAACAAGCAGCTTCAGGCGGCGCTGCTAAAGTTCTGCCAGTCCCGTCTGGCGGTGGCAACGGTGGATCAGGTGGGCGCGGCGGCGCTGTACAGTGTGGATTCCGACTTTTTCCGCAGCTGCAAGGCCGAATACCGCAAACGCCGGGACACCGTCATCCGCAAGCTGCGCCAGATCCCCGGCGTGGTGGTGGAGGAGCCAATGGGCGCTTTCTACCTGATGGCGAGCCTGCCGGTAGACAACGCGGACAAGTTCCAGCGGTGGCTGCTGGAGGAATTCAGCGACAACGGCGACACGGTGATGTTTGCTCCCGGTGCGCCCTTCTACGAGACCCCCGGCAAGGGCATCAACGAGGTGCGGATCGCCTATGTCCTCAAGCAGGAGGATCTGGAGCGGGCCATGGACGTGCTGGCCAAGGGCATCGCCGCGTATCAGAAGACCGTCATGGAGGTCAAGCCCGTGCCGGTGGAAGAGTGAGAACTCAGTTAAAAGTTGAAAAATGAAAGTGGAAAGTTATGGTATCCCCTTCGGGGATGATTCAAAATTGTCCCGCAGGGACTCCTTCACTTTCAATTTTCCACTTTCCACTTTCAACTTAAAAGCGGAACGCGTCTGCGTTCCGCTTTTTTTCGTCCCGGCCCTTTCGCTATACTTAGGAAGCATCTATACGAAAGGGGAGAGGCCAATTGAAACGGGGGAGCATGGCACTGCTGGTGGGGGTATTGGCGCTGGGGCTGAGCCTGCCTGTGGGAGCGTCAGAGATGCGGGGCACGGTGGAGGTCAGGCTGGACGCCGGGGAGCTGCCTGTGACCAACGGCGCGGTGACCATGTATCTGGTGGGGGTTCCCACCGAGGGCGGCTACCGATTGCTTGACAGCTACGGCGGCGGGATCGTCCGCGGTGAGGATGCCTGCTCCGGGAATCTGGCCTACTGGCTGGGGGAACTGGCCGGCAGCGGGAAGGAGCTATTGCTGGATGTGGACGGAAGGGTGGTGTTTTCCGGTATCGAGGAGGGGCTGTACCTGCTGGTGCAGACCCAGCGGATGGACGGGTTCTACCCCTTCCGGTCCTTTCTCGTGGAGGTGCCTGCGCAGGGGCAGTGGACGCGGTGCTATGAGCCGGTGATCATGCCCATCACCGATGAGCCGCCCCTCACCGGGGACCTGGGGATCTATCTGGCGGTGCTGGGCATGGCCCTGTCCGGCGGGGGGCTGGTGTGCTGCGGGATCTGGAACCGGAAAAAGAAGGGATAAATCAAAAACGTTAATTGGAATTTATCAATGCGTAGGGCTTATGTCATGACCCCGCCGACCACGTTGGATGTTTGTGGCACTTACGTCCAACGAAAAACGTGTGGAGGTCTACTTTCCAATACCATTCACCGAAAGTTGCATAGAATCGAAACTGGATCGGCGGGGTCATGACCCCGCCCTACAGTCCAGTAAATTCCAATTTTCCACTATGGATACACCCTTAAATAAACCTTAACATACTTGAACGATCCCGCCGCGCGTGGTACAATGGTCTCTATAAAAGAAGCAGGAGGCCGAATATGGGGTATCACGGACGTTTTGAACAACAAAAACAGCCCGAAAACAGAAAAAAGGGCGGAAAAGGCCGGAAAATCCTTCTGATCGCGCTGGCGGTGCTGCTGGCATTGGTCCTGATCGGCGCGGGCGCGGTGTACTGGTTTATCCAGAACAAATTCAGCAAAATGAATATCATCACCCTGCCGGAGGATACCTACGTCTACACGGAAGCCACGGATGAATACACCCGTCCGCCGGAGACGGTGCAGACGGAGGAAACGGTGGAGGTGACGACCGAGGAGACCACGCGGCCGCCCATGAGCGCCGATGACATCATCAACATTCTGGTGGTGGGACAGGCCTCCCGGGCCGGTGAGGAAGGGCGGATGGCCGACAGCACCATGCTGGTGTCCATCAACACCTATACCGAGGAGGTGACGGTGTTCTCCATCCTCCGGGATTCTCTGGTCAATCTTCCGGCCTACAAAAACCTGAAAGGCGGCAAGGCCAAGTTCACCATGTGCTACGCCCTGGGCTATCAGCAGAACGGCACCGTGGGGGCCATGGAGATGACCAACATCTGTCTGAAAGACAACTTCGGCATCGAGGTGGATTACAACATCGAGGTCAGCTTTGACGGCTTTATCCGGATGATCGACTACCTGAACGGCGTGGAGCTGGAGCTGACGGAAGCCGAAGCGGACTACCTCAACAAGGACACCCTGTACGTCCAGCGGACCATCGAGCCGGGGGTGCAGGTGCTGCAGGGCATGGAGGCCCTGTCCTATGCCCGGATGCGCAAGGCGGCAGGCGACGGGGAATCCGATATCAAGCGGACGGAGCGCCAGCGCAAGCTGGTGGCTTCCTTGCTTGAAAAGTTCCGCTATATGAGCTTAAGCGAGCTGAACGGCTGGATCGACGAGCTGCTGCCCATGGTGACCACCACCATGACGCCCTCCGATGTGACCCGACTGGCGGCGAAGATCCTTCCTATGGTCAGCAGGCTGACCATGACGGGAGAGACGGTCCCTGTGGGAAAGACCGGCTGGGGCGAAATGGTGGATATCTACGGCGACGGCACCATGCAGAGCGTTATGCTCTTCGTGTCGGATCAGCAGAAACGACTGATCCGGGCCATTACGGAAGCCGAGGTAAATTGAGCAATTCTCCGAAAAGAACGAATAATCGGGTGAAAAAAGTCTTGTAATCTGAAAACGTCCGTGGTACAATAGCCGCTGAACGACGAAGTAAGACAGATAGTTTGGTCCATCAGGAGGTTATACATGAGCTATCATGGACGTTTTGAACAGCAGAAGCAGCCAAAACAGCCGAAGGACCCGGAAAACAAGACGGGAAAGAGCGGCAAGGGGCTGAAAATTTTTCTGATCGTGCTGGCGGTGGTGCTGGTGCTGATCCTGATCGCCTGCGCGGCGGTGTACTTTTTCATCCAGAATAAGTTCAATAAGATGAATATTGTCACCCTGCCGGAGGACACCTACGTGTATACGGAGGCCACGGATGAATATACCCGTCCGCCGGAGACCGAGGAAACCCAGGTCGAAGAAACTACGGAAGCCGTGGTGGAGACTACCGCCAGGGCTTCGACTGCCGATGATATCATCAACATTCTGGTGGTGGGTCAGGCGGCCCGGGCCGGCGAGGAATACAACATGGCCGATACCACCATGCTGATCTCCCTGAACACCTACACCAAGGAGGTCACGGTCTTCTCCATCCTCCGGGACTCCTACGTAAAGCTGCCCGACTATAAGGGCCACACCTGCGGCCGGGCCAAGTTCACCGTATGCTACAATCTGGGCTACCAGTGGGGCGGTGGCACCGCCGGTGCCATGGAGATGACCAATATCTGCCTGCGGGACAACTTCGGCATTGAAGTGGACTACAACATTGAGGTCAGCTTCGACGGCTTTATCCGCATGATCGACTACCTCAACGGCGTGGAGCTGGAGCTGACGCAGGCCGAGGCGGATTACCTCAACAAGGACACCCTGTATGTCCAGCGTACCATCGAACCCGGCGTGCAGGTGCTGCAGGGCATGGAGGCCCTGTCCTACGCCCGGATGCGCAAAGCCGAGGGCGATTCCGAAAGCGATATCAAACGGACGGAGCGTCAGCGCAAGCTGGTGGCTTCCCTGCTTGAGAAGTTCCGCTACATGTCTCTGAGCGAGCTGAACGGCTGGGTGGACGAGCTGCTGCCCATGGTGACCACCACCATGACGGCTTCCGACGTGACCAAGCTGGCGGCGAAGATCCTGCCCATGGTCATCGACCTGCAAATGACGGGCGAGACCATCCCCATTTCCGGCACCGGCTGGGGCGAAATGGTGGATATCTACGACGACGGCAATATCCACAGCGTCATCAAGTTTGAGACCGCCCAGCAGAAGAAGCTGATCCGGGCCATCACTGAGGCTGAGGTCAGCTGAGAAGCGTAAAATATGAAAACCCCTGTCGGAAAAGGAAGGGAGCTTCCTTGACCGGCAGGGGTTTTGTACAGTTCCAAAGCCTTCCCCAAAGATGCGAATCAAGAGTTGAAATATTCGGAAAATGAGGGAAACGCACCCCATTTGTCATTC
>JAUNSH010000020.1:0-24072 GCA_030539285.1 Eubacteriales bacterium
AAGAGCACCGGGTGTTAGCCGATGCTCAATAATCGATATTCAGTTCTGTAAACTGGAATTGATTGTTTTTAGGCCTCCATATTTTTTCCCAAACGTTGCTTTAGCTCCATGATTCGCAATCGAATCTCGTCAATAACCTTCTTAAACTCCTCATCGCTTTTTCCTGTTGGGTCTTCCAATCCCCAGTTATCGTCAAAGGGTCTGCCGATGAAGGGACACCCCACATTGCAGCCCATGGAGATAGCAATATCCGGTTCGGGAATATCCGAAATCAGCTTGGAATACTGCGTCTGCTCCATGTCGATGCCATAAAGCGCCTTCATCAGCCGGACAGCATCCTGATTGATCTGTGGCCTGGTTTCCGTCCCTGCGGAATAGCTTTCAAACACATCGGATGCAAGAGCTTTCCCCAATGCCTCTGCAATCTGGCTGCGGCAGGAGTTGTGGACGCAGATAAATGCAACCTTTGGCTTTGTCATGCGGGGAACCTGCCTTTCGTTTTGTTTGCGATTTTTACAAGGAACAGCATCACCGGCACTTCGGTCAACACGCCCACCGTTGTGGCCAGCGCGGCGGGAGAAGTCGTTCCGAACAGGGCAACGGCTACCGCAACCGCCAATTCAAAAAAGTTGGATGCGCCGATCATTCCGGCAGGTGCTGCAATGCGGTGCGGCAGCCTGATCAGCCAGCAGGCACCATAGGCAATGCCGAAAATCAGGAAGGTCTGCAAAATCAGCGGTACGGCAATCAGCACGATGTGCAAGGGATTCTCCAGAATGACCTGCCCCTGAAAGGCGAAGATCAGCACCAGCGTCAGCAGAAGTCCAACCGTCGTAATGCCGTCAAACTTCTTGACGAAGGTGTTCTCAAAATAGTCTGCGCCCTTTTCCCGGGTTACAAAATACCGGGTCAGCATACCGCCTGCAAGGGGAATGACCACGAACAGCACCACGGACAAAATCAGCGTATCCCACGGCACGGACACATTGGAAACACCCAGCAGGAACTTCACGATGGGGACGAATGCTACGAGGATAATCAGGTCGTTGGTGGCCACCTGCACCACCGTGTACGCCGGGTCGCCCTTTGTCAGTGCGCTCCACACAAAGACCATCGCAGTACAGGGCGCAGCGCCCAGCAGCACCGCCCCGGCGAGGTATTCCGTCGCAAGCTCCGGCGTGATGAACGCCTTGAACACCACGAAGAAAAACAGGCTTGCCATGCCATACATGGTGAAGGGCTTGATGAGCCAGTTGACAATCCAAGTGACGAACAAGCCTTTGGGATTCCTGCCCACATTTTTGATGCTGCGAAAGTTCACCTTCATCATCATGGGATAAATCATTACCCAGATGAGAATTGCCATGGGAATCGACACCCGTGCATACTCAAACCGGTTCAGAAACTCCGGAATCTGCGGCAGGAATTTGCCAATGAAGATACCCACCGCCATACAGAGAATGACCCATACGGTCAGATACTTTTGAAAAAAACCAATGGGAGATGCGCTGCGCTCTTTCATGCTCTTACCTTCTTCAAAATCGCAATGACTTCATCCTTTTTCAGCACCTTGCCGTAGGACACCACCTGACCGTCCACCACCAAAGCGGGGGTGGTCATCACACCATAGGCAGCGATTTTCTCAAAGTCCCGCACATGGTCGATGGTCGTATCCATCCCAAGTTCCCGCAGTGCTTCTACGGTTGCCGCTTCCAGTGCGTTACATTTGGCACAACCGCCGCCGAGAATTTTAACGCCGGACTCCTTCTTTTCGGCTTCTGCCGCCTGCATGGCTTCCGGTGTGCAGTTCCCGCCGTAGCAGCAAGGTTTCTTTTGTTCTTCTTTTTTCTTGCCAAATCCAAAAATTGACATGATGATACCCTCCAATTATAAAATGACACCTTGAAACAGGTTGAATAAGTAGCCTACAACGATAATGCCCAAAGCGCAGATAGCGATAAAAACACCCAGCAGCTTCGGCTTCACAGCCTTGCGCAGCATGACCATCGACGGCAGGGACAGCGTTGTGACGCCCATCATAAAGGCAAGCACCGTTCCAAGCTGTGCGCCCTTACCGAGCAGGGCCTCGGCAATGGGGATCGTGCCGAAAATGTCGGCATACATGGGAATGCCGATGATGGCTGCCAGAATCACACCGAAGGGATTGCTGCTGCCGACAACGGCCACGACCCAGCGTTCGGGAATCCAGTTGTGAATGACCGCCCCGATGCCCACGCCGATGAGAATGTACGGAAAGACCTTCTTGAAGGTTTCTTCCACCTGCTCTTTGGCGTAAACCAGGCGCTCCTTCTGCGTCAGCGTCGGGGATGCAATATCCACAGCGGATGCCCTTCGGATAAACTCCTCCACCTGATTCTCCATGTGCAGCTTTTCAATCAGCGTACCGCCAGCCACAGCGATCACAAGCCCCAGCACCACATAGAGAACAGCGACCTTTGCGCCGAAAATGCTCATCAAAAGGACAAGGCTTCCCAAATCCACCATAGGGGACGAAATCAGGAACGAGAAGGTCACGCCCAGCGGCAATCCGGCGCTGGTAAAGCCGATAAACAGCGGAATGGAGGAGCAGGAGCAGAACGGCGTCACCGTGCCGAGCAGTGCGGCGATGCAGTTTGCCCAGATACCGTGAAAACGTCCCATGATTTTCTTGCTGCGCTCCGGCGGGAAATAGCTCTGAATGTAGGAGATCAGATAAATCAGTACGCAGAGCAGAACGGTGATCTTAATGACATCGTAGAGGAAGAATTGGACACTCCCTCCAATGCGGCTTGTCGTGTCCAGTCCCAGCGCGTTCAGCAGATTTCCAATCAGCGTGTTCAGCCACTTCATGCCGAGGATCTGATCTGTGATGAACTTCCCCATCAGGAGCAGCACCCGCCTTCGTCATTGGAACCGCAGCCACAGCAGGTCAGCCCCTCGATAAATTCCTTGAACTGGGTCAGCGTTTCGCAGTTCAGGGAGTAGTGCTGCCACTTGCCATCCTTGCGGGCATTCACTAGTCCGCACTCCACCAGAATCTTCATGTGGTGAGAGAGGGTCGGCTGGGTAATTTCAAACCGTTCCAGCAGCTTACAGCCGCACTTCTCACCGTCCGACAGCATCTTTACGATTTCCAGCCGGTTCGCATCGCCCAGCGCCTTGCAGATCAAAGCCACACCCATAGCATTCATAGAAACACCTCACATTGATAATTGTCTATGCGTATAGTGTAGCATATACATAGATGATTGTCAATGCTTGCTGATAAAAATAGCCGCCTGACTTCTTTTGAAAGCTCGGCGGCTATGGTGCTGTATTCAATTCGACAAATCCCGATTTATCAAGATAATTATAGCAAAAGATTATGAACACGTCTACCATCAGAACCGGTCAAAGTCCTCCTGCGATGCCATCTTGTCATAAGTCACGCCATCGTTGCCTTTTTCCGTCCACATATCCATCACAAGGCCTATGGTGAGGAGGTCAAGGTCAGCGATGGCAATGCCAATCTCGGTGCATCGCAGGAGGAACAGAGCCGTGGTCATTTCACGGCTGCTGCGCTGGAGTTTTTTTTAGAAGCCACATCGGTCACCAGATTGGAACCCCACAGTTCCAGGATCTCCGGCAGCACCTCATAGATGGAGAACATTTCAAACTGATCGAGCCAGTCATCGATGTTGTCCGGGATGGTGCGGTCGGCATGGTAGGCCATGATGTAGGCCACATTCTCGAAGATTTCCAGATCCTCGATGGCGAAGGACCCATCCTCGTTTTTCTTCTTGCTGTAGGAAGATTCCAAACGGGACAGGTCCTTGAAAATGTCTCTCTTGAACTTGATGCGGTACAGGCGGGGAATCGTTGCCGAGGAGCGGAACTTCACCTGTTTATCGCCGACTGTGATCGTTTTCTCCAGCATAGATTAACCCTCCGTTTCGTCCGGGATATACACGGTCTGGTACCAGCCATCATAGGTGGCTTTGTCCGTGGTATCGCCGGTGCGGCTCTTGACCAGGCCATCGCTGCGGGGATCGGCAGTCAGGGACAGGGTTTCGGTACCCGGCTCGATGGTGTCCTCCTTGGTCTTTGACTCGATGGAAGGACGGGATGCGCTGCAGTTGTACAGCACATGACGGATGGCCTTCACATCGCCGTCAAACTCAAAGAGCAGGGCAAACTTCTCTGTCTCGGTAACGTCGGACTTCTCCACCAGCACACCCTTGTTGTCCAGCTTTTCCCGCAGGATTTCGGTGCGGAACCACTCCGGGATGACGGCCATTTCCAGATCACCGCTGTAGCCGTTGTTGGAACTGGTGCGGAAATACACGATGCCATCCGCATAGAAGGGAGAGGAATCACCCTCCGCGTCCAGGCTGATGCTGAGCGCACCAGGAATGGCCTTGGGGGTGTCGTAAGAGAAGGAAGTCACACCGTCCACCACGGATTCCGTCAGCTTGGCGGCATGGACATTTTTCAGATTATATTTGACTTTATTGCTCATAGCGGTCAAACCTCCATTTCAAAGTAATACAGGACTTCGTAGAGCCGTTCGCTCTCAATCCAGGTTTCGGTTTTCTCATAAAAAATGCCGTGCCTGTCCAGCACAGCCTCCAGCTGCTGTTCCACCGACAAGTCCTTACAATCGGTGTACAGTTCAATATGAACTTCGGAAATTTTATAGTAAACTGCTCCGTCAGCGGCGAAGTTGTCGCTGCCCGGAAGCAGATAACAGACAAACGGCGGCTCCGGGGACTCACCCTCCGCAAAGTGGTCATAGGCAAAGGGCAGCCCGGATTCCGTCAGTATTTGTATCAGTTCATCCATGCCGCAGGCTCCTTTCGATGTCTTTCTCCAGCTGGTCGATGCCAGCCTGTTCAGCCGGGGCGATATGGCTTCTTCCCGGAACCCTGCCACCGCCGCGCTTGGCATGACCGTGTTCCAGCAGATGCGCCAGCTGGTAGCGGTTGCGGGAATACACGGTCACCTCCAGCGAATGAGCGGTTTCCCTGGTGTTCTTAGTTGACCAGCTTTTCGCATAGGCTCCGGTCGCTCTGGGAGTGGCGGCCTTGATCTGGTTCTTCACCAACGTACTGGAACTTTTCACCGCTTCCTTCATCTCATCACAGGCCACATCGGCATACTCGTTCAGTTCCTTCATGACGGTTTCGGAGAGCGAATCAATGGGAATTTTGAGTTTTGCCATCTTATCGCCTCACTTTCCGGCAGTGCAGCTTGATGCCCTTGCGCTTAAAATTCATATGATCGACAGACAGAACATCGTACAGTTCATCCTGAAACTGCACCCGATAGCCCGTGGAGGTGATTGCCGCGGACTGAGCACACCAGCGGATGGTGAAGTCAATGGTGGAATCATCCACCACCATCCCGGCATCGGTCATTTCCTTGCCGCCCTCGGCACTGACCGTGGCATAGCAGGTGTAGTAGGGCTGCCACTCGTTTTTGTGATTGCCGATGGAATCCACCGTCACCGTGTTTTTACTGAGGTAGATACGGACATTCAGCAGTTCAATCTTCATCAGAAGGCCTCCTTCCGTGAACCGAAAAGCAGAGAACGGAGGGTCAGGGTCAGGGCGTGATGGTCGGCTTCCTCCCGGTGTTCGTAGAAATAGGCCACCGTGTACATGACCGCCACCCTGCCGTTCTCTACCTGGGTCAGAACATCGGTCCTGTCCGCCCGGAGAATATCCGCACACAGCTTTTCGACTCCTGTGATAAGGGCGGTGATGATGGCATCGTCATCTTCGAAGTCCACCCGGAGATACTGTTTCATTTCATTAAGGGACACAATCATGTCTCATCACCACCTCTGTCAGAAAAGATGGGCGGTGCCACCCATGGGAGCAGCACCGCCGTAATCAGGGTCATTCGGTCTTCAGCTTCAGAATCTGCACCGCTTCGGGCAGGATCAGCTTGCCGTCCACACGCTCCTTGGCCACATAACCAATCATGCCGTTTCCGGCGAACAGTTCGGTCAGCTGCTTGAAGGAACGGGTGCCACGGTCGCCGATGTTGTAGTAGCTGTAGTCGCCAAAGGCGATGGCGTTCTCCGGCACATACTCGGAGGTATGAACGCTGTAGCCCAGAATGCGGTCAGGCTCACCCGCCTGATAGGACGGCTGCCAGATGTAGGCTCCGTTGTTGTCCTTAAACTTGCGGATCTGCGCCACGGTCTTGTCGTTCATGATGAAAGACGCATTCTTGCGGTAGGGACGCTTGAGTTCATAGATGAGGCCAAGCACATCGTCCGCCTTCAGTGCGGCAGAAAGCGTACCGGCCACACGACCGCCGCCGACTTCTGCGAACAGGCCCAGGGGCTGACCAACGCCGGTGCCGTTGAGGAAGGCATCCTCCTCGGCATTGGCCAGCGCCTTGCCGAACTGCTCGATGATGTAGCTTTCCAGATTGAAAGCACTGTCGTAGAGCAGCTCCTCGGTCACCTTGATGGCAACGTGCAGCTTGTGGGCATCCAGAAGAATCTGGGCGAAGGTGGCATCGGAGAACTGGAGCGCACCGCCTTCCTCGATCCATGCGGCGGCAGGCTTGGTGGCCGCGATATTGATCTTGTGCTCACCGGAAGTGGTGATCACATGGCCCAGGCGGCGCATGATGTTCTCCTCAGACAGGGTCTGAATCAGGCGGCGGTCATACTCCTCGGGCACGAGGTAGCCGCCATCGGCATCCACGCCTTCCTGCAGAACGTTGCTGACCTGACGGAAGTTGGTGCGCAGGGCGGTCAGCATTCCCTTGCGGTATTCGTCAGACGCACGCCCGGTCTTGACCTCCGGCTGCTTTCCGGTGGTGGGCTTGGAAGTGAGAGGTGCATTCACAGGCTTGCTGAGTTCCGCATCCAGCGCCTCCTGCCGTTCCAGACGAGCGATTTCCTTGCCGAGATCGGCGATGTCCTGCTCCATGCGGGTGTAGGTGGCATCGTCCTCGGCGGTCAGGGTACCCTTCTCGGTACGATGGGAATCCAGAAATGCCTTGGCGGCATTCCATGCGGTGTTGCGCTTTTCGCGCAGTTCCTGAATCGTCATAATCAAAATCCTCCTTAATGTTTCATCAGATTGAGCCGCTCCATGAGATCATCCACGGAGCGTTCCGGTTGGGTGGACTTCTTTTCGATGCGGCACTTTGCCGCCAGTTTGTCCATCAGGTGGTTGGTCACCGCCGTCCGGGAAAACAGCATCGACCCGGTGACGTGATTTTCCGCGCCAGCGTCTGCCGGGCGGGTCATAATCTCATCGGCAAAGCCCAGATCGACCGCCGTGTGGGCATCCATCCAGGTTTCCGCATCCATCAGGTGGGACAGCTTGGCGCGGCTCATGCCGGTCTTGATCTCATAGGCGTTGATGATGGATTCCTTCACCTCGTCCAGCATGGCGATGGCTTTCTGCATTTCTGCGGCATCGCCTATAGCCATGGTGGCGGGATTGTGGATCATCAGCATCGACACAGGAGACACCAGCACCCTGGTGCCAGCCATGGCAATGACGGATGCGGCAGAGGCAGCGATGCCGTCAATCTTAACGGTCACGCTGCCTCTGTAATCCATGAGCATATTGTAGATTTGAGCCGCAGCCACACAGTCGCCGCCGGGGCTGTTGATCCAGACTGTGATATCGCCGCTCCCGGCATTCAGTTCCTCCCGGAACAGCTGGGGCGTGATATCATCGTCAAACCAGCTTTTCTCGGCGATGGTGCCGTTCAGCGTGAGAATCCGCTGCTCCGGTTCCGTCTCCGTTGGAGCCTGATTCGTCCAGTTCCAAAACTTCTTCATTTTCGGTTTCCTCCTTTCCCGCGAATATACCCGCGTCCTGCAGCTTGGTCATGTTTCCGTTGATGAGATATAGGTCACCGCCGAGTTCGGCAGGGATGCGGTCCAGGTTTTCCAGTTCCCGGATGTCGTTGGCGGACATCCAGCCATTCTGTCTGGCGGTGGCGTAGCCGTTCATCCGGCTCTCATAGTCGCCGCGCAGCAGACCGTCCACGTTGAACTTCACGAAATACGATTCCTTTTCTTTCTCCGAAAGCAGCGCCCGGTTAATGGCCTGCTCCCAGCGCACGATCCACGGCTCCAGCGTGTATTTCACAAATTCCAGTGACTGCTGCTCAATATTGGAAAAGCTCGATTTCTCCAGATCGCCAACCATGTGGGGAGGCACCCGGAAAATTCGAGCGATTTCGTCTATCTGAAATTTTCTGGTTTCCAGGAACTGCGCCTGTTCCGGGGAGATGGAGATAGGGGTGTATTTCATGCCCTCCTCCAGCACAGCCACCTTATTGGCGTTGCCGCTGCCCCCGAAGGCCGCGTTCCAGCTGTCCCGGACACGGGCAGGGTCTTTCACTGTCCCCGGATGCTCCAGAATGCCGCCGGGAGTCGCGCCGTTGGCGAAAAACTTGGCTCCGTACTCCTCACAGGCAATCGCCATACCGATGGCATTCTTTGCCATGGCAATGGGGCTGTATCCGACAAGTCCGTCAAAGCCCAGTCCCGGGATGTGCAACACATCGGAGGGTTTTAGAATCACTGTGCCGTCCTTCATGGTCGGCGCATCAGAATCCTGCACCTGGTACTGGTAGTAGAGGTGACCCATATCGTCCCGGTCAACGGTCATGCGGTTGGGCATCAGCGGATACAACGCAACGACCTCGCCTTTGCCGTTTCGGATGATCTGGGAGTAGGAGTTGCCCCACAGTAGCAGATGGGACATGGCGGTTTCCCGGAACACAAAGCTGGTCATCTCCGGGTTCGGCTCATCATGGAGAATGCGGTACAGCGGGTGCTTCAGTGCCTTTTCTTTGCTGCCGTCCTCCTGGTACTGATACAGATGCACGGGCAATCCGGCAATCGTCTCAGACAGGATTCGCACACAGGCGTAGACAGCAGTCATCTGCATGGCGGAGCGTTCATTCACCGGCTTTCCCGAAGTGGACTGGCCGAGGAAGAAGCGGTAACCGCTGCCGTTTAAGCTGTTGGTGGGCTTATCCCGGGAATGGAATAAACCAGCTAAAAAGCTCATGCGTATCACCATACCTTTCTCTGATCTGAAGATTCTAAAACTTGCATTATGTTTTTTCGCCTTTCATTCGTATATATAAGTAGAAACATAGTTCAGGAGGAAAATGAAATGACAAACCAAACAATCATAACCATTAACACGGTCAATGACTTCGCCGAAAAATACCCCACCCATGCTGGAATCAGAAACAATACATCACTTTGGGATGCTCTCCAGGTGTGTGCCTTGATGCCAGCACAGTTGAACACAATCATACTCGCCAATGACAGATTGGCGATTCCACCAGCAGAGAGTTTTTTCAGGTGGTGGAGCAACTATTTCCCTTGGATTGATCAGACCAAGCTGACATCGTTTGAAAAGAAGAGCGTCGGTCTGTTCTGGAGGTACATTTTTCGAGATGTCTTGCATTACAGGAAGCAGGCACGACAAAACTCATCAGTCGCAGCGATTAGAACAGCTACCCGTTATGAATTGCCGACTCGGCAGGACTCTCTTAAATAAACAAAATGCCCCGATCATCGTAGACGGAAGCACCCGTGTCATTGCCACACCGGATCGCACGATCCAGCGCCATAATGGTGGCCACCGCGCCGTCAATCTTCTCTGTGGACTTTTCCTTGTCCGGTTTGATGTTGCCAGCCGGGTCGGTGCGGATGAAGATATTGTCCATCATCCAGCGCAGCACCGGGTGACCGCTGTGGGCAATTTTCTCTTCCAGCACCAGCTTCATCAGTTCTTTGGTGGGAGGAGACATATCCTTGAAGCCCTGCCCAAAGGGAACGACTGTAAAACCCATGCCTTCCAGGTTTTGTACCATCTGCACAGCGCCCCAGCGGTCAAAGGCAATCTCACGGATGTTGAACCGTTCACCCAGCCGCTCGATGAATTTCTCAATATAGCCGTAGTGAACCACATTGCCCTCGGTGGTCTGCAGCGTACCCTGTCGCTCCCAGACATCATAAGGCACATGGTCGCGCCGGACGCGGAGGTCGAGATTGTCCTCCGGTATCCAGAAGTACGGAAGCACCATGTATTTATCGTCCTCATCCCGGGGTGGGAACACCAGCACGAAGGCGGTAATATCCGTGGTGGAGGACAAGTCCAAACCGCCGTAGCAAACCCGGCCCTCCAGATCATCCTCGTTGACCGGGAACGCGCATTTGTCCCACTTGTCCATGGGCATCCAGCGGACAGCCTGTTTGACCCACTGGTTCAGACGCAGCTGACGAAAGGCGTTTTCCTCACCGGGATTCTGTTTTGCCGATTCGCAGGCATCCTGTACCTTGTCGATGCCGACCGTAATTCCCAGGGAGGGATTGGCCTTTTTCCAAACCTCCGGGTCTGTCCAGTCGTCACCCTCATCCGCGCCGTAAATCACCGGATAGAAGGTATGGTCGGATTTGCGGCCTTCCAGAATGTCCTTTGCTTTCTGGTGGACTTCGTAGCAGATGGAGTTCGTATCGTTCCCGGCGGTGGTGATGAGAAAATAAAGCGGCTGCATCCGGGCATCACCGGAGCCTTTGGTCATGACATCGTACAGTTTGCGGTTGGGCTGGGTGTGGAGTTCGTCAAATACCACGCCATGGGTATTGAAGCCGTGCTTGTTTCCCACATCAGCAGACAGCACCTGGTAGATGCTCCCGGTGGGCTGGTAGATGATGCGTTTCTGGGAATCGAGAATTTTGACTCGCTTATTCAGCGCCGGGCACATCCGCACCATATCCGCAGCCACATTGAACACGATGGACGCCTGCTGTCGGTCAGCGGCGCATCCGTAGACCTCGGCGCGTTCCTCGCCGTCCCCGCAGGTCAGAAGCAGGGCCACGGCAGCGGCCAGCTCGGATTTGCCCTGTTTCTTGGGAATTTCGATGTATGCGGTGTTGAACTGCCGGTATCCGTTGGGCTTCAGCGTCCCGAAGATGTCCCGGATGATCTGCTCCTGCCAGTCGATGAGGTCAAAGGGCTTTCTGGCCCAGGTTCCTTTGGTATGGCAGAGGCTTTCGATGAACATCACCGCATAGTCCGCTGCCGCTTTGTCATAATGCGACCCCTCTGCCATGAAAGGGGTCGGCTTGTATTTCTTCAGCTTGCGCATGGGGTCACCTCCTGAAAATGGGCATAAAAATAGCCGCATCACTGCGACCATCCAAAATAGATCTGTACGAGAGACAGAGCCTTTCGGCTCCGTTCCCTTGGTTGTTCGTTTTGCTGTGTCTTACTGCTGTATGGCCCAGGCAATAGCGTGACCGCCGTCTTCAAAAAGATCTGCGCTCATGGCGATGAGGTTCAGCCGACACTCGATATAGCCGAGACCGGTTTCTTCAGGCGTTTCAACAAACTCGTAAACCCCGGCGATAAAGCCCTTCCAGGCAGCATCGGCGACCAGAACCTTGCCGCCCATCTTGAGAACCGCGCCTTCGCCTGCGGTAACCTGCATGGAAAGGTTCTCCATCGTGGTGGTGTTGGGCAGGCGGTAGCAGGCTGCCTTGTTCTCGGTGTATGCTTCGGTTCTCTTGATGCCTTCGTTTTTCATGGTGGTTTCCTCCGCTTTTATGTGTTTTCCTTTCGGTGTGCACATATTCGCTCTAAATCCGCATAATAGCAAGTCAATTAGAATCAATATATATACCAAACTATCCACCGGAAAACTGTGTAGATTACGGCTTTTTATATACCGCCATCATGATCTGCGCACCCAGCCGGAATCCGGTCTTGAAGCTGTCGCAGGAAAGCAACGATTCCATGCTGGCGCGGGAGGAAAGGTACTGGTCGAGCAGCGCTTTTGTTTCATCATCCAGCTGCTCATCAAGGGCATCGCTGAGTCTGCTCATTTTCTGATTTAGAAGGTGAAACTCCTCCATGTTACTGGGGCGGTTTTCCCAGGGGTCGATCTTTCCAAAGAACAGATCCTCCAAAACATCATCAGGCATCCGTGTCACCAACCTTTCGGCAAATATCTGCCCCATAGGCTACGCTCAAGCCGCATCCGTTGTCCCATGCAACCATGATGCTGCCAATGTCATCGACGCCCTTAACGGTGCCCTTTGTACCGATGGGAGGGGCCTGCGGATCGTCCATCCGCACCAGCTCCACCCGGGTGCCAACCGGATACTGGCGGCGAAGCACCTCGACAACAGCCTTACTCGGAAATCGCATCATCTGCCACCTCCTTTTGAGAACCGGACTTGAAGGCGCTCGATCCGGTCAGGTTGCGGAGCAGAATCTTCCGCTGGGTTTTGTACTCGCTTCCGATGAAGCCCAAGCGGAGGAGGAAGCAGCGAAAAGCGTACTTCTCGTTGTCCACCGGCTTTTCTGTAGACGTGATCCGTTTCTGTGTGACGCTCATCTCGCAGAGCGCGCAGATGAAATGGGAATAGGCTTCACACTCTTCTGAGTCCGGCAGTTCGGAGAACCAAGGAAGGGAAACCTTGTCCTCACCGATCTCAATGGGCAGTTCATTTACGCCCAAGGCTTTGCGGATGAGACTGCCTTTGGCTTCCAGCAGCCGGGTAAGATTGCCGCAGTTCACTTTGTCCAGCGGGACGGAGATGGTCAGCCCCACAGGCGCGTCCTGGACCGCTGTGTTGGCTTCTGCGGGGGTGAAACCCTGCTGGGCAAGCTGCTCCAGAAGAGACTCGACAACCTCGCTGTCGGCCCGGTCATCAAACACAAGGGCGCCGTCTTTAGTCACAGTGAAACAGCCGATCTCATAAGCGCAGGTCGGCATGAATTGGTAAACCGCATTCTCACCAATAATTACCGAAATGGCTTTTACCAGAGCCTTGCGTTCCGCGCCGGTTTTGTTGAATTCAATTTGCATAATGCGTACCTCCTTTAATTTGGTACTACATATATCACTCTGAACGGCAGAAATAGCAAGGCTCTATACTGTAGAATCGTCGTTGAATTACTGCCCGCAGGATCGTGCAGACCACACAATGCCGGAAAGTACGAAAACGACGCACGGGAGCGCCACACCATTGCCCCACATCTTATACTCGGCGGCATCCGAATGGGGATCGCGCAGCCATTTGGCAATCTGCTTCAGGGATTTTGGCTTTGCGGAACTGCCCGTGATCCTGCGGTGGGTTTCGAACACCTCATACCAGTAACAGATATCTTCCATCATAGGTTCCGCAATGCCGAGGTTATCGCACCACCAGTCCGGGAACCCCTGCAGTCTGGCACACTCGGTGGGCGTCAGTCTGCGGACGGTATAGCCGTTCTGAATTGCGCCGGGGCCTTTGGCAACAAGGGTGGGCTGTAATTCTTCATCAAAGTTTGGTGAGAACCTGGCGTTTTTACTCTGGTTGAATGTATCCCTTCCAATTCCGTAGCAGACTGCTGTTGGGTCTTTGAAGTCTCTCGCCATAAGGGTCGGAGCGGCATCTTCGGTCACCTGGGAGAAGTTCCCGGTGGTCATGGCGTAGACAGCGTGGCGGTCGACCGTATTGAGGGTGAAACTGACATCCTCATTGATGCCATCTCCCTGGGGACCGTTTCCATCACTGCGGCCGATCATGTTTCCCTGCAGCACGAAAGTCTGCTGTTTTGTCCCAGAGTTGGCGCAGACCACAGCGGACTGCTCACCCAGATCGCGCACTTCATCCCGTTGATTCTGCGTGAATGCGACTACAGCGATACCACCCTGGTTACAGGCTGGATTACCGCCATTGCCGTCAAGCGTTCGCGCAGTGTCCGCTTCATAGAAGCCGCTGTGAGGATTATCCGATTTCATTGCGTTGCTGTCCTTGGAACAGATGCCGTAGGCTGTCGTTTGTTTCCCCATCACCAATGGGACGTTCCCGCCCCCGGTGCCCATACGGGAAGTCAGGGTCTGTACCATGCCGTCATCGGAAATCTTCACACGGCAGTCGGTGGGATGGTTTTCCAGCGCCACAGCCGCAGGAACAACACCTGCCCGGAGCGTGGGAGATGTTTCTTCCTCATAGCCGATGCTTCTGCTTTTGGAAGAATGCTCGGTGCAGAATCCTGCTGACTCCAGAACGCAGGGAGGATGGTGAGCCTCGGCGCGAAGCGTAGCAGATACATCGTCTGTTACATCCATCCGCTGACCGCCCTGGTCGTTCAGGCAGATGCCTGACGTTCCAGCGCAATCCGCAGCACTTCCGGCAGTTCTTTGCCACGCGCGGAAGCCCTCCGCAGAATACCCTGACAGGCCTTCGGACTTAAAAAGTATGTCGAAGGCACTCCGGCCTGCAAAATCTGCGACAAGGTAGATGCGTTTTCTTCGCTGGGGGACTCCCCAGTATTGAGCGTCAAGAACTCGGTAAGCAACGCTCCATCCGTCTCCCATGTAGCAGTCGGCATAGGGCCATCGGTTTTTCTCAGGCATAGGCACCTGGGCTTCCGGCTCTGCGACGTTGATGACCGCTTCAAGGACTGCCTTGAAGTCTTCGCCGCCGTTCGATGAGAAGGCGCCGGGGACGTTCTCCCAGACGCAGTATCTTGGATATCTGCCATTGGTGGCACACCTCATTTCCTTAATGATTCGGATGGCTTGATAAAACAGCACAGACTGCTGTCCTTCCAATCCAGCTCTGCGTCCGGCAACGGACATATCGGTGCAGGGAGAGCCGAAGGTGATAATGTCCACAGGCTCGATCTTCCCGCCATCCATCTGAGAGATGTCGCCGTAATGCTTCATAAAAGGCATCCGCTTGGTGGTGACCCGAATAGGAAACGGCTCGATTTCCGATGCCCACACGGGCTGTATGCCGGAAATCAAGCCGCCTAACGGAAAACCACCGGAACGGTTTCGCAGACATGGCTATACCGCCGTTCCCGTGCTGAATGAAAACGAACAATATGTCGGCAGCGTGACGGAGGGAGATTTCCTCCGCCACCTGCTCTCATCCGGGAGTTTAGACCCAAAGCTACAGGAGCGCTGCCGCATTGGGGTCATCGTTCGGAAAGACTTTTGTCCTGCGCTGCCCATTGACGTAGGCTATTCGGAAATGATAGCCGCTGTGCTGAATCAGAATTATGTACCCATTGTGGACGGGCGGAATACCCTCTGCGGCATTCTGACCCGGCGGGGAGTAATCTGTTATCTGGATGAACTGGTCAATGCCGGGAAATCCCGTAAGGAGTGATATCACCAATGGAACTGCCAAGACAAGACCCGGAACAGCTTTTGAGGGCGATCCGTACAGAGGAACCGCCGGAAGGGCATGGAAAACTGAAAATCTTCTTTGGCTACGCGGCTGGCGTGGGAAAGACCTACGCCATGCTGGAAGCTGCCCATCAGGCAAAGCAGCGGGGCATTGATGTGGTGGCAGGCTACTATTGTAAAGGCTATGAAAACAGCCCATTATTGCACTTTATTCTAGCCGTTATCCCGGCTTTCGTGTTATACCGACTTTTCAAAAAAGCCCCACTGTACCAACGATTTCGGGCAGAAAAGTCGGTATAACATTTTGCTTTTTCAGCGAGAAGGAACCCACGTTTTTGCAAAAGTCAGTATAACCAAGTTCATTTTTCCATTCCTGTTTTTTTCTGTATAATGTTGATTACAGGGCAATCTGAATCAACATTAAGGATGTGTAACAATTGAGGGACGGGTATTGCTGGATGATCTGATAGAGCAGACATCTTCGTGTATGATCCGCGTTCTGAAGCTGTCCCCCAGAACGGTTTACGGTCAAAGCTATGGGTACATGAAGGCAATTCAGGATTATTGCTTGAACCATGGAGAGAAATACTATAATCCAGTGCTGCTCAGAAAAGTCTGGGAGGAAACAGAAGCACGTTACGAAAGAGGTGAGATTTCTCAGTCACATTATCTTGGAAAGCGGAAATGCCTGGAGCGACTTGTAGAGTATTACAATACCGGCACACTTTCCTGGACAATGCACAAACTAAAACAAAAATACCGTCTGTTTGATGAGTACAAAGCTCTGCTGGAAGAATTCCTGCAAATGCTGGTCCGAGATCCGAATACAATCTATGACTATTCCTGGGTGATCCGCCGTTATCTGAATTACCTGCAAAGCATTGGCATTACAGATGTGTGGAAAAAATCATCCGATCTGGCCGGGTTTATCCTGTACTGCTCCAAAGAAGTTACCCGCGGCAGTCTGCGAACCATTCTTTCCTATGCAAAACGGTTCCATGAATTTCTGCGGGGCACCGGGAGACTGGATATTCCTTTTGAGGGACGGATGCAACATAATACGATATGGAAGACGTAGCCCGTATGCGCATCGGCACCGGAGAGAACCCGGTTCAGATGAAAACCATCCATGGCTGCACAGGTGCAGCACTACAGGATGATGCAAGTGCCTCCGTAGTATGGTTGATCGGCACCCCAGAGAAGGGAACCTCTTTCAAGTTGTACAGCAACAGTTTCACCGCAGAGGAGCTTCTGCCGATTGCGGAAAGTGTGCAGATACAATCAAATTCCGGCAATCCGTAAGCCAGCCGGTTCCGTGTTGGAGTTACAATAGCGATTCGCAGAATCGCGCAGCCGCAAACCGAAGGATTGCATTTATTGGGGGGCTTGGGGTGGAGCCTCAACAAGCAGAAACCCATCCGTTCCGTGAAATCGGAATGGACGGGGTTTGCGCGTTTGTAATACAAATGCGTTGTGTGTGTGGATTGTGAACGCAGTTCCTGACGGTATATGGACTATGACCGGAAGGCAATGTCCCATGAAGATTTTTGCAAACGAAGGATATTGTATTGCGCATATGGATGGAAGCCGCGAAAAAATATATAAAACCCCTGATGATGTTTTGGAATACACGGTTGGCGATGATAGATTGCGGGACATCTTGAAAAAGATGCCTATGTGAAGTAAAAATAGGAAATTTGATGCTCTGAAACTCAAAAAACGTTGGTATCACCGATGTTTTCAAAAAGTCCTATAAGAACACCCGCACCAAAGCAACATAATCCGAACCATGTCTTCCCAGTGGGAGACGGGTTCGGATTATTTTTTCTTCGGGAGGGTTGATGAGACCCATTTCCGAAACGGTGTTGTCAAACGGCCAGAATCAAAGCCGAGGTTGCCCGGAATATGTGTGAAAGCAGCGAGCTAGACCTTTACAAATCGCTGCCCTCATACTATTCTCCTTACAGCAGAGCGTACGCCTTTTGACATACCTCGTAGATTTCCTCCTGTTTCTCCTCGATCAGCGGCTGGACCTTCTGGGTCTGCACCCGAACCTTGTATCGGTACAGGAAATAGGGGCTGATCCATCCGGCAAAGGCTGGGATCGCCAGCAGAACGCACAGCCAATAGATGGGCGGCGTGTGGGTGACGGCAAAGACAGAACCGGCCATAAATACCGTTCCGATCATTCCGACAGCCAGCGCCCAAATGGTGGCGGCGGTATTCCTGGACCGCTCCAGCTCCTGGATCTCCCGGGCGCAGGCTTCAAACTGCCGCTGAAGCCGGGTCAGCTCCATCTTGTTGATGATCTTCCGGTCCCTTTTCAAGCGGAGGGTCGTGATCCCGGACTTGCTGGAAGCGGACACATTTTCGTCCGGCTCCCATCCGAAGGACGCGTAACAGTCGATATACAGCGACACCTGTTCGCTGGGAACTGCCGCTTCTTTATATTCGTATCCCACAAAGGGCGTTTTCTTGTTCTCACTCACTGTCTGACTTCCTCTCTTCTTCTCTATACATGGATATGGGCAGGTGAACGGTGAAGGTGGAGCCCTTCCCGGGTTCACTTCTGACGCTGATGGTCCCATCGGAAAGCTCCAGAATGCGCCGGACCAACGCAAGGCCCAGGCCGTTTCCCTCCGTGGCGTGGGAGGTGTCTCCCTGATAGAATTTATCGAAGATCCGCTTCATGGTGGCCTCGCTCATGCCGCAGCCGGTGTCGGTGATCTCCACCACCGCTTCCCGTTCGTCGGATGTTTGGGTGGTGGTTACGGTCCCGCCGGAGGGGGTAAACTTCATGGCGTTGGACAGAAGATTCGTCCAGACCATTTCCAGCAGGCTGGGATCGGCACAGATATAGGCCCGGTCCTCCATATCCGCTTCAAAGGCGATATCCTTCTTATCCCAAACATCCTCGAATTGCAGGGCGCACTCGCAAAGCTGGGCGCACAGGTCAAAGGGCTCCGGTTTGGGCTGGATGACCTGCTTTTCCAGCTTGTTCAGCTTCAGCATGTTGGTGATCAGGCTGGACAGCCGGTGGGTGGCCTGGAGGATCATTTCCGTATATTCCAGACGCTTTTCCTCCGAAAGGTCTTTTTGATGCAGAAGCTCCGCGTTGTTCTGGATCACCGCCAGCGGCGTC
This sequence comes from Eubacteriales bacterium, assembly GCA_030539285.1. Taxonomy (GTDB): domain Bacteria; phylum Bacillota; class Clostridia; order Oscillospirales; family Oscillospiraceae; genus Faecousia. The sequence goes on from JAUNSH010000020.1 coordinate 18,317, forward strand.
TTGATCTCATGGGACACATTGGAGAAAAAGTCGGTTTTCAGCGTCTCAATGGAACCCAGCTCCTCCACCATTTTGTTGAAGTCCACGAAAATCACATCCAGATAGTCGTATTTGTCTGGGGTGTGCTTCGGCGCCATATAGACGGAGAAGTCCCCGGAGGCAACCAGCTGGGTGGCCCTGGCAAATTCCTCTATGGGCTGCTGGTACCGCTTGTTGATCTGATAGACCGTCATGTAGGTGAAGGAAGCCGCTGCCAGCAGCCAGATTGCCGGGATGGCGAAGGAACGGATGGGCGCGATCTTCGTGATGTCGATATAGCTGCCGATAATGCGCATCTGGATCGTGGTGAATACGCCAAAGGCAAGAAAGCGGATCACAGATAAAAGAATGTAATAGACGGCGATGGCGCCGATCCAGATGGAGCGGCAGCGGATACCCGCAGCCAGCTTGAACAGAGAATAGAATAAATTGATGCCCAGGGAAATTAGGAGAGAAAGCCGCACCTTGAATATGGCATCGGTCATGAACCGGTTTCCAAGGGGATGATCCCAGATGGTCTGCCGGATTTCCCGGTACTTTTTGGGAAGCACCTTATAAAAGAACGCGGCAAGGGTCATCACACAGTAGAATGCCAGAACGTACACCGCATAGGCTATCGGGGTTTCTTCCCAGCCCATTCCAAAGACTGCCGCCAATCCGATCCCGCCGAGCATGGACAGCAGGAGCATGATCCACACCGGAGGGAATAGCAGCTTTTTCCCAATCGACTTCCATTTTTTCATATCCTTACTCCCAGGATCCTTCCGTATGACGAAATGGTTATACGGTATTTATTATACACCCTATTGTTAAAGGATTCTTTGATAATTGTTTGCGAATTATTAATTTGCTGGAATCGCCGCCGGTCAGGCAGCCCATCAGCACGGCCAGCATCCGGAAGCTCTTGCCAAGCAGACACATGACAAGCCCGCTGACCCCAAACCCGCGCATGTCAAGTTGATGTTGATGCGGATAAAAAGAAGCCTGCCGCGAATGCCGCGGCAGGCCCCTGGATTTTCTTTGGTCTACCCCTTCCGGTCAGCCCAGCGCTTAAAGTCCGTTTTGCCGCCGTTTTTCCGAAGATAGGACAGCGCCTTTTCTTTTTCCTTCCGGTTTCCGTCCCGAAGGGCAGTCATGGCCAGCACCTTCTGGATCTCCAGCCGACGGATGTTATACTGCGCGGAGGCAAAAGCGTCCTCCAACCAGCTGGTGTCCACCGTTTCCCCTGTCAGGCAGTTTTCCTGCTGGCGGTACAGCGTCAGGCTCTCCTGGAAATTCCGGGCCAGATCCGGCTTCTTCAGCCGGCAGCCGTCAATGACCTCCTCCAGGACCGCCACCACCTTCGCGGCTTCTTCGGTATTTTCCATCGCCAGAAAATAGGCCGCCAGCTTGGTGGCGTACAGGCCCCGCAGGGCAGGGTCTGTCTCCGGCAGGCTGGGGCCTACCGTTTCCACCGCTTTTTCGAACTGGCCGTCCGCCCAGTAGCCGTCGGCCAGATAGGTCTTTGCCACGGCCGCACTGTGGCCCTTCATCCGTCCGGGGACCTCCCGGTAATACTCCAGGAACTTTTTCGGGTCCAGCTCCATGTGCAGATATCCCAAATACCGGGTATTTTCCATGCTTGCCAGCACATTTCCCAGCAGCCGTGCCGCCAGACAGCCGATGGCCAGCATCAGCACTGAGGCGATCAGCGGAATGTACACCGGATATTCCCGGTCCCGAACCCAGATCAGCACCGTCACCAGCACACTGGCCGCAAAAACCAGAGCCGATGCAATGCGGCTTCGTTTGAACGCGTAGATCAAGGAAATCTCCTCCTTTTCGTTGGTCTCCATTATAACCGCGCCAGTGCGTCTTTGCAAGCTTCCGTCCACATTTTGCCCTTGGCACAACAAAGGAGAAAAACAGCGGATTTCTTTTGGTATCCAGAACGAAAAAAGGCTGTTCCCTTTTAGGGAATTCTGGGTTATAATGTCAAATAGAAAAGAAAATTTTTGACAGCACCTGTAAAATATAGCCAAAAACACCATTGAAAGGCGGGGTCAAGGATGGTTCGTATCACAGCCCTTATGGATAACAAGCTCTCGGAGCACAAAGCCCTTATCGCGGAGCATGGCTTATCATTATATATAGAGCACAACGATCACCGCTTCCTCTTTGACTGCGGCGCCGGCCCCAACCCCCAGCGCAACGCCTACCGCCTGGGCATTGATCTGAAAGATTTGGACGCGGTGATCCTCAGCCACAGCCATTACGATCACGCCTCCGGCTTCCGGGACCTGGCGGATGCGGGCCTGGGCAGCAGGGATCTGTACACCGGTCCCAATTTCTTTGAGCCGAAATATGCCCGGTCCGGTGTCCGGCTTACTGACCTGTCCGCGGGTTTCGATCCGGATTTTCTGGCCCAGCGGGGCATCTGCCACCACACTGTGGAGGGCTTGAAGGAGATTTTCCCGGGCGTGTGGCTGGTTTCCGGGTTCCCCAGAACCCACGAATTCGAGCAGATCCCCAACCGCTTCGTCCGCCGGACTGCCCAGGGCTTCCGGGAGGATGACTTCTCCGACGAGATCTGCATGGCTGTGCAGGTCGACGGCGGACTGGCGGTGCTGGTGGGCTGCTCCCACCCCGGAATTTTGAACATGATGACTCAGGTCCGCAGGCTGCTGGGCCAGCCCATCCGGGCGGTCTACGGCGGCACCCACCTGGTGGAGGCGGACGGGGCACGGATCGATGCCACCATCCGCGCCCTGCGCCAAATGGGCCTGGAAACCCTGGGCCTGAGCCACTGCTCCGGCGATGCGGCGGAATGCGCCCTTCAGGCTTTTCCCGATGTCACCGGCTGCCACCTGTGTGTGGGCGATACCATATTCTACGATTGACCAGCGGCTTGCCGCGAGGAGACTTCATGCTGCTTGAAGATCTGGCCAAGGACCTGGTGGAGGTCACCTCCTCCCTGGTCGGCGGCCGTACCATCAATATTATGAATACCGACGGCATGATCATTGCCTCCACAGAGCGCGGCCGCATCGGCTCTTACCACCAGGGCGCCAAAGAAGCCGTGCAGACCGGGAAAGTAGTCAACATTCGCAAAGACCAGCTCTCCCGCTATCCCGGCGCCAAGGAAGGCTGCAACATGCCCCTGCGGGTCAACGGGGCCATCATCGGCGTAGTGGGCATCTACGGAGACCCCGACGAGATCCGGGATGTAGCCCACCTGCTGGAGGTATACGCCGCCAAATATTACCAGATGGAAGCCATGCTGCGGCCCAGGCTGTCCGAAGCCGCCCTGCGCTGCCAGCTGCTCAGCGCCCTGATCTCCCCTCCGGACGGCTGTATGTCCACCATTTACAGCCTGATGGACCGGCTGCATATCCAGCTGTCCTTCCCGGTGACCACTGCGGTGATCTCCGCACCCCAGGACCTGAGCCTTCCCGGCCACGGGGAGCTCCTGTGCCGCCGGCTTGAGGAGCTGGGCTTTCTGGATACCGGGTCAGACATCTGGGGCGTGGTGGAGGAGCGGATGGTGCTGCTGGCCGGGGCCAAACCGGACCGCAGTCCTCAGGCTCTGCACTCCCTGCCTGACGGGGAAAACGGCTATCGGATCTCCCTTGGCGCTCCCAGCGGTACACTGTGGGAAATTCACCGGGCCTATGACCAGGCCGCTGTGCTGGACCAATCCGGCAGCGCAGCTGTCAACGACATTCTCCAAATACAGACCCGCTGCCAGTATATGCTCAGCAGCACCGCCGTGGACAACACGGAGTTTCTGGACACCCTGGCCGGGCTTCTGCGCACCGCTTTCCCGCCCCAGGAGCTGGATGTTCTGGTAAGCAGCATCCAGTGCTACTATGACTGCGGCCGCAGCGTCACCGCCGCCGCCCAAAAGCAGTTCGTCCATAAAAATACCCTCCAATACCGGGTAAAACGGGTCCTGGATGTGCTGGACATCGGACGCCTTCCCGCTTTCTGGCAGGAATACCTGGTCCGGCTGGTGATCCAGCGTTTAAACCGTAGTTCAAAGCCATAGGCTTTGGATATAGGCAGCCCCGAAACGGCATTTTCCGGGGATGTTCCATTTTAGAAGGAGGAAGAAATTATGCAAACGTTCCTACTGTTCGCAACGATCATCATTGCTGTCGTGCTGATGGTCCTGGCCATCTCCAAGCTGAAGATGCATCCGTTCATCGTCATGCTGGTGATCGCTCTGGCGGTGGGCCTGTTCTGGGGCGCTGTTTACCCCGAATCCGGCCTGACACCGACCCAGGTGGTCAACCAGGTCAAGAGCGGCTTCGGCAGCATCATGACCAGCATCGGCATCGTGATCCTCTGCGGTACCATCATCGGCACCATCCTGGAGAAAACCGGCGCCGCGCTGACCATGGCAAACGCCATTTTGAAGCTGGTCGGTCAGAAAAACAGCGTGGTGGCTATGGGCGCCATGGGCTATGTCACCGGTATCCCCGTGTTCTGTGACTCCGGCTTCGTGGTCCTGTCCCCCATCAGCCGTGCCCTGGCCCAGCAGTCCAATGTCTCCCTGGCTGTCATGGGTACTGCCCTGTCCGGCGGCCTGTACGCCACCCACTGTCTGGTTCCCCCCACCCCCGGCCCCATCGCCATGGCCGGCACTCTGGAGGCGGACCTGGGCCTGACCATTCTGGTCGGCCTGATCATCTCCATCCCCGCCGTTATCGTTGCTATCATCTACGCCAAGAAAGTGGCCAGCAAGGTCAATATTCCCGCCAACTCCGAATACACTCTGGAAGAGCTGCAGGTCAAGTACGGCAAGCTCCCCGGAACCTTACAGAGCTTCGCTCCCATCCTGCTGCCCATCATCCTCATCGGTCTGGCTTCCATCACCGACTTCCCCTCCAAGCCCTTCGGTGAGGGCGGTATCTACCAGTTCATCATGTTCATCGGCAACCCCGTTGTGGCGCTGCTGCTGGGTGTGTTCCTGTCCATGACCCTGATCCCCAAGGAAGAAAAGGGCAATACCCTGGCCTGGGTCACTGAGGGTGTCACCAGCTCCGCCGGCATTCTGGCCATCACATGCGCCGGCAGTTCCTTCGGCGCCATTTTGAAGTGCCTGCCCATCGCCGACTCTGTTGGCGGCCTGGTCAACTCCGGCCTGGGCGTGCTGGTCCCCTTCGTCATCGCCATGATCCTGAAGCTGGCTATGGGCGCATCCACTGTGGCCATGATCACCACCGCCGGTATGATGGCTCCTCTGATGGAGGCCATGGGCTTCACCTCTCCTCTGGGCCGTGTCCTGGTGGTGCTGGCCATCGGCGCCGGTTCCATGGTGGCCTCCCACGCCAACGATTCCTACTTCTGGGTCGTCTCCCAGTTCTCTGACATGAAGACCGAGGAAGCCTACAAGTGCCAGACCGGCATGACTGCCGTCATGGGCATCACTGTGGTGCTGATCCTGTTTGTCATCTCTTTGTTCCTGTAAGTAACCCTACATTTCCATATATCCCTCTTTCAGCTGCTGCGGCAGACCGCTCCGGCGGTCTGCCGCAGCAAATACCATCATGGAAGGAGCCTGCTATGTCTCTGCGCGAACATGCCAATCAAATCATTGCTGCGGCTCTGAACGCCGCCATGCCCGACACCGCTGTAAAAGCCGCCCTGGAAAAAGCTGATTTTTCCAGCGGCCGTCTGGTGCTCATCGCCGCCGGAAAGGCCGCCTGGCAGATGGCCAAGGCCGCCTATGACCA
>JAUNSH010000020.1:24172-47229 GCA_030539285.1 Eubacteriales bacterium
TGCTCATCGCCGCCGGAAAGGCCGCCTGGCAGATGGCCAAGGCCGCCTATGACCATTTGGGCAACCGCATCGACAGCGGCGTTGTGGTCACAAAATACGACCACAGCCGCGGGCCCATCGGCAATCTTGCTATTTACGAGGCCGGGCACCCGGTACCGGACCAAAATTCTTTCCGGGCTACTCAGGCGGCCATCGACGCTGTCACCGGCCTGACGGAGCGGGACACGGTTCTGTTCCTGCTGTCTGGCGGCGGCTCAGCCTTGTTTGAAAAGCCTCTGATCCCCGAGGAGGACTTAAACCGGCTGACCCGGGAGCTTCTGGCCTGCGGCGCGGATATCGTGCAGATGAACACCGTACGCAAGCGGTTCTCCGCCGTCAAGGGCGGACGGTTTGCGGCGCTTTGCAAGCCCGCGAAGGTATTTACCATCGTGCTGTCCGACGTTCTGGGTGACCGGCTGGATATGATCGCTTCCGGCCCTGCCTATCCGGACGCCTCCACCGCAGAGGATGCCCTGAGGATCGTCCGCAGCTGCCACCTGACCATGACAGAGCAGATGGAAGCCCTGCTGCGCCAGGAGACTCCCAAGGAATTGGACAACGTGACCACCCACATCACCGGCAGCGTCCGCCAACTGTGCATCGCAGCACAGGCCGAATGCCGCCGCCTGGGCTACGAGCCTGTGGTCCTGACGGATCGGCTCTCCTGCACCGCCCGGGACGCGGGTGTTTTCCTGGGCAACATCGCCCAGTATTACCAAAACTGCGGCAAGCCCATGGCCTTCCTGGCCGGAGGGGAAACCGTAGTCCACCTGACCGGAACAGGCCTGGGCGGCCGGAACCAGGAGCTGGCTCTGGCCGCGGCGGAGGGTATCGCCGGGATAAACGCCTGTGTATTCTCCGTTGGCTCCGATGGCACCGATGGCCCCACTGACGCTGCCGGCGGCTATACCGACGGAACCACCAGGGATATCTTGAAAGCGAAGGGCATTCTTATCTCCGACGTGCTGCAAAGAAACGATGCCTACCACGCCCTGGAAGCCTGCGGCGGCCTGATCATAACCGGCGCCACCGGCACCAACGTCAACGACCTGTCGGTGCTGCTGATTGGCAGCTGATTAAATCCCCAGGCAAGCCATTTGCCCCAGGAAGCATAAAAGCCATCCCTTCCGCCTTGTGTGGAAGGGATGGCTTTTTGAAAATATTGTCAGTCCGCGAACAGCGGGGTAGACAGGTAGCGGTCGCCGGTGTCCGGCAGGAGCGCCACGATGGTCTTACCCTTGTTCTCCGGGCGCTTGGCCAACTCGATGGCGGCCCAGACGGCAGCACCGGAGGAGATGCCCACCAGCACGCCCTCGGCCTTGCCGATCTGCTTGCCAGTGGCAAATGCGTCCTCGTTTTCCACGGGGATGATCTCGTCGTACACCCCGGTGTTCAGCACGGCAGGAACGAAGCCAGCGCCGATGCCCTGGATCTTGTGCGCACCCGCGGTGCCCTTGCTCAGCACGGGAGAGGTGGCAGGCTCCACGGCGACGACCTTCACGTCGGGATTCTGGCTCTTGAGGTACTCGCCCACGCCGGTGACGGTGCCGCCGGTGCCTACGCCAGCCACGAAGATGTCCACCTTGCCGTCGGTGTCTTCCCAGATCTCAGGTCCGGTGGTGGCCCGGTGGATGGCGGGGTTGGCGGGGTTCACGAACTGGCCGGGAATGAAGCTGTCAGGGATCTCCTTTGCCAGCTCCTCAGCCTTGGCGATGGCTCCCTTCATACCCTTGGCTCCCTCGGAGAGCACCAGCTCCGCGCCGTAGGCTTTCATCAGCTGGCGGCGCTCCACGCTCATGGTCTCGGGCATGACGATGATGATGCGGTAGCCCCGGGCGGCGGCCACAGAGGCCAGACCGATGCCGGTATTGCCCGAGGTGGGCTCGATGATGACGCTGCCGGGCTTCAAAAGCCCCTTGGCCTCGGCGTCATCGATCATGGCCTTGGCAATCCGGTCCTTGACGGAGCCGGCGGGGTTAAAGTATTCCAGCTTGGCGAGAATCTTGGCTTCCAGACCCAGTGCCTTTTCAACGTGGGTCAGCTCCAGCAGAGGGGTCTTGCCGATCAGCTGATCGGCGGATGTATAAATCTTGGACATAATAAATTCCTCCTGATCGTATTGTGAATGTGATTGGAAATCCTGTCGTCTATCAGCAACATCGAAAGAATGCTTTGAAATTTCTCATACCATTTCCTACCTTCATACTAGGAATATGAGGATTATACATCAGGAACCGGAATTTGTCAATAGAAATTTTTGCTTTATTTCCCACAAACCCCTCTGCGTAATAGGGAATAGATGTATTTTGCCCGGTCAGTTGCTGACCGGGCAAAGCCGTATTCATTCCGCTTTTTCCAGAACGTCTTCCAGCCGTTTTCCTTCGTAGAGCTTTTTCAGCATTTTCACCGCGGAGTTGCCGCCGTCGTCGTGGACGTACACGTCGTACTGCCCCGGAATGCTGCCGAAGGTGATGACCTTTTCCGCGCCGATACGCTTTTGCAGGATCTTCAGCATATTGGCCTTGCAGGCGTCGGCGGCATAGATCTTCAGATAGGTGTAGCCCTCGTATTCCGACGCCGGGTACAGCATGACCCGCACCCTGCCGCCGAGGGCTTCCTGGATCTTCCCGGCAATCTTCTGGGCGTGATCCGTCTGGGTCAGGGTCATGATGTAGAGCACCCGCTCCCCTTCGGCACCGCCGCGGAAGGCCTTGCCCGTGTAGTTTCGGTAGGGTGAGCGGTGCAGCCGGGCAAACATATCCTTCTCCGCGTCGTTTTTGAAATCGCTATAGTAAATCAGTAACGTGTTGTCCCGCAGAGCATTCACAAAGGCGTGGGCCCCCTCCTCCTCGATGATAGCTTCCACCTGTGCCGCCGCTGACCGCTCCAGGGCGAACACATCCAGATAGCGGTTCTCCCGGATGTCGTAGAGCACCGCGCCGTCCATGGCGATGACCGGCAGGTTCAGGTTAATGCCGCTCAGAGGTTCCATCATCGAGGCCGGGGTGCGGATGGTGGAGACGGTGAAGTGGACGCCCTCGGCGATCAGGCGGTTCAGCTCCACCTTATTATATGGGATCATGATCTCCCGGCTGGACACCAGCACGGAGTCAATGCCGCTGACGTAGAGAATGTTCTCCTTCCGTTTCACAGGGCGGTGGGCGGAGTTCAGCAGCACCGCCACGCCGATGCCGATGAGAGTATCGAGAACACGGTTAAAGGCGAACAGGTAGGGATTTTCGTCAAAGCCGTGGTTGATGGCGATAGTCAGGAACACCACACAGGAAAAATAGGAGGCGTTGCGTTTTTCCAGCAGCACTGTGGTGTAGAGAATTGGGATCAGCATGAGACAGGCGGTCACGTACACCGACGCCTTGGTTCCGCCCCCCAGTGCACGGAACACCAGCAGAAAGATAAGCCCGTAGGCCGCCCCCAGGAAGGTGCCGATGGTGCGCTGCTTTGCCATGGCGAGGGTGGAGGTGGTGTAGGGCTGGATGCACCAGAGCACCGCCAGGATGCTGTAAAAGGGAATGCCGCTGCCGATGGGCAGCAGCTCCCGGATGAAGTAAATTCCCACGCAGATCAGGGACCCTAAAGAGGATTTGATGATCCGTGCGCCGATAGGCGGCAGGTGCTTTTTCATGGCCTTTTCTCCTTTTCGTAGGGCGGGGTTAGACAACCGCCGACCACGTATGATATTCGTAACGCATTCGTCCAGCGGTAATGGGACGGTTATTATCCGACAAATTCCATTCAACCCAGGCTCCGTGTAATCGAGACCGGATCGGCGGAGTCATGACTCCGCCCTACGAAATGGAAACGTGGAAAAGCGGCGCTGCTTTTTACAGCGCCGTCTTTTCACGCAAACATCTCTCTGACCAAACCCGCCAGTATTTTTACGGTTCCTTCCGCGCCGAAGCGGCTGGAATCCAGCATAATGTCCTTGTTGGTGGAGGGATCCACATACTCCGGGCAGTACCGCCGGTGGTACAGCTCCCGGGAGCGGTCGATCTCCCGGATCATTTTTTTCGCCGTCTTTTCGTCCAGCTTTGCCAGCTCCACCGCGTTGCGAAGTCTTGCGTCCATAGGGGCATAGATGTACACATTCAGATGATTCTCCATGTCCATGAGGATGCTGTCGGCGCAGCGGCCTACGATGATGCAGGACTCCTTCTGGGCAAGATCCCGGATGATGTTCTTCTGAATCAGGAAAATCTCGTCCCGCATACTGGCAATGCCCATCCCGAGAGGATACTGCTGCTTAAAATAGATGGACTTGGAATTTTCCTCAGTGCTGCTGATGACGGACACCGGCAGGCCCATGCGGCTGGCGGTCTCTTCCACAATGTCCCGGTCGTAGAAGTCCACCCCCAGCTCCCGGGACAGCTGCTGGGCGATCATCCGGCCCATGGAGCCGAACTGTCTGGAAATGGTCACCACATACTGCTTCATGTTATGCCTCCTGCCGTCTCACAGGCACAGCCTTTTTCCGTTTCTGCATTCTTCTTACGATGCAGGACAGGGTAAAATTGATGACGAAATAAATCAGGCACGCAAACCCGAACAACACGAACACGTCGGATACGTTCACCGTGTTCAGTCCGTTGTAGCGGTGGGCGGAGCTTAAAAGCTTCTTCACCCGGCTCATGAGTTCAATGGTCGCCACGTTGGCAAGGTAGGAAGAATCCTTGATGGTGGTGATGACCTGGCTGAGCAGGGTCGGCACGATGTTGCGGAAGGCCTGGGGCAGAACGATGTAGATCATGATCTGCAGTGTGGAAAAGCCCTGCGAATGGCCCGCCTCGAACTGGCCGTGGGCAACGGAGTTCAGGCCGCCGCGGACGATCTCCGCAATGACGGAGGAGGTAAACAAAATCAGCGCCACCGCCGTCTTGAACAGGAGCTTCACTTCAGCCGAGGACAGGCCCCACATCTTGTGCTCCAGCGCCTTGGGGCAGGGGCAGAACACCAGACAAATGAAGATCCACAAAAGCAGGGGCGTATTGCGGAAAATCTCAATGTAGATCACGGAAAGCCACTGAAACACCTTGGTTTTCTTACTGGTACAGTAGTTTCTGACCATGGCGAGAATGGAGCCAAAGAAGATGCCGCAGAGTACCGCCACCACAGAAATAACGATGGTGAAGGCGACGCCCTTCATGATGTAGGCGAACACCGCGGGGTTGGTGATCATAGTGAGACTGCCTTTGAACGCTTCCATTTACCGCACCCCTTCCAGACTTTTTGCCGGTCTGCCCGTGCGGACATCCCGTTTTTTCAGAGAAATTTCCCACATACTCGCCAAACTCGACAGCGGGCAGCAGACGATGAAGAACAGCAGGCCGCTGACGAGGTATGCCGGGGCATAGGCACCGCCGGTATTTTCGCCGGTGACGAAGCTGTAGGTCACGGAGATCAGGTCCGCGCCGCCGACGATGTACAGGCAGGAGGTGTTCTTAATGAGGTTCACCACCTGATTGACCATGGGCGGCAGGATGATCTTGATGCTCTGGGGCAGGATGATGTAGTACATCCGCTGCAAATACCCAAAGCCCTGAGCCATGGCCGCTTCAAACTGGCCCCGGGGGATGGCTTCGATGCCGGAGCGCACCACCTCTGCCATGTAGGCCCCGTGGTAGATACCCAGCGTCAGAATGCCCGTGTTGATGATGCCGATGCTGTTGCCCGAAAAGGCCAGCGCATAGTACAGGAAACACATTTGCAGCAGAACCGGGGTGTTCTGAATGACTTCCACATACACCCGCGCGATGAACGCCAGCGCCCGGTTTCCGCTGGTGGCAAACAAGCCAAAGAGGATGCCCAGCACCAAGGCCAGCGCCAGCGCGAACACCGCCGTCAGCGCTGTATTTTCCAGGCCCAGCAAAAAGGTGCCGCGGTAGGTCCAAATTTTACTCCACGCATCGGCGGAAAACAGTCCAGCCATAAAGAACCTCCTTCTACCCACAGGGCAGCCGCTTTGCGGCGGCTGCCCGATGGAACTATCTGTCTGCATCTTTTCTTTCCCGTAGGGGGCGGCGTCCCCGACGCCCCAAACCGTAGGGGGCGGCGTCCTCGACGCCCCGGCGGCAGGGCCAATCATTTCGCGTCAGTCTGCGGCAAATTCGAAACCGCATACTGCCGGGATGTCCGAAGGCCATCCCCTACGGTGGTGTAATACGTGTTAGGCGATGCCGTTCTCGGCGATCAGGGCGTCGATGGTGCCGTCAGCCAGCCAGCCGGTGACCAGCGTCTCACACAGCTCGCTCATGCCGGAGCCCTTGACGGTGGCAATGCCGTACTCCTGGGGAGAGAACTTGTCGTCGATGTAGGAGCGGCCGTCGGTGTGGTAGACCGCCAGGATGGACTTATCCACGCAGAAGGCGTCCACTTCACCGGCGCTCAGAGCGGTGGAAATGGTGGGATAGTCGTCGTACTGTGCAAAGCTCACGCCGTCGGTCCAGGTAGCGGGGTCGAAGGTATCGGCGTCAAAACCGTCGCCGGACAGGACGCCTGCCTCGATCATGGCCTTCACCAGCGCCTTGGCGGAGGTGGAGCCGGAGGAAACGCCGACCTTCTTATCGGCCAGATCGGCCAGGGTCTTGATGCCGGAAGCATCCTCAACCAGCACGGTCACATAGTCGGTGTAGTAGGCAGTGGTGAAGTCCCAGCTCTTCTTGCGCTCCTCGGTGATGGTGAAGGTAGCCAGCACGCAGTCAATGTCGCCGGAATCCAGCAGCTCGGTACGGGTAGCAGCGGTAACAGCGGTGAACTCCACGTCCACGCCCAGGTACTCCGCGATCTTCTCAGCCAGAGAAATTTCCATGCCGGAATACTCGCCGGTCAGCTCATCCTGGAAACCAAAGCCCAGAACGGCGTTCTTGACACCGACTCTCAGAACACCGCGGTCAACGATCTTCTGAACGTCCTCAGCCAGAGCCACGGGGGCCTCAGTCTCAACAGCAGGGGCAGTGGTGGCAGCCTCAGTGGCGGCGGGAGCGGCGGTAGCCACAGTAGGCTCGGTCTTTGCGCCGCAGCCTGCCAGAATGGGCAGCAGCATCAGGGCGCACAGGGCGATGGATACAAAACGCTTCATTTTCATAATCTTATCCTCCTGAATACGGTTTTTATTTCATCCATCCGGTGGTCAGCCGGACGGGAGAAACCAACTTATTTACGGATGATCTTGCCAAGGAACTGCTTGAGCCGTTCGTTGGTGGGGTTCTCGAAGAACTCGTCCGGGGTGCCCTCCTCCAAAACCATGCCGTCGGCCATGAAGACGATCCGGTCGGCCACCTGCCGGGCAAAGCCCATTTCATGGGTAACGATCACCATGGTGATATTCTCCTTTGCCAGCTTCACCATCACATCCAGCACCTCCTGAATGGTCTCAGGATCCAGAGCGGAGGTCGGCTCGTCAAAGAGAATGATTTTCGTCTGGGCGCACAGGGCGCGGGCAATGGCGATACGCTGCTGCTGGCCGCCGGACAGGGTGGTAGGGTACACATGGGCCTTATCCCGCAGGCCAACCACGTCCAGATAGTGATAGGCCAGTTCCTCGGCCTCCTTGCGGCTCTTGTGGTGCAGCTTCATGGGGGCCAAGGTCAGGTTGTGAAGCACCGTCATGTGGGGGTACAGGTTAAACTGCTGGAAGACCATGGAGGTGGTGCGGCGGACAAGCTTGGTCTTGTTCTTCGCCGTCAGCTCCTCGCCGTCGATGTACACATGGCCGCTGGTGGGGGTCTCCAGAAAGTTCATGCAGCGCACGGTGGTGGACTTACCGGAGCCGGAGGGGCCGATGATGACCAGCTTCTCGCCCTCTTTGACCTCCAGATTCACGTCCTTCAGAACGTGAAGGTCGCCGAAATATTTCTCTACATGTTCCAGTTTGATCATCATTTTCATCCCCAAATCGCAATAATAATAGAAAAAGGCGCTCTTCGCCCCGATAACCGGGTGAAAAACGCCTTTGCTTTTCAACACTTTAGTGTATTAAATTTATACAAAAGACTATACACCGTTTTGGTGATTTTGTCAAGCACTTTGTGTCGGAATTTTTAACAAGATTTCGGGATCTCCCGCATTTATTTCTGTCCTCCCCTTGTAAATCCCGTCCATCTGTGGTAAACTGAATTGAATTGATAGAAAAATGACCGTTTTGGAGGCTTTATGCGTTACCGTACTCCCCACTAGAAGGCCCTCCGGATTTAAAAAACTGATATTTTTATGGAGGGATCACCTATGTCAACCTTACAGGAAGAGATCAGCCGGCGGCGAACCTTTGCCATCATCTCCCACCCCGATGCCGGTAAAACCACTTTGACCGAAAAATTTCTGCTCTACGGCGGCGCCATCGCCCAGGCCGGCGTGGTCAAGGGCAAGAAGAATTCCCGCGCCGCCACCTCCGACTGGATGGAGATCGAAAAGCAGCGCGGTATTTCCGTCACGTCCTCCGTCATGCAGTTCCAGTACGAGGGCTTCTGCATCAACATTCTGGACACCCCGGGCCACCAGGACTTCTCCGAGGACACCTACCGCACCCTGATGGCGGCAGACTCCGCCGTCATGGTCATTGACGGTGCCAAGGGCGTGGAGCCCCAGACCCGGAAGCTGTTCAAGGTCTGCGCTATGCGGCACATTCCCATCTTTACCTTTGTCAACAAGATGGACCGGGAAACCAAAGACCCCTTTGACCTGCTGGACGAGGTGGAGCGGGAGCTGGGCATCGAGACTTACGCCATGAACTGGCCCATCGGCTGCGGCAAGGATTTTCAGGGCGTCTACGACCGTGAGAAGGCAGAGCTGCTGTTCTTCTCCGGCGTGAACGGCAAGTCCCGGGCGGACAAGCTGTCCGTTGACCTGTACGACCCCCAGGTGGCCCAGCTTCTCGACAGCGAAGATAAGCATCAGCAGCTCATTGACGACGTGGAGCTGCTCTCCGCTGGCCGGGAAATGGATGTAGAGGCTGTCCGCAACGGCCAGCTGTCCCCGGTGTTCTTCGGCTCCGCTCTGACCAACTTCGGTATCGAGCCGTTTTTGGAAGCGTTCCTGAAGCTGACGCCCCCTCCCCTGCCCCGGACGGCGGACTGCGGTGTTATCGATACCTTTGACCCGGATTTCTCCGCCTTCGTCTTCAAAATTCAGGCCAACATGAACAAGGCCCACCGGGACCGTCTGGCCTTCATGCGCATCTGCTCCGGCAAGTTCTCCCGGGACACGGAATATTTCCACGTGCAGGGCAACAAAAAAATGCGTCTTTCCCAGCCCCAGCAGCTGATGGCGGCGGAACGGGAGATCGTGGAGGAGGCCTACGCCGGCGACGTGATCGGTGTCTTTGACCCCGGTATCTTTGCCATCGGCGACACCATCACCGTGCCGGGGAAAAAGTTCACCTATTCCGGCATCCCCACCTTCGCCCCCGAGCACTTCTGCCGGGTGTCCGCCAAGGACTCCATGAAGCGCAAGCAGTTCGTCAAGGGCACGGAGCAGATCGCCCAGGAGGGCGCCATCCAGATCTTCAAGCTGCCCAACTCCGGTATGGAGGAGGTCATCGTGGGCGTCGTCGGCATTTTGCAGCTGGAAGTGTTCCAGTACCGCATGAAGAACGAGTACGGCGTGGAGCTGCGGATGGAGATGCTGCCCTACGAGGAAATTCGGCTCATTGACGAGTATCCCGGTGACCTCAGCGACCTGAACCTTGGCAGCGACGCGGAGCTGCTGGAGGACTACCGTGGGCGGAATCTCATGGTATTCAGCAGCTACTGGGCCATCGACTTCACCTGCCGCCGGAACCCGGGACTGAAGGTGTCCGAAATTGTGGTGCAGGAAGGGTAAGCAGTTGGCCGAAAGCTGAAATTGATCTGTGTTCCGCAGGGCGGGCTGTCCTCAGCCCGCCGCTTTTTGAACCCGCGCCGTGCGGCAGCGGGCACAACATAAATATCGGGTTAGGAGGAAATCATGCAAAAAAATAGATAGCTATATTTCAAGGCATTTTCATAAAATATTCTGGATTCTATCAGGCTCCTTTTTTGTTCTGTATCTGATGCAAGTCGGAGGAGATACCATTTGGACAGATGAGGCTTACTCATTCGCTATGGTTAAACACTCCTTTTCGGAAATATGGACGATCACTGCGGCTGATGTGCATCCCCCCATATACTATTGGTACTTAAAAATACTCACCGCCCCCTTTCACTACAGTTTGCTGGCTGCCCAAATTGCGTCCATACTACCCTATCTGTTCATACTCATTTTTGGCGGAATCCAGATTAAAAAATACTTTAATGAAAAAACGGCCATCTTGTTTATGGTTATGTTTTTTTGCTTTCCGTTTGCTATGTCTTACAGTGTCGAAGTCAGAATGTACTCACTGGCATCCGCCTGTGTCTTTGCCTGCGCCGTCTTTGCGTACCGCTTCTGGTTGGAACATGGTCGTTGGAAAGACATGACCGGTCTGGTCGTTTCCGGTGTTTTGGCCGCATATTCCCATTACTTTGCCTTTGTCTCAATCTGCATGATTTACGGATTGTTGTTGTTTGCTATCGCAGCAAGCAAAGATAGCCTGCTGATAAAGAAATGGCTGCTGTCCGTTGTGATTTCGATTATTTTATATGCGCCATGGCTTTCATCCTTTATCAATCAGCTTGTGTACAAGGTAAATAATGAATACTGGATTGGAGAAATAACGGTACGTACGCTATTGGGCTATCTGGACGGGCTTTTCGGACTTCCAGGTTTTCCCGCAGGAGCATCTGTTCTTTATTCACTGCTTTTCTCGGTAGCCTATCTTGCATGTTTCGTGTGGACTTTACGGAGCAAAGAAAAAAGAGAGATTATTCTGTGTATTTGCTGTCTCCTCATTCCAGTGGGAACGCTGACTGTCGGCGTGGTAGCGTCCATTCTTGTAAGGCCTGTGTTTATCATCCGCTATCTTGCCCCTTCAGTTCCTCTTCTTGTGACATTTATGGCCATCGTGTTGGGTAAAGCAAATAATGACACGTTATTTTGTGGAGTTTTGTGCGTTGTGTTAATGGGCGGCATCAGCAATTATGGCTTTACCGTATATTCAAAGCATACAAATCAAAATTATCTACCCATAAAAGAATATCATGATGTGGACGCGTATATCGTTGTGGATCAGCTGCATGTCTTCGGTACTCTCGGATATTACGTCACTGAAATACCCATATACTCCGATGATTTTTTACAAGCCGCAAATCCGTATCCCAATTGGATATCGATCGATGATCTGAATTACGCCAATGTGGATCGTGCTGTCATGTTGTTAGATGTGGGAGACACACCGTCTTCTGACTACGCCAGCACATACAATGTGGAATATTTAGGACAGTGGAAATGTGAAAAGAAAACGGACGCATTCCTCCTGACAAAGAAACCATAGTGAAAACGCCTGCGCAGGGATTTCCCGCGCAGGCGTTGTTTCTTATTCCGCGCCGTCTTTCACAGCGGCGGCGGCTTCTTGCTGAATGGAATCGAAGTTGGAGAGCATAGGCTCCTCGTCCTGCTTCCTGATCTTGCGGTTTACATAATTCTTTGTGATCTTGTACACGATGGGAGACAGGACAATGACACCGATGAGGTTGGGGATCATCATCATGCCGTTGAGGGTGTCGGCAATGTCCCAGGCCAGGTTCTCGCCCATCACCGCGCCGCCGAAGGTGGCGATGACGAAGATCACCCGGTAGACGATGGTGGACTTGGTGCCGAAGAGGTACTCGCAGGCTTTGGAACCGTAGTGGCTCCAGCCCAGGACGGTGGAGTAGGCGAAGAGCATGATGGCGATGGCCACGAAAGCGCCGCCCAGCTTGCCAAAGTACATGGTGAACACGGTGCTGACCACGTTGGCCTTGGTCAGGGCCACGCCGCCGTACTCCGCCGCCGCAACGCCGGTCTCCAGATCCACCAGCCCGGAGGACAGAACGGCGAAGGCGGTGAGGGTGCACACGATCATGGTGTCGGCGAAGACTTCAAAGATGCCCCACATGCCCTGCCGGACAGGCTCCTTGACGTTGGAGTTGGAGTGCACCATGACGGAGGAGCCAAGGCCCGCCTCGTTGGAGAAGACGCCCCGCTTCATGCCCTGCTCGATGGCCAGCTTCATGCCGTAGCCCACGATGCCGCCGCCGGCAGCTTTAAAGGCAAAGGCCCCCTTGAAGATCGCGCCGAACACAGCGGGAACCATTTTGATGTTCATGACCAGAATAGCGATGGTGCCAAGCATATAGACCACCACCATGAAGGGAACGATCTTTTCGGTGACGGTAGCGATACGCTTCAGGCCGCCCACGATGACCAGGGCGCACAGGATCAGAATGACGATGCCGGAGATCCAGGTTGGCACGCCGAACACGGCTTCCATGTTGCCGGAGATGGAGTTGACCTGGGTCATGTTGCCGATGCCGAAGGAAGCCAGGAAGCAGAACAGAGAGAAGGCCGCCGCAAGGATGGCGCCGATCTGCTTGCAGCCCTTTTTCGCGCCCAGGCCGTCCCGCAGGTAGTACATGGCACCGCCGCACCACTCGCCCTGCTCATTCTTCTGGCGGTAGAAGATGCCCAGCACGTTTTCGGAGTAGTTGGTCATCATGCCGAAGAAGGCGATGAGCCACATCCAGAACACCGCGCCGGGGCCGCCTACTAGGATGGCGCCCGCCACGCCCACGATGTTGCCGGTGCCCACAGTAGCCGCAAGGGCGGTGCACAAGCTCTGGAACTGGGAGATGGAGCGGTCCTGCGTGTGGGAGGTCACTTTGCTGTCCTTAAAAATCGCGCCGATGGTGTTTTTCATCCAGTGGCCGAAGTGGCTGATCTGGAAGCACTTGGTGATGCAGGTGGTGAGTACGCCCACGAAGGCCAGCAATATCAGGGCCGGCCAGCCCCAGACGATGCCGTTGAGGGTAGAGTTGACTTGGGTGATGACGTCCAACATATGGTTTCCTCTTTTCTATAAAAATGTAAAAAAGGACGCCGTAACCCCCTGAAGGGTACGACGTCCCTGCCGTATAATGGCAAAAGTATACCGTTTCCAACCGGTCAGTGTCAATAGGCCCGGCGGAATTTCGGCGAAACCACAAAAGAAAGGAAGAAAAGCAAGCTGTATTTTGTGCAGAGGACAAACGTCCTCCCTATAAAACAGTCATCTCAGGTGCTCTTCCGGGTCACCAGCTTCCAGGGCAGCTTCTGGCTCTGGGCCATTCTGCCCCGAACCAGCTCAAGAATGGCCTGAGCCGAAAGGGAGCCGAGCTTTCCCGGGTCAGGGGCCAGGCTGGTCAGTCCCACAGCACCGAGGCTGCTGTAATGACTGTTGTCGAAGCTGATGATGGCCAGCTGCTGGGGCACCCGCACCCCGGCGTGCAGCAGGATATCCAGCAGCCGGTAGGCGATCTCATCGTTATAACAGATCACAGCGGTGCAGTTCTGGGCCAGCTGGGACGCGTAATCCTCCAGCCAGCCGGTGGTGCCATGCTCCACCAGCGCCACCCGCTGATTGGTGTCAAACCAGAATACGCTTTCCTCCTGAAAGGAAATCTCCGCGTCCCGCAGCGCGTGCATCACGCCGGAAAAGCGCAGGATCCCCTGCCGGTCATCCATTTTGAAGATGCCGCCCATTCTGGTGTGCCCCTTTTGCAGCAGATGCTGGGCAGCCAGATATCCGCCGCTTTCATCATCGTCCCGGATCACCGGGGCGGACAGCTCTGGGTAGCAGCTGTGCAGGAACACCATGGGCACGCCGGAATCCCGGAGCTGCCGGTACAGATCCAGATTGGGATTGGGCAGGGCCGACTTGGTGCCCTCCACGATCATGCCCCGCACTGGGTGCTCCAGCAGCTGGAGCAATATTTTCCGCTCCTTCTCAAACTGGTTGTCAGTGCCGTAGACCAGCGCGGAAAAGCCATTTTCCAGCAGGACCTGCTGGGCATCCATCAGCAGTGAGGGGAAAATATAGCTGTTGGCAAAGCTGATGACGATGGCGATGGTGTTGTTCTCGGACTTTGGCTTCTGCTCCAGCACGACAGTACCGCTGCCCTGACGGCGGGAGATCAACCCCTCCTTGGTCAGGATCTCGAGGGCATTGCGCACTGTCTGTCGGCTGACACCAAACTGCTGCATGAGCTGCTGCTCTGTGGGCAGGCGGCTGGCAGCCTTGTATTCTCCTTCTGCGATGGCGGCCCTGAGGGCATTGGCCATCTGAATGTATTTGGCGGACATAGATTCTCACCCCGGATTCAAATTCCCTGTTACTATATCACATTTTTCTGGAAAAACTAACATAATTTTTGTAAATGTTCAAAATACGTGCAACTCGGAAAAAGTCGAAATTTGTATTTATTTTTGCAGCACCATTTAAATAATTTGTATTTATTTCGCAGAGCTTTTCCGCAGGTTTCGCCGATCATATCTGCCGCTTTGTGCAGGATTCCAGAAAATATTTAAAACGCATCCTGCAAACCGCCGAAAGACGTTGCCCTGAAAGCCGCTTGTTTGTGAAATATGTCAAGAGGTCTTTTGAAAGCCAGTCCGGAAACAAATAGTTTGTTTTGGTACATTTATTTTATATTCTATCATTTTATCAATGAATTTGAATTGATATTGATAAATAACGCAAATTATGTTCGTAAATTTTCCATAAACAAAAAAATTTGTATTGTCCAACTATACGAAAATAAAGAAAAAACATACCAATTCTTGACAAGGACCATTTTCCGGGTGTATACTTGGTGCATAAAGCCGGACAACAAAACCGGCGAAAAAATTGTAAGGAGTATGAATCAATGAAGAAGATTATTGCACTGGTTCTCGCCGTGATGATGGTCCTGTCTCTGGCAGCCTGCGGCGGCAACGGCGGCGCCCAGAAGGGCGGCAAGACTGTCGGCATCGCAATGCCCACTCAGTCCTCCGAACGCTGGATCAAGGACGGCGGCAACATGAAGGCTCAGCTGGAAGAGAAGGGCTACAATGTTGTTCTGCAGTACGCTGAGGACGACGTTCAGGCTCAGGTCTCCCAGATCGAGAACATGATTTCCCAGAAGGTTGACGTTCTGGTTATCGCCGCCATCGACTCCGGCGCTCTGACCGGTGTTGAGGCTCAGGCCAAGCAGGCCGGCATCCCCATCATCGCTTACGACCGTCTGCTGATGGACACCGACGCCGTTTCCTACTACGCTTCCTTCGATAACGAGGGCGTGGGCCGGGCCATCGGTGAGTACATCGAGAAGGCCAAGGATCTGGCCAACACCACCGAAACCTACACCATCGAGTTCTTCATGGGCTCCCCCGACGACAACAACGCCGTCCTGCTGCACAGAGGCCTGATGAAGGTTCTGCAGCCCTACCTGGACAACGGCACCCTGGTCTGCAAGACCGGCCGTACCTCCTTCGAGGACACCTGCATCCTGCGTTGGTCTCAGGAGACCGCTCAGCAGTGGTGTGAGAACTACCTGTCCGGCTTCTACGCTGACGAGGATCTGGACATCTGCGCTACCGCTTTCGACGGCTTCGCCTACGGCTGCCGCTCTGCTCTGGAAGGCGCCGGCTACACTCTGGAGAACTGGCCCCTGATCACCGGCCAGGACGCCGAGCTGATGGCTTCCAAGAACATC
The DNA here is from genome assembly GCA_030539285.1 of Eubacteriales bacterium. Lineage (GTDB taxonomy): Bacteria > Bacillota > Clostridia > Oscillospirales > Oscillospiraceae > Faecousia. Next base: position 39,826 of record JAUNSH010000020.1, read on the forward strand.
ATTGCCGGTTACCAGACCATGTCCATCTACAAGGACACCCGTCTGCTGGCTGAGAAGTGCGTCGGCATGATCGAGGCTGTTCTGAACGGCACCGAGCCCGAGATCAACGATACCACCACCTACAACAACAACGTCATCACCGTTCCCTCCTACCTGTGCACCCCCGTGGCTGTTGACCAGAGCAACTACGAGGAGCTGCTGATCGGCGGCGGCTACTACACCGCTGAGGAGCTGGCCGGCTAATCTCACATTTCCGCAAGAGGCGGCGGCTTTGCCGCCGCCTCTTATCTTTAGAACAGCACCCCCTCGAGAAACACCGCCGCAGGCGGCGGCAAAAAGGAGTCGAAAGAATGTCAGAATATATCTTGGAAATGAACCACATTACCAAAGAGTTCTCCGGGGTCAAAGCACTGGATGATGTCAATCTGAAGGTGAAAAAGGGCGAGATCATGGCTATCTGCGGCGAGAACGGCGCGGGTAAGTCCACCCTGATGAACGTCCTGTCCGGCACCTATCCCTTTGGTACTTACACCGGCGACATCGTCTACAACGGGGAAATCTGCAAATTCCGCAACCTCCGCGACAGTGAGGCCAAGGGCATCGTTATCATCCATCAGGAGCTGGCTCTCAGCCCCTACCTGTCTATCGCCGAGAACGTGTTCCTGGGCAACGAGCGTAAGAGCGCCCCCGGTGTCATCGACTGGACCGAGACCCGGAAGCAGGCACAGGAGCTTCTGAAGCGGGTGGGCATGGAGAACGAGAACGTCAACGTTCCCGTGAACACCCTGGGCGTCGGCAAGCAGCAGCTCATCGAAATTGCCAAGGCACTGGGCAAGGACACGAACCTCTTGATCCTGGACGAGCCTACCGCCGCCCTGAACGACCGGGAATCCGCGCAGCTGCTGGAACTGATGCTCCAGCTGAAGGCTCAGGGCATCACCTGCATCATCATCTCCCACAAGCTCAACGAGATCAGCTACGTCGCTGACTCCATCACCATCATCCGCGACGGCAAGTCCATCGAAACCCTGGAAAAGGGCAAGGACGACTTCTCCGAAGAGCGGATCATCAAGGGCATGGTTGGCCGTGAGCTGACCAACCGCTATCCCAAGCGGGAGGACTGTCCCATCGGCGACGTGATCCTTGAGGTCAAGAACTGGAACGTCTTCCATCCTGACGACGCGAACCGTCAAATGCTGAAGGATATCAACATCCAGGTTCGGGCCGGTGAGGTCGTAGGCTTGGCGGGCCTGATGGGCGCGGGCCGTACCGAGCTGGCAATGAGCCTCTTCGGCCGCAGCTACGGTCAGAAGATCTCCGGCGACATCCTCATCAACGGTGAGAAAGTGGATCTGAAGGACGTCCGCACCGCGATCAAGCACCGCATGGCCTATGTGTCCGAGGATCGGAAGACCTATGGTCTGGTGCTCATCGACAGCATCAAATTCAACATGACCCTGTCCGCTCTGCGGGAGTTCTTCTCCAAAAAAGGCGTGGTGGATCACAATCTGGAGGCGGTTCGTTCCGAGGAATACCGCACCAAGATCAACGTCAAAACCAACTCCATCGACCAGACCGTCGGCTCCCTGTCCGGCGGCAACCAGCAGAAGGTGGTTCTGGCAAAGTGGATGCTCACTGAGCCTGACGTTCTGATCCTTGACGAGCCGACCCGTGGTATCGACGTCGGCGCCAAGTACGAAATCTACTGCGTTATCAACGAGCTGGCCAAGGCCGGCAAGGCAGTGGTTGTTATTTCCTCCGAAATGCCCGAGATCATCGGTACCTGCGACCGCACCTACGTCATCAATGAGGGCGAGATCGCCGGCGAGCTGAAGGGCGACGAGATCACCCAGGAGGCCATCATGGCCTGCATTATGGCCCACAACAGAAAGGAAGAGGTTGAAGCATGAGCAACAAGACCACCAAAAAGACGAGCCTGAACATGAGACAGTACGGCATGATGATCATGCTGGTCGTCGTTTTCGTTTTCTTTGCGATCCTGACCGGGGGCAAGAACCTGACCCCCATGAACATCAACAACCTGATCATGCAGAACGGCTACGTGGTCATCCTGGCCGTCGGTATGCTGCTGTGTGTTCTGACCGGCAACGTCGACCTGGGCGTCGGCTCCGTGGTCGCTTCCTGCGGCGCTGTGGCCGGTACCCTGATCGTTGACTTCGGCGTCAGCACGCCTCTTGCCATGCTGGCCGCTCTGGCTGTGGGCGCTGCCTTCGGCGTGTTCGTCGGCTTCTTCGTCTCCGAGCTGGAGATTCCCCCCTTCATCGTCACCCTGGCCACCATGCTGATGGGCCGCGGCCTGTGCTACGTCATCCTGAAGGCCCAGACCAAGGGCCCCCTGCCCGCCAGCTACAACTGGATCGGCACCGGCTTCCTGCCCACTATCAAGATTTTCGGCGGCGTTGACCTGATCTGCCTGATCGTGGCTGCCGTCATCTCCGTTCTCATCATCCTGGCTGAGCTGAAGAGCATCTCCACCGCCAAGAAGCACGGCCTGCCCACCGCCCCCACCTGGCAGCTGGTCGTGAAGGACGCCGTCATCATCGGCATCGTCTGCTTCTTCTTCTGGAAGCTGGCTAACTACAACGGCATCCCCGTGGTTCTGGTTCTGATGGCCCTGCTGGTCGGCATCTACCACTTCATCACCACCAACACCGTAGCCGGCCGTCAGATCTACGCCATGGGCGGCAACGCCAAGGCCGCACGGCTGTCCGGTATCAACACCAAGAAGGTCTTCTTCTGGGTCTACGCCAACATGGGCCTGCTGGCCGGTGTCGCCGGTATCGTCCTGTCCGCCCGTAACCAGTCCGCTACCCCCAAGGCCGGTGACTCCTTCGAAATGGACGCCATCGCCTCCTGCTACATCGGCGGCGCTGCCACCTCCGGCGGCGTGGGCACCATCATCGGCGCAGTCGTCGGCGCCTTCATCATGGGCATTCTGAACAACGGCATGTCCCTGGCCGGCTACGACACCAACGTCCAGAAGATCGTCAAGGGCATGGTGCTGCTGGGCGCCGTTACCGTTGACCTGGTCAGCAAGCGCAAGAAGGGCTAATCACTGATCCTGACCCGGAATGGCCCCGCCATTCCGGGTCCCCAAAAAAGGTAGGTATTTTTTATGAACGGAACCGGCAATCCATCCCAGATCTCCCTGATCCTGAGACTTTTGGGAGGCGGTTATTTATTGTATCTGGCGTGGAGCCTGCTGGGCACCGCGGACGGAAATACCATTTATATTCTGATGGCTGTGTTTTTCGCGCTGGTGGGCGCGGTGCTGGTACTGCACACTCTGCTGAAAATCAGCCGCTGTGAATACACCGGGCCGACTCCCCCCGATGACGGGGAATCTGAAATAAATGAGGAAGAATCCCATGAAGAATGAAACTGTTCTGGGTCTTGAGCTGGGCTCCACCCGCATCAAGGCCGTTGCCATCGACGCAAACCACAATCCCGTTTCCTCCGGCGATTACACTTGGAAAAGCGCGTTTGTGGACGGCATCTGGACCTACTCCCTGGACGAAGTCTGGAAGGGCCTGAAAACCGCCATTTCCGGTGTGGAGAACCGGGAAAATATAGCCGCCATGGGCGTTTCCGCCATGATGCACGGCTACCTTGCCTTTGACGAAAACTGGAATCTGCTGGTGCCCTTCCGCACCTGGCAGAACACCATTACCGCCGACGCGGCTGCCCAGCTGACGGAAGCGTTTGGCTTTAACATCCCCCAGCGCTGGTCTATCGCCCATCTGTATCAGGCGGTGCTGAATGGTGAACCCCACGTTCCCCAGATCCGCCACATCACCACGCTGGCAGGCTATGTCCACTTCATGCTCACCGGCGTCAACGCTCTGGGCATCGGCGAAGCCTCCGGTATGTTCCCCATCGACAGTGAGAAGAACTGCTACGACGAGAAAATGCTGGCGAAAATCGAGGAAATGCTGGCTCCCCGGGGCCTGCCCTGGAACGTCCGTGAGGTGCTGCCCGCCGTGCTGGTGGCCGGTGAAAACGCCGGGACCCTGACTGCCGTGGGCGCCGCGAAGCTGGATAACCTCCTGCCCGCCGGCATTCCCGTGGCTCCCCCCGAGGGCGACGCAGGCACCGGCATGACCGCCACCAACGCCGTGGCCCCCAGAACCGGCAACGTCTCCGCCGGCACCTCTATCTTCTCCATGGTGGTTCTGGAAAAGAACCTGAGCAAGGTCTATGAGGAGATCGACATGGTGACCACTCCCACCGGCAAGCCCGTGGCCATGGTCCACTGCAACAACTGCACTAACGATACCAACGCCTGGGTGGGCGTCCTCAAGGAGACTGCCGCCCTGTTTGGAGCCACCCCCTCCACCGGCGAGCTGTACACCAAGCTGTACCAGCACTCTCTGGAAGGCGACTCCGACTGCGGCGGTGTGCTGGTGTGCAACTACATGGCAGGCGAAGGCGTGACCCACATGGACGCGGGCCGTCCCCTGGTTGCCCGCCGTCCCGACTCTACCTTTACCCTTGCCAACTTCTTCCGCGCCCAGCTCTACTCCACCATGGCCACCCTGAAGATCGGCATGGACATTCTGGCGGAGGAGCACGTGGCCATCGACAGCCTGACCGGTCACGGCGGCCTGTTCAAGACCCCCGTTGTGGGCCAGAAGTACATGGCTGCCGCCTGCAACGCCCCTGTGACCTGCATGGAGACTGCCGGTGAGGGCGGCCCCTACGGCATGGCTTTGCTGGCCTCCTACATGCTGCGCAAGTCCGAGGGCGAGACTCTCGAGGACTACCTGAACACCAAGGTCTACGCCGGTGTGAAGGGCAGCACCGTGGCTCCCGATGCCGCGGACGTGGAAGGCTTCAATCAGTATCTCAAGCAGTACCGCGGTCTGCTCAAAGTAGAGCGCGAAGCTGTCAATTCTATCTAAAAGGAGATAAATTCACATGAAATATTCTTTCTGGTTTGTTGTAGGCTCTCAGTTCCTGTACGGCCCCGAGGTTCTGGACACCGTAGCCAAGCGGGCCGAGGAAATGGCCGCCAAGCTCAGCGAAGTCCTGCCCTATCCTCTGGTCTACAAGGTCACCGCCAAGACCAACAAGGAGATCGCCGACGTGGTCAAGGAAGCCAACTATGACGACTCCTGCGCCGGCATCATCACCTGGTGTCACACCTTCTCCCCCTCCAAAATGTGGATCAACGGTCTGGTGAATCTGCAGAAGCCCTGGTGCCATCTGGCAACCCAGTACAACAAGGAGATCCCCAACGAGGAGATCGACATGGACTTCATGAATCTGAACCAGGCCGCCCACGGTGACCGGGAGCATGGCTTCATCGGCGCCCGGCTGAGAATGCCCCGGAAGGTCATCGCCGGTTACTGGCAGGATGCCAAGGTCCACAAGCGTCTGGGCGACTGGATGAAGGCCGCTGTCGGTGTCGCTGTGTCCAAGGGCATGAAGGTCATGCGCTTCGGCGACAATATGCGGGAAGTCGCCGTCACCGAGGGCGACAAGGTGGAAGTCCAGACCAAGCTGGGCTGGCAGGTCAACACCTGGGCTGTCGGCGATCTGGTGAAGGTCATGAACGCGGTGACCGAGGAGGAGATCGACGCGCTGGTTGAAACCTACAAGGCCAGCTACGACATTGCCACCGACAACATGGCCGCCATCCGCTATCAGGCCAAGGAAGAGATCGCCATGAAGAAGATGCTGGACGCGGAAGGCTGCAAGGCTTTCTCCAACACCTTCCAGGATCTGTACGGCATGGAGCAGCTGCCCGGTCTGGCCTCCCAGCACCTGATGGCGCAGGGCTACGGCTACGGCGGCGAGGGCGACTGGAAGGTCTCCGCCATGACCGCCATCATGAAGGCCATGGGCGAGGGCGGCAACGGCGCTTCCGCTTTCATGGAGGACTACACCTATCATCTGGTGGAGGGCCAGGAGTACTCTCTGGGTGCCCATATGCTGGAGGTCTGCCCCAGCCTGGCAGGTGACAAGCCCCGGATTGAGACCCATCACCTGGGCATCGGCATGAACGAGAAGGATCCCGCCCGTCTGGTCTTCGAGGGCAAGGAGGGCGACGCCATCGTGGTGTCCCTCATCGATATGGGCGGCCGCCTGCGCCTGATCTGCCAGGATATCCACTGTGTCAAGCCCATTATGCCCATGCCCAACCTGCCCGTGGCCCGGGTCATGTGGCAGGCCGAACCCAGCCTGACCGAGGGCGTGGAGTGCTGGATCACCGCCGGCGGCGCCCACCACACTGTGCTGAGCTATGACGTGACTGCCGAGCAGATGAAGGACTGGGCACGGATGATGGACATTGAGTTCGTCCACATCACCAAGGACACCACCCAGGAGGCTCTGGAGAAGGAGCTGTTCCTGAATGATCTGGCCTGGAAGCTGAAGGTTTAATGGAACCGCAGGGGAGGGTCACAGACCCTCCCGCCTGCAAAGCGGAAAACTTTCCTGATTGTGTAAAGGAGTATCGTATGCTTGAAGAACTGAAAAAGAAAGTATATGAAGCCAACATGGAGCTGCCCCGGAAGAATCTGGTTGTCTGCACCTGGGGCAACGTATCCGGCATCGACCGGGCGTCCGGCCTGATGGTCATTAAGCCCAGCGGTGTGGAATATGAGGATCTGACCCCCGAAATGATGGTCGTCGTGGACATGGACGGCAACATCGTGGAGGGTGACCTGAATCCCAGCAGCGACACCAAGACCCACATCGAGCTGTACAAGGCCTTCCCCCAGCTGGGCGGCATCGTCCATACCCACAGCCCCTACGCTGTTGGCTGGGCACAGGCCGGCAAGGACATCCCCAGCTACGGCACCACCCACGCCGACTACTTCTACGGCCCCATCCCCTGCGCCCGGCATCTGACCCAGGCGGAACTGGACGAGGACTACGAGAAGGGCACCGGCACCGTCATCATCGAGACCTTCCGGGACCGGAACATCGATCCCGTAGCGGTGCCCGCCGTCATCTGCCACAGCCACGGCCCCTTCACCTGGGGCAAGGACCCGGCCCAGGCCGTCTATCACGCGGTAGTTCTGGAGGAAGTCGCCAAAATGGCGATCTTCACCCGTCTGGTTGACCCCGACGCCGCCCCCACCCCTCAGCGGGTGCAGGACAAGCACTATCTGCGCAAGCACGGCCCCAATGCCTACTACGGCCAGAAAAAGTAATACTGTTTATTGATTAAAATGTTTTATTTTAATCAATAAGGCACCGCCTAACGGCGTTGCCGCATCTGTGATTTTCGAGATAGAAAATCACAGATGCCCGTCTCATTATGATCATTTTAATTGAATATCAGTATAAAAAGCGATACCCTCCGGTTTACACCGGAGGGTTTTATACTAAAACCTGATTAAAAACTTTAAATCTTTCCGGTCTGAATTGCGTCAG